>JBGPCZ010000147.1:0-15626 GCA_041482015.1 Planctomycetota bacterium | reverse complement strand
TGTAGGTCGGAGGAGCCAGCAGGTGACCGATGGATAGCTGAGCGAGGCCAGAAAAGGCGAAGGCGAGCCGCGTGAAATGAGCGGGGGTCGCCTCAGCCAGCCGCTCACAGGTAGAGTTTGTCAGCGATATCACTATCCGCATCCGCTTCGCAGAGGGTGCCACGGTGCCACCCGGCATTCTTTTGCTTCCCCGGAGAAACGCCGCCCATCAACTGGGCCAGCCGCACGCCCGGCAGGCCTTGTCGTCGTGCTTGTGGCGCGTCCGGCAGCGAAGGCACTGCTTGTCCATGAAGAAGACGCACGCCACGCCGATGAGGCCCAGGATTCCAAGAAGGCCGAGCATCCCGTTCCGGCCCTTGAGGCGCATGTAGAGGACGCACGCGAGCACCTGGAAGAGCAGCCCGCCGGTGTGTACCAGGGTGACCACGACCGGCGACGCGACCCCCGCCGCCCTCACGAACGCGTTCCCGATCGTCTGGACGAACAGGCCCGCCACCACCAGCGTCGCAACGAGGAGCTTCATCCGCTTGAACCGGCGGACCACCCGCTCCTCGTCGGTCATGGGGTTGCTCTCTCCGCCTCCCGGCCTCTCCCTTGGTCGTCTACTTCCCTATCCCCGGGAAGAGCTTCTGGCTCGTCTCGGGCTTCTCGAACGTCCCGGTCACCGCGACGCCGTGGAACGCCCCTTTGAGCTCGTCGAAGAGCCCCGTGACCAGGTTGATGGGCAGGAAGTCGATCCCGAAGAAGCCCGTCTTCGTCTTCAGCACGAGGTCGAGGTTGCCGTCGAAGTCCACCGACCCGCGGCCGAACAGGCTCACGCTCTCGCTCGAGAACGAGAGCTTGTCGATGGCGAACTTTCGGTCCTTGATCTCGAAATCCACCGCCCCCGTGTCGAACTGCTGCTTCGACTTGAAGAGTTCCTGCGGGTTGAGCGTGAAGAGACTCACGAACATCGGCACGTCCCAGAGGACCCCGTCGTGGATCGAGAGCCGGCCCTTCCCCGTGATCGTCTTCGCGTCGGACGCGCGGCCCGCCAGGTCCTGGATCGAGAGCGACGCCTTCCCGCCGAGCGCCTTCTTCGCGTACCCCTGCGTGTCCAGCGAGTACTCGTGCAGGTCCAGCCGGTCGACCGTCAGGCTCTCGCAATAGAAGTCGCCCGTCTTCGTGTCCACCGAAAACGACTTCCCCGCGACCAGCCCGCCGTACGCCGTCGCCTTGATGTTCACGAAGTTCACCTTCGAGCCCTTCACGTTCAGGCTCGCCCCCACGTCGGCCAGCCGCTTCCCCGCCACCATCGCCGACGAGACCGAGATCGGGCCCCGGAGTAGCAGCTCCTTGTCGTAGAACCCCTCGAGCGCCACGTGGCCCTCGATCTCCTCGATCCGCGGGTCGATGTCCACCGAGCCCTTCGAGAGCTTGAGGTCCATCGTGAACTGCTTCTGCCCGCCGGGCTTCGACCGGTAGCCCGCCATGAAGCCGACCACGCCGCCCAGCTTGAGCTGCTTGAGGAAGTCGCCCGCCTCCGGCGGGAGCATCGACGTGAGCTCCGGGTCGATCGTCACGCCCGAGGCGTCCAGGTCGATCTCGATCGCGTCCCCCGAGATCATCCCGTGCGCGCCCACCCGCGCGCCGCGCGCCTTCCCCGTGACGTGCCGGAGCCGCACCAGTCCCGGCGTGATCTCGATCTCGCCGTCGAGATCGGAGA
Source organism: Planctomycetota bacterium (assembly GCA_041482015.1). Classification (GTDB taxonomy): domain Bacteria; phylum Planctomycetota; class MHYJ01; order MHYJ01; family JACPRB01; genus JACQFK01. The sequence continues at coordinate 13,921 of JBGPCZ010000147.1, read as the reverse complement.
CCGGGACCGGGAAGTCCGCGTGCCTGATCGAGTTCCCCCGCGCGCGCAGAGTCGCCGCGTAGGAAAAGTCCTTCCCCTTCTCCTTGGTCAACTGCACCCTGGCATCGATCGCGCCCGCGGGCGCGAGGAGGTCCCACGTCTTCCGCACCTCCTCGCCGAACGCCTTCTTCAGCCGGTCGTCGAGCGGCACGGAGCGCGCGTCGATCGACAGGTCGACCGTCGCGTCGCCGGCCAGGTCGCGGATGCGGCCCGACACGTCGATCGAGGCGTCGCCCTGCCTCGAAGAGAGGCGCTTGACCGTCATCTCCCCGCCGTCGATGAGGAGATCGCCCGAGGCCTCCCTCAACTCGTAGGGGAAGTTCTTGAACGTAAGGTTTGCGGCCGCGACGGAGATTTCGAGGGGCAGGTGAAGCGGCTTGTCGGGCCCCTCCTCGCGCTCCGCGATCCCCTTCGCGCTCATGCGGCCCGAGGGGGCGAAGCGATCCCACGCCGGGCGGCTCTCCTCCTTGAGCGCGGCCCGGAGGGTGTCGTCAAGCGGGACGTCGTCGACCTCCAGCCGGAACTTGAACGCCGACTCTTCCGTGTAGCCGGTCGCCGCCCCGTCGAAGCGGACCACGGCGTTCCCGTGCCTCGCCGTCATGTGCTTGATCCGGAATCCCCGCTCCAGGAAGACGATCTCCCCCGACATGTCGTGGACCTGGTAGGGGAAGTACTTGTAGTTCAGGTCCATCTGGCGCGCGACGAACGTGACCTTGAAGTCGAGCGGGGTGCCGGCCTCCTTCCAGAGGTCGACCGTCACGTCGCAGTCGCCGCCCGGCATGTACCGCTCGTAGACGCCCCGGAGGTGCGGCGCGAGCGGCTCGCGGATCCGCGGCTCGATGCGGAAGAAGGCGGTCTCCAGCCTCACCTGGGTCGGCCCGCCCGCGAGGTCGATCTCGCCCGACGCGCTCCACCGCCCGTAGAGCGGGCTCTCGAAGATCCCCTGGAGGCTCGCGCGGTAGCCGCGGACGGGCGTAAGCGAGCACTCCCCGAGGCCGAGCGGCTGCGGCCCGTCCGGGAACGCCCTCGGGTACGAGGCCACGACCATCCCTCCGCGGATCACGACTTGCGGAAGGTCGTCGGGATCCGGGAAGACGTCGCGGATCGTCCGCTTCGAATCCCCCTTCCCCAACTCCTCGAAAAGACAGGGCGACACGTTGAGCCGCACGCCCTCGAACGTGATGCGCCGGATCTTTCCCCTGAGGCGATCGCCGAAGAGGATCTCGACACGGTTCGCGATCTGCGGCTCGAACTCCGGCCCGCCCAGCTTGACCTGGACGCCCTCGAGCACGACCACCCCGTCGAGCGACGCGCGGACGTCCATCGCCTCGACCGTGTCGCCGAAGAGCTCCTGGATCCTCTCGCGCGCGATCCGAGAGAGCGACTCGCTCGTGCTGAGAAGGAACAGGTCGGCCACCCCGAGGAGCAGCAGGAAGCCGACCATCGCGACGGACGCCCCCAGCTTGCTCATATGGAGAGGGGATTATAGCGATTCCCGCGGGGCGAAGGGAGAGTGGGGGAGCAGGGAGAGGACGTGAGAAGTTCCTTTTGAATTCATTGTCACGACCTCACGTCCTTCCCCTTCGTCTGATCTTCTTGGTGTCTTGGTGACTTGGTGGTTAAATCACCCTCGTGATCCTCGAGAGCGTCCCCAATTTCAGCGAGGGGCGGCGGCGCGATGTGTGCGACGCGATCGCCGAGGCCGCGCGCACCGAGGGCGTGAAGGTCCTCGATCTCGAGATGGACAAGGACCACCACCGGAGCGTCCTCACCTTCATCGGAGAGCCCGGGCCCGTCGGGCGGGCCGCCGTCGCCTGCGCGCGGAAGGCGGTCGAGCTCATCGACCTCACCACGCACCAGGGCGAGCACCCGCGGATGGGCGCGATCGACGTCTGCCCGTTCGTCCCGCTGCGCGGGGCGACGATGGACGACGCGGTGCGGGTCGCGAAGGAGGTCGGCCGCCGGATCGGCGAGGAGCTGAAGCTCCCCGTGTATCTTTATGAGTTCGCCGCCACCCGGCCCGACCGGAAGAACCTCGCCGAGATCCGCAAGCCGCAGTTCGAAGGGTTGCGCGACCTGATCGGGAAGGATCCCGACCGCGTGCCCGACTTCGGGCCCGACGCGATCCATCCAACCGCGGGGTGCGTCGCGGTCGGCGCGCGGCTCCCGCTCATCGCGTACAACATCGACCTGGAGAGCGACGACCTCGGGATCGCGAAGAAGATCGCGAAGAAGATCCGCGAGCGGGACGGCGGCCTGCCGGGGATCAAGGCGCTCGGACTGTCGATCGCCGACCGGAAGTGCGCGCAGGTCTCGATGAACGTCTGCGACTACACGCGGACCGGCCTCCTCGAGGTGTTCCGCGCGGTCGAGGAAGAGGCGGCGCGGCTGGGCGCGAAGGTCCGTTCCAGCGAGGTGATCGGCCTCCTCCCGCAGGCCGCGCTGCCGCCGGACGGCGAGCGCGCCCTCAAGCTCGCGGGGTTCAGCCCGAGGCAGGTCCTCGAGAGCCACCTCGCATGAGCCTCGACGCGGTCCGGTCGCTCATCGACCGGGCCCGCTCGATCACCGTGCTGACCGGCGCGGGGATCTCGGCCGAGTCGGGCGTGCCGACATTCCGCGGGCCGGGCGGGCTCTGGCGCGACCATCGGGCCGAAGACCTGGCGACCGCCGAGGCGTTCGCGCGCGACCCGCGGCTCGTCTGGGAGTGGTACGACTGGCGGCGGCAGAAGATCGCGGAGGCCAGGCCCAACCTCGCCCACTACGCGCTCGTCACGCTCGAGAAGCGCGCGCCCGACCTGACCGTCGTCACCCAGAACGTCGACGGCCTCCACGCGCTCGCCGGCTCACGCAGCCTCCTCGAGATCCACGGCTCGCTCTGGAGGACGCGCTGCGGCTCGTGCCGCGAGGTGCGGGAGGACCGGCGCGCTCCGATGCCCGCGATCCCGCCGCGCTGCCCGTGCGAGGGGCTCCTCCGCCCGGACGTCGTCTGGTTCGGCGAGCCGCTCCCCTTTGACATCGCGCGAAAGGCGTTCGTCGCGATCGGCGCGTGCGACCTCATGCTCGTGGTCGGCACGTCGGGCCTCGTCCAGCCCGCGGCCTCGATGGCAACCATGGCCCTGGAGCGGGGCGTGCCGGTCGTCGAGATCAACGCCGAGCCGACGCCGCTGACGGAAAGCGCCACCCACGCGCTTCAAGGCAAGGCGGGCGAGATCCTGCCCAAGCTGATCTAACATCCGGGGCTCGCGGCCCTATATAATGGTGGAGGTTCAGGAGCGCCCCTTATGAAGATCCTCGCCCTCACCCTGCTCTCGGTCCTGCCCCGGATCGGCCAGGACGGCCTCGAGAAGCTCGAGAAGAAGGTCGCGGACCTCGTCGGAAAACTCGCCGACGACGCGATCGACGCGCGCGAGCAGGCGGTCAAGGACCTGGCCGACCTCGGCCCCGCCGCGATCCCGGTCCTCCAAAAGGCGAAGACAAAGCTCGACGGCGAGGTGCGCGGCCGCGTCGAGGAGGCAATCAAGGCGATCGAGGCGCGCGACACGCTCGGCCGGTCGCTCCCGCCGCTCAAGACGGTGACCCTCGACCACCGCAACCGGCCCGCGAAGGAGGCCCTCGAGGAGATCGCGCGGCAGGCCGGCCTCCTCGTGCAGTTCGAGGGCGAGGTCGGGAAGGAGGCGGTGTCGGTCGCGCTCAAGGATGTACCCCCGCTCCAGGCGATCGACGAGGTCTGCCGCAAGCACGGCCAGCTCGTCTCGCGCAACGGCGGCGGGGACGACGAGTTGGGCGGCTTCCGCCACCCCCGCGCCGGACCCGTTCCCAAGCTCGTCTTCACGGCGTCGCCCTTCGTGAACTTCCCCGCCGCGTACGTGCGCCATTACCGCGTGCGGGTCGTCGAGGTCTCCCTCACGCGGGTGAACAACTTCCAGGGGACGCAGTCGACCGGCAACCTCCAGGTCGAGATCCACTGGCCGCCCAACGTCGTCCCCAAGGCGACGCTCAAGTTCGAGATCACCGAGGCGAAGGACGACAAGGGTCGCTCCCTGGTCCCGGAGAAGAAGGACGAGGAGAAGAACGTCTTCGGCCAGAGTTTCCGGCGGAACGGCCTCGAGTCCGAGTCGCAGGAGACCTTCGAGTTCAAGTACCCCGAGGGCGACGCCACGAAGATCGCCTCGCTCAAGGGCGTCTTCGTCCTCGCCTATCCCAAGGAGGTCAAGACGCTCGTCTTCGAGAAGCCGGCGGATTCAAAGGGGAAGAGCCTGGAACTCCACGGCCTGAAGGTCACGCTCGACGACTACGTGGAGAAGGGGAACGAGGTCACGGTCCGGATCTCGACGGCCGGCAAGTACGTCGGGCCGGCCGACGCGGCGAAGCGCGACGTCGATCCCGATTTCGAGGCCCGCCTCCCGTTTTCCTACGAGGATATCGAGCCCGTCACCGTGAGCGGCGCGCCGCTCGGCCAGTCGGGGATGTCGGGCGGCGGGGGCGAGGATAACTACACGTACACCCTCACCTGGACCGCGGAGAAGCCCCAGTCCCTCAAGGAGATCCGCATCCCGTGCGTCCTCCTCCACCACCTCGACGAGGTGAAGTTCGAGCTCCGGGACATCGCGTTCCCCAAATGATGCGTCGCGCCTTCTGGCTCTCCGCGCTGGTCCTGGCCGGCGCGGCGCAGGACCCCAAGGCGGAGTTCGCCGCGAGGACGGAAGAGAACCGAAAGAAGGCCGTCCAGCGCGCGGAGGCGGCGCGGAGGGAGGTGGCCGCCGAGAAGGCCGTCGCCGACGAGGCCGTCGCGACGCTCCGCGCCCGGCTCGCGACGCGCCCGGTCACCGTCACGATCCGCGGGGGCGAAACGCTCCAGGCCGCGAAGATCCGCCGCTTCACGATGAACGATGGCGACCTCGAGGCCGGCGCGCGGACGCTCACGCTCCCCTGGGACTCGTTCGAGCCGGCGTCGCTCCGGACGGCCGCCGACGCGCTCTTCGACGCCTCTGCCGCGAAAGAGCAGTTCGAGCGCGGCCGCTTCTTCATCGCGCGGCGGATGTGGAAGGAGGCGCTGGAATCGTTCGACCGCGCGGCAAAGCTGGGCGACGGCTACGAGTCGCGGGTCCTGGAGTTCAAGGACAACCTCGTCCGCCTCGCGGCGGGACAGGGCGGGTTCCGCGGCGCCGCGCGGCGCGCGGGGACCGACACGATCCTCCTGGGGTACGACTGGCGCGAGGCGAAGCAGCTCGAGGACTGGGCGCCCGCCCCCGCGCCCGCGAAGGATTCCGTCTTCATCGACGCGAAGGGCTCGGTGCTCCGCGGGGGTTCGGAGGAGCCGCTCGCCTTCGAGGGCGAACTCGCGGCGGACCTTCGGATCACGTCGCCCGCCCCGGTCCTCCTGGGGATCCCCGGCTACGAGATCGAACTCGGGCCACAGGGCGCGACGCTCCATCGAGTCGAGAAGGATCGCCGTCGCGCCGTCGCGAAGAGCGACAAGGCGAAGATCGTCTTCGGGAAGGCCCACGAGATCCGGCTCCAGTCGAAGGGCGGGAAGCACACGGTTTCGGTGGACCGGGCGGAGGCGGCGACGCTCGAGGACCCGGCGCCGGAGGCCGATCCCCCCAAGGGGCCCTTCCGCATCGCCGCCGCGTCGGGCCGGCTCGCGCTCGGCGCCCCCCTCCTCCTCCGCGGTCGCATCGCGCGCGAGGACCTGGACGCCCGCCTAGGCGAGGGCGAGGTGCTGGTCCGCCGCGCGCTCGAGACCGACTTCGAGGAGATCCGGGAGCGGCGCGAGCACGCGCTCGCGATGAAGGGGCTGGGCGGGGGCGAGTCGATCGCGCTCACCGCCGACGACCCCTACTTCAGCCTTCGGATCACGACCTTCTCCGATCTCGTCGAGGGCTACGAGAAGCTCAAGAAGGAGCTCGCCGCGCACCTCGTCTCGGACACGCCCGGCGCCTTCGACGCCGCGGGCTGGGAGCGCCGGATGTCGGAGCTGGCGCGGAAGTACCCCGACGTCCCGTCGCTCCCGTTCCTCCGCGCGCTCCTCCACGACGACCGCCAGGAGCGCGGGCTGGCGCGCGAGGCGCTGAAGAAGGCGCTGGCGCTCTACCCCGCCTTCGCCGAGGCGATCCTCCGCCAGGCGGAGCACCTCCTCGAGGCGCACGACGCGGAGGGCGCGCTCCGCGAGGCGAACCGGGCGCTCGACGCGAAGCCCGACCTGGCCGCCGCCTACGTGATGCGCGCGCGGGCGACCTTCGAGGGCTCCCCCGGCACGATGGACTCGTGGCTCGAGGACCTCGCGGTCGCGCGGAAGCTCGACCCGGGCGACGCGGACGCCGCCTACTTCGCGCGGGTCCTCCCCCGCCAGCGGCGCGGCCCGCGCGACCTCGGCTGCCGCTTCGACGCGGAGACCGCGCACTACCTCGTGACGACCGACATCAGCGCCGAGGCGGCGAAGCGCTACGGCGACGCGCTCGAGGCGGCGTGGCGCCACTACGCGGAGACCTTCCGCGACGTGCCGCTCCGGGCGATGAAGCGGAAGCCCCGCGTGGCCGTCTTCCAGACGGCCGAGAACTACCACGCCTACTTCGAGCTCCTCTCCGAGACGCGCGGCGACCGGACGCTCGGCGTCTACCGCGACGCGTTCAACGAGCTCGTGCTCTTCGAGACGCTCGACCGCGCCGCGACGATGGTGACGCTCTTCCACGAGGCCTTCCACCACTTCACGAGCCTCATGGTCCCGTCCTCGCTCCCCTACTGGTACAACGAGGGCATGGCGGACTACATGGGCGCGATCGAGGTCGCGGACGGCAAGGTCGTGAAGAAGGCGATGGTGCTCCGCGACCCGGCCGCCGTCGCGCGGCTCATGGCGGAGTCGGGAAACCTCTTCCCGTTCGAGACGCTGATGAACCAGACGCCGCGCGAGTTCTACTCGGCCGGCGCGTCGCTGCGGTACTCGGAGTCCTGGTCGATCGTCCACTTCCTCCACGAGGCCTCGGCCGGAAAGCACAAGCCGCTCATCCAGGCCTACTTCAACGAACTGCGCTACGGAAAGACGCCGCGGCAGGCGTACGACTCGGTGTTCAAGGAGAAGGCGGGCGCGCTGGAGAGCGAGTGGAAGGAGTACGCGAGGAAGCTCAAGCCGTAATCCCCAAGGAGAATCGGCGTCATGATCCCCACACGATGGCGCGCCTACGGAGGGGTGGCCCTGTCGGCGGCGCTCTTCGGGGCCGCCTTTCCATTGTCCAAGCGTCTGCTCGCCGAGGTCCATCCGCTCGGGCTGGCGGGACTCCTCTACCTTGGAAGCGGTTTGGGGATCGGGGCCGTCCGCGTCTTCCTCCGGGCGCGGGGACGGTCAACGCGGGAAGCCCGACTGACGCGGTCCGATTCCGGATGGCTCGCGGGGGTGATCCTGGCCGGTGGAGTCGCCGGGCCCATCCTCCTCCTCATGGGACTGGACCGGACCCCCGCCCACGTCGGCGCTCTCCTGGCGAACACGGAGACGCTCTTCACGGTGGTGATCGCGTTGCTGTTTTTCGGCGACTTCCTCACCCGGAGAGAAATCACGGGCGCCGCGGTCATCGTGACGGGGGCCACGCTGGTCGGCTGGAGCAGCGCGGCGCAAGGAGGCTCCATCCATTGGGCCGGGCCGCTCTGCCTCCTCGCGTCGGGCCTGGCCTGGGGCCTGGACAACAATTTCACGCAACGGCTCTCGGGCCGCGATCCCCTGGAGATTGCCGCCGTGAAGGGAATCGCGGCGGGCCTGGTCAACCTGGGCCTGGCGAAGATTGCCGGAGCGTGGCCGGACATCGGCCTGAAGACGGCCGCCTTCGCCCTGCTGGTGGGCTCCTTTTCCTACGGACTCTCCATGGTCCTCTTCATCGTGGGGCTCAGGCACCTGGGGGCCGCGCGGACCTCCGCGCTCTTCGCGACGGCCCCGGCGGCAGCCGTCGTCCTGTCGTGGGCGCTCCTGGGCGAGGTGCCCGCGACCTTGACGGCGCTCGGGGGCGCGTTCCTCATTCCGGGAACGTGGCTTTTCATCCGGGACCAGCACGCTCATTTCCACGTTCACGACGTCCTGGAGCACGAGCACCGTCATTTACATGACGAGCATCACGCGCATGAACACCGGGGAGACGAAGGACCTGAGCCGCACTCCCACCGGCATCGGCACGAGAAGCTTGAGCACGAGCACCCGCACGTCTCGGACCTTCATCATCGGCACGGTCACTAAGAAACAGGCCGGCTGATATTCCGAAGGGATTGAGCCAGGCGAAGGAGATCGCCGCGAGCTTTTCCGTCCCGGGCTACTTGCCGGTTCGTTCCTTGAGGAACTTGTCGCGCGTCTCGCGGTCGTTCCACCAGGCGCGGCAGGCGGGGGCGCCGGGGAACTCGCGGCCGATCAGCTGCCGGAGCGACGAGCGCACCAGGTCGAGCATCGCCTGCGCGTCGGCCGCCTTCACGTTCTTCATCACGGGATCGAGGATCACGTCGCCCTTCACCAGCCCCTCGGAGGCCTCGTAGAGCTGCACGAGGCGGGCGGTCGCGCGCTCGAGGAGGTCCCTCGTCCGGAGCTGGAGGAGCAGCTCGGGCATCCCCGCGATGATCACCCGCGCGAGCTCGGGGTCCCCCTGGTCGAGCTGCCGGAGGAATGGGTCGACGACGCGGTCGTCGCCCAGGCGGGCGAGCGCCCGCACGAGTTCCGCGAAGAGCGGCGCGTCCTGCCGGCTCTTGGGAAGGAGCGGGAGGAGCGGCTCGGCCGCCCGCGCGTCGCCGGAGGCGCCCAGCTCCTGGACGACCATGCGGCGGAGCCCCGGGTCGGTCTCGTTGAGGTGACGGACGAGGAGCGCCGTCACGTCGGGCGAGTTGATGGACGCCACGTCGTGGAGCGCCGTGGATTTCTTCGCGGGGCCCAGCCCCTTCAGGCGCGCCTCGGTCTCGGCGAGCGCCTTCGAGATCTTGTCGCGCGGGATCGTGTAGGGCGCGCGCCGGTCCCACTCCGGCGCGCCGGGGGTGAAGAGGAGGACGTGGTTCACCGTGCCGCCGGACACGCGCGCCCGGCCGATCCAGCCCTCGTCCTTCCGGATGCCGAACCCGTCGTCGCGCGACTCGTAGGTCCAGAAGAAGGCGGCCTCGAGGAACGTCTTGACCCCCTTCACCGAGTTGGGGAAGACGCCGGGGCCGCGCGAGACGGCCTCCGAGCCGCGCTCGAGAAGGTCCAGCGCGGCCGACGAGACCAGCCGGTCGAGGAAGCCCGCGAAGAGCGCGTGGTCCTGGAAAAGCTCGACCAGCTCCAGCGTGTCGCCCTCCGCGACGGCGAGGCCGATCGCGGCCGGCTCGCGCTCCAGGAGCACCGTGAAGTACGCGCGGTAGTCCGCCAGCGCCTCCGCGTGCTTCTTGAACAGGTCCGCCTGGCCCGCGTGCGTCTTGTCCAGCCGCCGGGAGAGGATCGACCAGATCGCGCCCTGCCCCTGCTCCCACGTGAGCGCGCGGCGGATCGAGGGGGGCGCGAGGTAGTGGCCCGACTCCTTCGCGAACTTGTCGCCGGTCCGCCACCCGCCCGGCTCCACGCAGAGGACCGGCACCCTGCCCGTCTCCTTGCGGGGCACGAGCGTGTCCTCGGCGACCACCCGCGCGCAGCGGCCGCCCGTCAGGACCTCGCCCGCCAGGAGGAGGATCTCCGCCTCGAGCGGGTTCTTCACCTGCGCGGAGAAGACGGCGGAGTCGACCAGGTCGACCGTCCCGGGCCCCTGCGCGGTGTGGAGCGTCATGAAGGTCACCGCGGGCGGCGCGGCGGCCGGGAGGAGCGGGTAGACCGTAAGCCCGCGGTAGTTCATGGGCGGCCCGATCTGCAGGCCCTCAAGCAACCCGGTGACTTCGTTCACCGCGGGCGACGCGTCGGGCCGCTTCACCAGCTGCGACGACGCGATCCATTCCGCCTGCTCGCGCGTCATGATCTTCTTGGTGCGCGGGTCCTCGACCAGGCCGTGGTCCCGGATGAGCTCCTCCTTGAAGTCGGAGGTCTTGCGCCACTGGTCGAGCCCGGTCAGCACCTCGCCCGCCTCCAGCCGCGAGGTCCACGATTCGGGAAACCAGACGTTGTTGTACTTCCGGTAGCCGGCGGCGGTCATCGCCTCCTGGACGATCTTCTCGACGTCGGGCGCCTGCGACACGACCGTGTCGGGCGTCTTCGGCGTCGGCGGCGGGAACAGCTTCACCAGCTCCTTCGCCGCCTCCTCGCGCGTCAGCACCTGGCCGCCGAGGAGGACCTTGCCCTGCCTGAGGTCCTGCAGGAGCGCGCGGGGGGTCCACTTCCCCTGCTCGTCCTTCTCGAATCCCTGCTCCCGGAGGACCTTCTCGACGTCCACCGGCTTCTCCACGATCCGCTCGGCCGCCGGCTTCCTCTTCGCCAGGGCCGCCTCGAGCTCGGCCACGCGGCGCGCCAGCGTCTCGGTTTCACCCGGGCGCCCGCGGCCGAACGCGATCCAGCCGAGCGTGAAGGAGACGATGATCGTCGCGGCCAGCGCCCACGGGACCCAGACGGGGATCGCGGAGCGCGACGGGAGCGTCGCGGTCGGGGTCCGGACCGTCAACCCCTCGGTGGTCATCGTCTCGGAGACCGCGGGGGAGGGCTTGAGGATGTTCTCCTTGCGCGTGATGTGCGCCTGGGCCATGGCGCGCACGCTCGGGAGGAAGATGTCGGTCGTCTCGAGCGGCGTCGTCTCGTGGAGCGCCTTCAGGCCGTCGCTGAAGTGCCGGAACTCGCCGGTGCACGAGGAGCAGTTCTTGAGGTGCTCCTCGAGCGACTCGCGCTCGGCGGGCAGGAGCCCGCCGTCGTAGTACTCCGAGAACCGGTCCGTCGTTTCGTGGCAGTTCATTGCGCTATCGGGTTATTTTCTATTGAGCTATTGAAGATTCCCAAAGGAACCTGCGTCGATTTCATGCGCATTGCACTCTTCAATAGCCCGATTCCAATATCTCAATATCCCGACTCTTCCTCAGGGCTTCTTTTCCTCCGTCTTTGCGGCCTTGTCGTGCTCCTTCTGGGCCTTCTCGAACGCGTCCTTGACCTCCTGGACCGTGGGCTCCTGCTTGCCCCAGGAGACCATCTTCATGTCCCAGCTCAGCTCGCGCACGGCCATCAGCTCCAGCTTCTTGTTCCCGCCGATCGTGTAGGCGACCAGGCGGTTGGTCTGCGTGTCGAAGAGCATCAGCGCGTCGGTCGACTGGCCGTACGTCACGACGCCGGCCAGGTAGCGCGTCGACTTGTTGTCCACCGTCTGCGCCTGGACGTCCATCTTGCCCGCCGCGAACCCGAGCACCGTGCCCAGGAGCAGCACGAAACAGAACCAGCCCGCGGCATTCTTCATCCCGGCCCCCCAATACCCAAATCGCACACCGACCACACTATGTTACCCAAGGTTGCCCACGGTTACTCGCCCATCTTTTTCCAGACGTCCTTGAAGGCCACCCGCGCCCTCGAGATCCTGGACTTCACCGTCCCCATCGGGAGCTCCAGAACGTGGGAGATCTCCTCGTAGGACAGCCCCTGGACGTCCTTGAGAAGCAGGATCTCGCGGTCGTGCTCGTCGAGAAGCTCGAGGGCCTTCTTGACGTTCTTCCGGACCTCGTCGTGCTCCAGCATGACGTCGGGGACGGAGGCGGTGGTGTCGGCCTTGACCTGCGGGATGTTGCGCGTGGTGTCGCCCCCGCCCCTCCAGTCGAGCGACTTGGCGGGGTGCCGGGAGCGGCGCTTGAACTCGTCCTTGGCGAGGTTCGAGGCGATGGTGTAGAGCCAGGTGGAGAACTTCGCCGCGTTGTTGTAGTCATTGATCTTCTTGAACACCCGGAGGAACGTCTCCTGCGCCAGGTCCTCCGCCGTCCGGAAGTCCCCCACGAACCGGAAGAGGAAGGAGACGATCGAGTTCTTGTACCGCGCCACCAGGATCTCGAACCCGTCCACGACGAGGTCCGCGGGCGCGGACTTGAGCCGCGCCATGATCTCGTGATCGGGAAGCGCGGCGAGCTCGTCTCGTCTAACCATTGGAGTACACGACGCCGGCCGGAACAAAGTTCCTGCCCGGGGGGATTTCGGTCCCGCCATCCTACCAGCGCCCGGGAAGCCCTGCAAGGTCGAGGTCCGTGCCATGGTCTCCTCCTTTCCCCCGTGCCCCCGAGACTGTACTATTACGACGATGGGCGAGCAGCATCATCATCCAAAGCTCGAACACAGCGATTCCGGCCTCGCGGCCGTTCGCGTCGGGGAGCGCTCCCGGCTCGGGTGGGTCCTCGTCCTGACCGCGCTCGTCATGGCCGGCGAGTTCGTGGGTGGCTATTTCGCGCGGTCGATCGCCGTCCTGAACGACGCCTTCCACTTCCTGACCCACTTCCTGACGGTCGGGCTCTCGTGGCTCGCGATCGTCATCGCCTGCCGCCCCGCGCCGCCCGACAAGACGTTCCGATACTGGCGGCTCGAGATCCTGGCGAGCCTGGTCAGCGGCATCTCGCTCATCCCGGTCTCGGCGTTCGTCCTCTACGAGGCGGTCGATCGCTGGATCCACCCGCCGGCCTCGATCAACGGGGGCCTCATCCTCGTCCTCGGAGGGGTCGGGCTCGTCGTGAACGCCGTCTCGGCCTGGCTTCTCCACGCCCACTCGAAGCACGACCACAACATCCGCGGCGCCTTCCTGCACCTCGTGGCCGACTCGGTCTCGTCGCTCGGCGTGCTCGCCGCGGGCGCGCTGATCGCATGGAAGGGATGGAAGCAGGCGGACCCGATCATCGCCGGCGGGATCAGCCTCCTCATCCTGGGCTGGTGCTACACCCTGGTGCGCGATTCGGGGCGGATCCTCCTGGAGTCCGCGCCGCGCCACATGAAGCTCGGGGAGATCGAGTCGGCCATGAAGGGCATGGAGGGCGTCCTCGAGGTCCACGACCTCCACGTCTGGACGATCACGTCACGGATGTACGCGCTGACGGCCCACGTGCGCCTCCGCGAGAACCTCCCCATCTCGCAGACGGAGGAGATCGCCCGGCGCCTGCAGGCCCTGCTCGACGAGCGGTGGGAGATCAACCACGCGACGTTCCAGTTCGAGGTGGGGCCGGGGGAGGAACTCCGCTGCGAGCGCCCCCACGAGCCCGCGGCCAAGGCCGCCCCCGCGCCCGATCACGGCCACGTCCGCTGAGCGCTGGACAGGGTATCTCTTCTCCGTGTCTCCGTGGTTTTCTTCAGCGGCTGTCGCCGCCGAACTCCTCGCGGAAGACGCGCTTGTGGACGCGATCGACCAGCGCGCGCGACTCCTTGAGGTACTTCACGATCTCGGCGCGGCCCCACCCGGGGTTCTCGCCGATCTTCTCCAGCACCTCGTCGAACGTCTCCTTGCGGTGCTGCATCCGCTTGCCGATCTTGAGCTTCTTGAAGTCGTAGCCGAGCCTCCGCGCCGCCTTGAAGATCTTGTCGGCGACTTCGCGCGTCACCGGGACCACGGGGATCTCCTTGAGGACGTCCAGGACGATGGAGGCGTCGAGCCCCACCTCCTGGGCGATCTGCCGGATCGTGATGTCGCGCTTCTTCGGGGGCACGGTCCTGATCCTGACGATTTCGGTCCCTATAGCCGCGCTGTTCCGCTACAGCTTACTCAACTCGGCGAACTTTTCGTCGAATTTCTGCTCGATCATCGACTGCGGGATGGGGAGCCACGCGGGGATCTCGGCCGTGCAGCGCCAGGTCTTCTCCGCGACCGTCATCTCGATCCGCGCGCCGAAGCCCGACAGGCGCCCCACGTCCGCCTCCCCCGACTTCTCCCACGTGGAGGTCATGCCCTGCGCCGCCCCGCCCATCAGCTTGTCGAGCTTCAGCTTCACGCCCTCGAGGAACCGCTCGCGATTCTGGAAGCTC
>JBGPCZ010000146.1:0-15721 GCA_041482015.1 Planctomycetota bacterium | reverse complement strand
GCAGATCACCGCGGCGAAGAAACCGGTGCGGGTCCACATGCTCCTCACCCACACGCACTGGGACCACATCCAGGGCTTCCCCTTCTTCACCCCGATCTACTTCCCGGGCAACGAACTGTTCATCTACGGGCCGCGGGCGCTCGAGAAGTCGCTCGAGGAGGCCCTGATGTTCCAGATGCAGTACAGCTACTTCCCGGTCCGCGGCGTCGAGCTCGCGGCCCGCGTCAAGTTCACCGAGCTCGGCGAGGAGACCTTCCAGATCGGCGACCTCGAGGTCTCCACCAAGTCCATGAACCACCCCATCCGCGTCCTCGCCTACAAGTTCCGCCACAAGGGGCGCAGCGCGATCTACACGGGTGACAACGAGCCCTACTTCGACGTGCTGGCCGACCGCTCGGGCAACATGGACACCGGGATCCACCGTCGCTCCGAATTCATCAAGGAGTGCAACCAGCGCGTCGTCGACTTCTGCAAGGGCGTGGACCTCCTCGTGGCCGATTCGCAGTATACCGACGAGGAGTACGAGACCAAGCGCGGGTGGGGCCACAGCTCCATCAGCCAGGTCCTCGAACTCTCCAAGGAGAGCGAGGTCAAGAAGCTCGTCCTCTTCCACCACGAGCCGACCCACGACGACCGCCAGCTCCTCGCGATCGAGCGCGACGCCCGCGCCCGCGCCCGGGCGATCAAGGGGAAGTTCAAGGTCGTGATGGCGCGCGAGGGCGAGTCCGTCGAGGTCTGAACTACTTCTGCTCGTCCGGCGGCTTCACCGTCATGAAGTCGCTCAGCCGCTGGGAGCTGAGCAGCGTCACCCCGCCCGACGGGCCGCCCGTGCGGCGGACCACGTAGACCCACGCCTTCTCCAGGTTTCCCACGTGGCTGCGGACGCGGATCTCGAACGTCGACGACTTCACCGTCAGCTGGCTGGAGATCGCATCGAAGACGGCGCCGCTTACGCCCGCGGCCTTCTTGACCTCCTCCACCTTCTGGAAGGCCTGGGGCCGTCCGTCGGGTCCGGGCGTCGAGCGCGCCGCGACGATCGCCTCCGCCGCGCCGAGGGTCACCTCGTCGGCCAGCGACTGGAGGACCTCGACCGGCGCGGTGTTCACGTTCACCGAGCCCGGGATGGCGCCCTGCGGAAGCGCCCAGGGCCACGCCGTCAGGAACGGCGCGAGCCCCTTCTTGTCCTCCCCGTTGATCGAGCCGCCGTACACGATCTCGGGGGCGATCCCCTCGATGCGGAGAAGCTCCTCGAGGTTGTAGAGGCGCTCGTTCTTCGCCCGCGCCTCGTACGCCCCCTTTGAGTCCGCGTCGATGTAGTCGATGATCCGGTCCGCCACCTCCGGGGGATGACGGAGGATCCTCACCAGGCGCCGGAGCTGCCCGACCACGACGGGATTCGGCTCGCCCTTGTCGTTCACCAGCTGCGCGAGGCTGATCGCGCGCTCCGTATCCTGGATCGAGACCTGCACGTGCGCCGGCCCGAGGTCGAACTCGACGGGCTGGGCCCAGCGCTCGGAGAGCGAGTCGACGTCGGCCCCCTGGTCCAGGTCCGATTGCAGGAACAGGACCGCCTGGTGGTATCCCGCCCGCACGCCGTAGGTGTTCTGGAGGTCGGAGACGTGGTTCTCGGCGACCGTCTTCGTGTGGAGCGAGGAGACGCTCATCTGGACGATGACCACCGAGAGGATCACGAGGACCAGCAGGGCCAGGAGGAGCGCGATCCCTCCTTCGCGGCGGCGGCGGCTCCGGACACGCATCCCCGTTAAACGCCCGGGGTGGGCGGGCGGTTGGGAATTTTCTTTGACAGTCCCGGGAGATGTGCTAGATTTGAGGCGTCCCATCCACGCATACGGAGGATCTATGACGGCTGCCCTGCGCAAGCTTCCCGCCCTGCTCCTCGCGCTGTCGGCGCTCGGCGCCTGCACGTTCTGGACCCGGGACGGCGAGCGGATCGTGGACCAGAGCAGCCGCGACTTCACGATCGACCCGGACCGGCATTACAAGAACGTCGACCTGGCCGAAATCATGGCCCACCCGTCCAGCTACAAGCTCGCCGATGTCCACTTCCAGGCGATCATCAACCGTCGCAACGAGTCGATCTTTCTCCCCATGTATGCCACGTTCCGCCAGGAGGACTACATCTCCTTCTCCGCCTGGCCCGCCGAGGCGCACCTCTGGGAGGCGTCGGACCGGGTCCGCTCGCTCCCCACGATGTTCATGAGGAAGGACAACCCCAGCCTCCAGAACCTGATCGACTCCGACCGGTTCGCGCTCGTGGACATCCGCGCCCGCGTCATGGGCGACTACGAGCAGATCGCCTGGATCGAGGTCTTCTACCTGGACGAGGTTTCGCCCCTCCTCTACACCGACCAGTCGCTCGTGGACTACAAGGCCGGCATGGACGCCGTCGCCCAGAACCGCCCGGCGCAGGCCATCGCCAAGCTCGAGGCCGCGGTGAAGTCGCCGCTCGCGCCCCGCGTCCGGGTCTATACCCGCCTCACCCTCGGGAAACTCTACGAGGCACGGGGCGACTACGAACACGCGGCCTACCACTATGACGCGGTGCTCATGGACGACGAGAAAAACGAGGCCGCGTGGGACGGCTGGGAGCGGTGCGGGAAGGCGCTCGAATCCAAGCGCGCCACCGAGGGCAACCAGCCCCACAAGAAGAAGTAGTTAGCGGGGCTTCCGCTGCTCGACATTCCCCTGGGCGCGACGCTCCTGCTTTGCGTCATCTTTCTCATCCCGGTGCTCGCGGCCCTTCTCCTTCTTTCGGCCGGCTTCTCGTGGCTGGCCCGGAAATACGGGGCGGTCCCGCCCGACCGGCGGGTCTGGCTGGAACGCCGCGCCGCCTGGATCCCGGCCGCCGCGCTCCTGGCCCTCTACGCCCTCTGCTTTCTGTACGGCACGCTGATCGAGGCCCACTGGGTCGTCCGCACCTCGCAGGAGATCAGGGTCCGGGAGCCGGTCCTCGGGCGCCAGCGTTTTCGGATCGTCCACCTCTCCGACTTCCACCTCGAGCAGGTCGGCCGGCGCGAGTACCGGGTCGTCGAACGGGTCCGCGAGGCGAAGCCCGACCTGATCCTGCTCACGGGGGACTACATGAACACGCGCGAAGGGGCCATCGCGCTCGACGACATGCTGGTCGCGCTGGGAAGGATCGCGCCGGTTTACGGGGTGACGGGGAACTGGGACGGGAAATTCCTGACCCGGGAGACGTTCAAGCATGCGGAGTCCGAGCTCCAGAAGTCGAACCCGGACGCGCGGGTCTCCCTGCTGGTGGATGACTCGGCGCTTCTCGAGCGGGACGGTCACCGGCTCCGCCTGGTGGGGCAGGACGTGATCCCGAAGAAGCCGCTCAAGGAGTTGCTCCGCGGACTCAACGACGGCGCCATCACCATCTTCCTGCACCACAAGCCCGACGCCATCGACGAGCTGCACGGCCGCGAGCCCGGCCAGCGGGTGGACCTGTTCCTGTGCGGCCACACGCACGGGGGGCAGGTGTGCCTGCCCTTCTGGGGGGCGGTGATGACGCGCTCGAAGTACCACAAGCGGTTCGAGAGCGGGCTCTACGAGTTCGAGGGCGTGCCGATGTACGTAAACCGCGGCGTGGGATGCGAGGGCGGATCGGCTCCGCGGGTCCGCTTCCTCTGCCGCCCCGAGGTGGCGGTCATCGACCTGGTATCGAAGTAGGAGATCCCGGAAGAGTGTAAGAAAAGGGGAATCGGGGATGACGGGAGAAATGGGGAAGCTCCTTCTTCCGCGTCCCAAGAAGAAGATTCCCCTTGTCTCCTCCTGTCCCCCTTTCCCCTGTTCTTACACTCTTACTTATCGGTTGGCGTTGACGGCGTCGAGGCGGCCCTGGATCAGCTTGCCGCGGAGCCACTCGATGCGGATCTGGTCGTTCACCTCGCGAAGCTGCTCGCGCCGGGAGAGCTCGTCCTGCCGCAGGAGATCGGTCTGCCGTGCCTGGAGCCAGGCGAGCTTCGTCGCGCTCTTCTCCTTCATGTCGCGGAGCGAGTCCGTCGAGGCGAACGCGAGCACGCTGTCGCGGAAGGCCTCGAGGTCGGGATCGTAGAACAAGGGCGACGTGCCCTGCGGGGGGTGCCAGCCCGCCGAGACCAGGAGCGCGTAGTCCTGCTCGGTCTTGTACTCCAGGTCGGCCACGTCCCCGTCCGTCCTCCACGGGTTGGGCCGGTCGTAGTAACAGCCCGCGAGCCCCAGGAGCGCGACCGCGGCGAGCGTCCTCATGAGATCCCCTTCATCATCATCTCGTTGGCCTTGTTGTACGAGTCGATGTCCCCGATGTCGTACCACTCCCCATCAATGACGTGCCCGAACACCTCGATCCTTTCATGCAGCCACTGGAGATAGTAGCCGGGGGCGTCCTTTGAATGGCCCGCGTCGAGGTACTCCTGGAAGAGCGGGAGGTGCTGCTTCCCGAAGAAGTAGACCCCGATCGAGATGAGCGTGGTCTTCGGCTTGGGCGGCTTCTCCTCGAAGCCGACGACCCGGCCCTGCTTGTCGAGCTCGACGGCGCCATAGAGCGAGACGTACTTTTTCGATTTCAGGTCCTTGACGCAGACCGCGGCCCCCTTGGGCTGGGCGAACGCGGCGAAGTCCTGGAGCGAGAACTCGACCAGGTTGTCCCCGGCGATGAGCATGAGGTCGTCGTCGACCTTCGCGTTCCGGATGACGAAGTTGATGTCGCCGATCGCGCCCAGCCGGTCGTCCGGCGTCTGGGTCCCGTCGTCCCAGATGTCGATCTCGACGGGGAGCGCGCGGTGCTTTTCGTAATCCCGTTTCCAGTTGTGGTAGTGCCCCGCGAACCGGTGGTTCGTGACGACGTAGATCTTGTCGAGCCCCTTGACCTGCATGAGCGGCTCGCAGATCCGCTGGAGGATCGGAACGCCCGCGACGGGCAGGAGGGGCTTGGGCCGGTCCTTCGTCAGCGGGTAAAGGCGCGTGGCGTAGCCGGCGCCCAGGATCAGGCATTTCATCGCGGAGCGATTATCGCCGCGGGGGAAGGGGGCGTCAACGATGACGCGCGCCCGCCGGATTGCGCCTTCCCCCCTTTTGTGGTTCAATCCTGCGCGTGGCTCGTGCGATGCGGTCCATCGGCGGAATCGTCGCCGCCCTCGCCCTCGGCGGCTGCGTCGAGCGGTTCATCCACGTCCAGTCCGACCCGCCGGGCGCGGTCGTCACGCTCGACGACCAGAAGGTGGGCGCGACCCCCGTCGACATCCCCTACACGTGGTACGGCAAGCGGCTCCTCTCCGTCGACCTCAAGGGATACGCGCAGGTGCGCGAGATCATCGCGCTCAACCCGCCGTGGTGGCAGTACTTCCCGCTCGACTTCATCACCGACGTCCTCGTCCCCGCCACGATCACCGACCGCTCGGAGTTCTCCTACACCCTCGAGAAGGCCGCCGTGTCGGACAAGGAGCTCGAGGAGGTGAAGAAGAGGGCGGCGGAGTTGCGGGAGAAGGCGGCGGGGCCGAAGTAAGGCGATGACGCTTCCGCTCGTCACCGGGACGCCGGGGCTCGACGGCCGCCGCGTCACCGTGATGGGGCTCGGGCTGTTCGGCGGCGGCGCCGGCGTGACGCGCTTCCTCGTCCGGCGGGGCGCGAAGGTCACCGTGACGGACGCTAAACCCGAGCTCGACCTCCGGGAGTCGGTCGAGGAGCTCAAAGGACTCCCCCTCACGCTGCGCCTCGGCGGCCACGACGAGCGTGATTTCCGCGACGCCGACCTGGTGATCGTCAACCCCGCCGTCCCGGAGTCCAACCCGTTCCTCAAGCTCGCGCCCGCCCTCGAGACGGAGATGAACCTGTTCTTCAAGCTCTGCCCCGCGGCCTGTACGGTGGGAATCACGGGCTCGAACGGGAAGACGACGACGACGACGCTGGCCGGCGAGGTTCTCAAAAGGGGCCCGCGACGCGCGTGGGTCGGCGGCAACATCGGCGGGTCTCTCCTGGAATCGCTCGACGACATCGGGGCCGAAGATGTCGTGCTCCTCGAACTGTCGAGCTTCATGCTCGAGAACCTGGGCGTCATCAAGAGAAGCCCGCACGTCGGCGTCGTCATGAACCTGTCGCCGAACCACCTCGACCGTCACGGCTCGATGGAGAATTACGCGGCCGCCAAGCGGCAGATCGTCGCCCACCAGGGCGCGGGCGACGTCAAGGTGCTGAATGCCGATGATCCCCTGGTCCGTCCGTTCGAGTCGGCCTCGTCGTCGCGGACCTGTTTCTTCAGCCTGAAGGAGAAGATGGAGTCCGGCGCCACCGTGGAACAGGAAACGATCCGGTTCCAGATGGACGGCATTCTCCACCTGCTCGACCTTTCCTTCCGCCGGGTCCCCGGGTGGTTCAACCTTCAGAACATGGCCGCGGCCGCGACGGCGACCTATGCGGCCGTCGGCCGCGACTGGCCTTCCTGGAGGGAGACGTGCGAGGCGGTCTTCAACACCTTCCCCGGCGTCGAGCACCGCCTGGAGTTCGTGACGGAGAAGGGGGGCGTGAAGTACTACAACGACTCGAAGGCCACCGACGCCGAGGCGACGATCGCGGCGATCGAGACGCTCCCGGGCCCGTTCGTCCTCATCCTCGGGGGCTTCGACAAGAAGACGCCGTTCGACTCGCTGGCCCGCGCGGTGAGCGCGCGGCCCGTGCGTGCGTGCGTTCTCCTGGGGCAGACCGCGCCCGCGATCGAGGCCGCGCTCCGCGCGCAGCCGCGCGTCCCTGAAATCGCGCGGGTCGCCTCGCTCGAGGAGGCGGTCCGCGTCCCGGCCCGCCCCGGCGAGACGGTGCTTCTCTCGCCCGCCTGCGCGAGCTGGGACATGTTTCGAAATTTCACCGAGCGGGGACGCGCCTTCAAGGCGCTGGTTTCCTCCCTCCCGGGGGGGTAGAATAGGGTCGGCGCGGAGAGGGGAGAAACGTGGACGATCTCATGAGATGGCCGGGCCAGGGGCGCTGACGTGGGCGTATCCGCCACCTTCCAGATGCTCGCCGAGCTGCTGCCCGAGCAGCGGCTGGCCCTCGCCGAGGCCGCGCTCCGGGAGCCGTTCCTCGAGCTGCAGACTGCCGCGCTCTCGGTCCTGATCGATCCCGCCGGCCTCAACCGCCCGGACCTCGTGGTCCAGCACTACACGGACCTGCTTCCCGAGGTCCGTCGCCGCGTGGCCGCCCAGCCGCAGCTCTTCCAGGCCGCCGTCCGCGAGGAGATCCTGTCGGGGAGCGAGTGGGCGCGCCGCGCGGGCTACGAGGTCGTCGCCGCGATGGACGGCTTCAACGCGATGGCCACGCTCGCCCGGGCGTTCTCCGACCCCTCCGCCCTCGTGCGGGAGTGCGCGGCCGACCTCCTCGAGGGCCTCGCCCAGAGATATTACTACCACCTGGTGGCCTTCCGGATGCACGGCGACCCCCAGAGCCGCGAGTTCGTGGAGCGCCACCGGGACGCGGTGATCCGATCGCTCGGGGACCTCCTCCGCGCCTACCCGGCCCACGGGAAGCGCGTCTTCCTCGACCTCGCGATCGAGTCGGACCCGGACTCGTACCCGCTCGTCACCGACGTGGTCCTGGCCCGGCGCGACGTCCCCACGTTCGCCGCGTTCGTGGCCGCGCTCTCCTCGTCGCCCACGCGGAGCGCGGTCGAGCTCCTCTTCAAGCTCTACCTGGAGCCGCGGACCCGGCTTCGCGAGGTGGCGGTCGAGGTCATGCGCATGCGGCACGACGCGGCCTTTGCCTCCCTCGTGGCGGCGACGCTCGCCCGGATGCCCCAGGACGCTTTCGAATCGCTCGCGCGGCGCGTGCGCGAGATCCCCTGGTGGGGCGCGGTCGAGGCGGCGCCCGACCTCGACCCGATCTCGGCCGCCAAGATGATCGAGTTCGTTGCCAAGTCCGGCCTCGAGCGCGAGGCGCGCGACGCGAAAATCCTGTGGTTCCACTCCTCGCCCTATCCGGAGGTGCGCGCGCGGGTCCTGGCGACGCTCCAGGCGCTCGACTATCCCTCGATCTCCGACCTGGCGGCGGGGTTCCTCCAGGATCCGTCGGACGACGTCAAGCTCGCGGCGGCGCGGGCGATCGTGGCGCTCGGCTCGCCCAACAAGACGCGCCTGCTCCTGCCCTTCCTGACCTCGACCCGGCCGGAGCTCCGCGAGATTTCCGCCCGCGAGGTCTCCGGCGCGAGCTTCGATCGCTACCTCCGCTCGTTCGACACCCTCGATCCCAGGACGCGGGAGCTGGCGGCCAAGGCGCTCGCCAAGATCGACCACCGGATCGTCGAGCGCCTGGCCGAGGAGATCACCTCGCTGGACGCCGACCGCCGCCTCAAGGCGCTGCGGATCATCGACTACGTGGAGGCGCAGGGCAACCTGCGCGAGCTCCTCCTCGAGCTGCTCCGCGACCCCGATCGCCGCATCCGGGCGACCGTGCTGAAGATCGTGGAGCTCACGGGGAGCCTGGAGGGGATGAAGCACCTGGTGGAAGCCCTGAACGACCCCGACGCGCGGGTCCGTGCGAACGCGATCGAGGCGTTCGAGGACGGGGGCGACCCGCGCACGGCGCCGCTCCTGGTGCCGTTCCTCACCGACCCGGACAACCGCGCGCGGGCGAACGCGGCCAAGGCGCTCCACGTCTTCGGCCGTCCCGAGGGGCGCCAGGCGCTCGAGGCCATGGTCGAGGATCCGAACGAGATGATGCGGCTCTCGGGCGTGTGGGCGGTCGGGGAGGCCGGCTTTGACGGCGCGGCGGACCTGCTGCTGGCGCGCGGCCGGCGCGAGCCGAGCGCGACTGTAAAGTCGAAGATCTCAGACTCGCTGCTCAAGCTGGCGCAGAGGTCGAAGACTTCAGAAGGGGCCCCGCGGCCCGCGGAGGCATGACGATGCGGCTCCTCCTCCGACTGGCCCAGGACCCGGAAGAGAACCCTCTCGCCAAGGTGAGCCAGAGCTTCAAGGAGTACTCGCAGGGCCAGGGCTCGATGGCGATCATCGTCGCCGGCGTGTTCGTGCTCCTGATCCTCGTGTCGATCTTCTACAGCCTGGTGACGGCGCGCCGGAAGTCGGCCCACTGGCGGACGTTTCGCGAGTTCGCGGAGGCGAGCGGGCTCACCTCGCCCGAGACGAAGCTCCTCATCTACGTGGCCGAGCGGTTCCAGCCGGACAACCCCGTCGCGCTCTTCGTCAAGCGGAGCGTCTTCGAGAACGCGGTGCAGGACCTCAACATCGACGCCGCGCGCGCGGGCATCCTCCGCCGCAAAGTCTACGGGCCCTGAAGAAAACCACGGAGACACGGAGGCGCGGAGTCGGATGTTTTTCAAGGAGACGACCCGACATGTGCGCAACGGACGGGTAGCCGGGGGAGACACGGGGAGGAGCGGAAGGATCGGGTTGGATCGAAGCCCGTCCGCGCCCGGCAGGGCGCGGACGGTGTGAAAATCAAAAAGGGGATCCGGGACTCGACGGGGCGTTCTTACTGGTGCGGCGCACCCGGCTGATCACTATACTGGACGGATCGTTCGCGCCTTTCCGAAGCGCCCCATTCGAGGAGGCACGGGATGAGATTCAAGGCTTGGAGCCTGGTCGTGCTGGCGATCCTCGCGCCCGCCTGCCCGCAGCCGCCCCAGCCCGTGGACCTGGTCTCGATCGACATCAGCCCCGCGCCCTCCCTGCTCCCCGTGGGGGCGACGGTTGACCTGGTGGCGACGGGCACCTACAGCGACTTCTCGACCCAGGACCTGACGTCGAGCGTGACCTGGTCGAGCCTCTTCCCCACGATCGCCGACGTCTCGCCGGCCGGCCTCCTCACCGCCAAGCTCGGGCCAAACGTGACGAAGATCTACGCGACGTCCGGTCTCATCCAGGGATCCTTCATCCTCACGGTCAGCGACACCGGGATCAACGAGATCTACGTGCAGGTCTACCAGACCGACGTCGGCGTCGGGAACAACGGCTTCGTCTTCGACCCCACGGGCGACCTCCCGCCCGACGGGACCGTCGACCCCACCGAGGCGCCCGCGGCGACGGCGAGCGGCGCGTGGAACCTGAAGGGCGTGCAGCCCAAGGGCGGCTACACCACCTGGATCCGCGCCGTCGGCAAGGAGGCCTCGATCTTCAATTGGACCGACATCACGTCGCTCGTGACCTGGACCGTCGACGATCCGGGCGGCACGGGCACCACGCTCGGCGCGGGCGGGCGCGTCACCACGGGCCCGGGGGCCGGGACGGTCCGGTTCATCGCGCGGCTGCCTTCGGGCATCACGAGCCGTCCGCAGGGCGGGACCCCGAAGGCCAACGGCGAGCTCGCGATCGCCGACGCCGTGCTGGGGGGCGTGCTCATCAATCCCCAGGATGTCACCACCCCGGGCGATCCGCACTTCGGCGCCGACCCGATCTACGTCGCCGTCGGGGCGACGCAGCCGGCCAAGGTGACGGGCACGTTCACCGGGCCGGACGCGGGAGGGTACTGCATCACCTGGGATGCGACCTTGACCAGCAACAACACCAACCTCGCGACGGTGGATTCGAGCGGCGTCGTCACGGGAGTGGCGGTCGGCACCGCCACCGTCACGGCCACGAAGCTGGCGTTCTCGGACACCATCCCCGTCAACGTCGGCGCAAAGGAGGTCGTCTACCTCGAGATCACGCCGTCGACGGCCTCGGTGACGGCGGCCGGCACCAACGCCCAGTTGACCGCGACCGCCCACTTCACCGACGGGACGACGCTCGTCGTGACGAGCAATCCGGGCACCAGCTGGTTTGCGGGATCGCCCGCCGTGGTGACGGTCTCCTCGACCGGGCTGGTCCAGGTCAACATGGGAATGGTCGGCGATACGAGCGAGGTGGGGGCCACCTACACGTCCAGTTTCGTCGACCTGGCGACCGGTCTGCTGGTGTCGAAGATCACGTGCTCGAACTCCGGGGACGCCCTCCAGACGGCGCCGCCGTACCGCCTCCTGGGACTCCCGGCGAACCTGAACGCGGTCGTCACCGTCAACTGAGCGGGGAGTGCCAGGACCTCCCCATCTCCTTCCCTCCCCATATCCCCTTTTCTTACACTGGTCTTCCATGGCCGCGAAAGACGAGTACGACAAGCTCCGCAGGGAGCTCGACTACCACAACCGGCGGTATTACGTCCTCGACGACCCCGAGATCTCCGATGCCCAGTACGACCAGCTCTACCGCCGGCTCGAGGCGATGGAGAAGGAGCACCCGGACTGGGTCTCACCCGACTCGCCCACCCAGAAGGTCGGCGGGAAGGCGCTCGACAAGTTCGAGAAGGTCGAGCACCGCATGCCCCTCCTCTCGCTCGAGAAGGCGTACGAGGAGGCGGAGCTGAACGCGTGGGTCGAGTCGATGGAGCGCGAGCTCGGCCGGAAGGAGGCGTGGACGTTCACCTGCGAGCCCAAGATCGACGGCGATTCGCTGGAGCTCGTCTATGAAAAGGGGCAACTCGTCCAGGCCTCGACGCGCGGCGACGGGAAGATCGGCGAGAACGTGACCCACACGGTCCGGACCATCAAGGCCATCCCGCTCAAGCTCGAGGGCGCACCCGATCTTCTCGAGGTACGCGGCGAGACCTTCATCCGCATCAAGGACTTCAAAGAGCTCAACCGGAAGCTGGTCGACAAGGGCGAAGAGCCGTTCGCCAACCCGCGGAACTTCACGAGCGGCTCGATCAAGCAGCTCGACCCGAAGATCACGGCGGAACGGCCGCTCCGCTTTCTCGCCCACGGCTTCGGCGTCGTCCGCGGGGGCACGAAGTTCAAGACCCACCGCGAGGCCATGGGGTATCTGAAGGACCTCGGCATCCCCGTCGCCCCCTTTGAGTTCGTCGACTCGATTCCGAAGGTCGTCGAGTACTGGAAGAAGAGTGCCGACGCGCGCGAGAAGCTCGATCACGAGATCGACGGGATCGTCGTCAAGCTCGACTCGGTCGCGCTCCGGGACGCGCTGGGCTCGCGCTCCAAGAGCCCGCGCTGGGCGATCGCCTACAAGTTCCCCGCGCGCGAGGAGAACACGCAGGTGCTGGCGGTCGACTGGCAGGTCGGCCGGAGCGGTAAGCTGACGCCGGTCGCGCGGCTCAAGCCCGTCCCGATCAGCGGCGTGACCGTCTCGAACGCCACGCTCCACAACCCGGTCCAGCTGGAGAAGCTCGGCGTGATGATCGGTGACACGGTCGTCGTCACGCGCTCGGGGGATGTCATTCCGTACGTCGTCAAGGTGATCGAGGGGAAGCGGCCCGCGGACGCGAAGAAGGTCGCGGTCCCGGCGAAGTGCCCGACGTGCGGGGCGCCGGTCGAGAAGACCGAGAGCGACCTCTTCTGCACGGGCGGATCCGGCTGCCCCGACCAGCTCAAAGGGGCGATCGACCACTTCTGCTCGCGCGGGGCGATGAACATCGAGGGCCTCGGGCCCGAGTGGATCGACCAGTTCGTGGACAAGGGCTTCGTGAAGTCCGTGGCCGACCTCTACGCGCTCGACAAGACCCGGCTCCTGACCCTGGAGCGGATGGGGGAGAAGCTCGCGCAGAACATGCTCGACGCGATCGCGGGCTCGAAGAAGACGACGCTTCAGAGGTTCCTCAACGCGCTCGGCATCCGGCAGGTCGGCACCGCGACGGCGAATGCGCTCGCGGACCACTTCGGCGAGATCGGGAAGATCCGGGCGGCGTCGCTCGAGGAGCTCCAGGACGTGCAGGACGTGGGCCCCACCGTCGCGGCGGAGATCCGCTCCTTCTTCGACGACGCGAAGAACGGGAAGGTGGCGGACGCCCTCCTCAAGGCCGGGATCGAGTTCAAACAGCCGGAGAGGAAGAGCGAGGCGCTGTCGGGACAGGTCGTGGTCTTCACGGGCGGTTTCGACAGGATGACGCGCGACGAGGCGAAGCAGTTCGTCCTCGAGAACGGCGGGAAGAGCGCCGACTCGATCTCGAAGACGGTCACGCTGGTGGTGGCCGGGCCGGGCGCCGGGAGCAAGCTTGAAAAGGCGGCCAAACTTGGTATAAAGGTCATCGACGAAGGGGCCTTCCTGAATCTGATCGGGCGTTGAGGGGAGGGCTCCTCTTTTTTTATCGAGTTCGGGAGACGATGCCGTGGTGGACAAGCTCAAGTCGATCTGGATGGACGGGAAGCTCGTGCCCTGGGATGACGCCCAGGTCCACGTCCTCACCCACACCCTCCACTACGGTCTGGGCGCGTTCGAGGGCATCCGCGCCTACGAGCTCTCGGACGGCCGTTCCGCCGTTTTCCGACTCAAGGAGCACATGCGCCGGCTGGCCGACTCGTGCCACATCGGGATGATGAAGCTCCCGTACACGATCGAGCAGCTCTGCCAGGCCGCGAAGGAGACGCTGGCGGACAACGGCCTCAAGAAAGGGTACATCCGCCCGGTGGCCTACATCGGCGACGGGAGCATGGGGGTCTACCCGGGCGAGAACCCCATCCGGGTCTTCATCGCGACCTGGACGTGGGGTGCGTATCTCGGCGAGGGCGCGCTCGAGAAGGGGATCCGCGCGAAGATTTCGTCCTACACCCGCTGGCAGCCCAACACCGTGATGACGCGGGGCAAGCTGACGGGCCACTACGTGACGGGCATCCTCGCCAAGCGCGAGGCGAAGTCGCTCGGCTTCGACGAGGCGATCATGCTCGACACCGAGGGCTACTGCGCCGAGGGGTCGGGCGAAAACCTGTTCATCATCCGCGACGGGAAGATCAAGACCCCGCCGCTCACCTGCGTTCTCCCGGGCATCACGCGCGACACGCTGATCACGCTGGCGCGCGAGAACGGGATTCCCATCGAGGAGCAGCGGTTCACCCGCGACGAACTCTACATCGCCGACGAGGCGTTTTTCACCGGGACGGCCGCCGAGGTGACACCCATCCGCGAGGTGGACGGGCGGACGATCGGGAAGGGCGGCATGGGGTCGATCACCGGCGCGCTCCAGAAGAAGTTCTTCGAGGTCGTGCGCGGCCAGAACTCCAAGCATGTCGACTGGCTCGATCCTTACGAGCCCGGCGGCGCTCCGCCGCCCGCCAAGGACTCGAAGAAGCCCGCCAAGGCCAAGGCCTGAGGGACTACGTCACGTAGGCGCCGCGAACGCGGCAGACGATGAGGAGCGCGATCACGCCGACGTAGAAGCCTCCGATCGCATGGAGCGTCGTGGCTTGGTCCGTACCCGGGATCGCGCTGGCCAGGAAGAAGCAGACCCCCACGCCCAGGACCGACAGGACGACCGTGAGCCACCAGCCCCAGTTCGTCCGCTTGATGAGGCCGACGAGCATGAGAATGTTGAGCCCCAGGCCCTGGATGTTCCCCTTCCCACCGGCCGCTTGAAGGATGTTCAGGATGAGGTTCAGGGCGATCAGCCCACCCACCACGTAGACCTCCCAGGCGACCTTGTCCCGGGACCGGAGTCCCGCCCGGAACTGGGGGGAGCGGCTCATCCCCGGGCCACGGCTCCCGGCGACCGAAGAGGGACCCTTGCCGGGAGAGACGGTCTTCGGGGCGGCCGGTTCGTCGACAATCCGGATCTCCGGCTCGGGGGCGGGTTCGGGCTCCGGCACCCGCAGGGGCGCCCGGCACTTGGGGCACTTCACCGTTTTGCCCGCGGCCTCATCGCGGATCTTGAGTCGCGCGCCACAAGAGCAGGAGACGGGGATCGTCACGCTCCGGGTAACGATATCACGTTCCCCGGCCTCATTCCAGCCGGCCCGCGCTCATCCTCAGGACCCGCGTCGCGCCCTTCAGGATCGATTCGTCGTGCGTCACAACGAACAGCGTGCCGCCCTTCGTCACGCGGCGCAGGCAGTCGACCACGATCTCGGCGTTCGGGCGGTCGAGCGACGCCGTCGGCTCGTCCGCGAAAATCACCGACGGACGGTTCACCACGGCGCGCGCGATCGCGATCCGCTGCTTCTCGCCCGCCGACATCTGCCAGGGGAACTTGTCGCGGCAGTGCGCCGCGCGGAGCTCCTCGAGCAGCCGGCCGTTCTCGCCGTCGCCCCCGGTCCGCACGTTCTCCCCGCCGGTCAGGTAGTTGATGAGGAAGTGGTTCTGGAAGATGAAGCCGAACTCCTTGCGACGCAGCGCCGCCGTCTCGTCCGGCGCAAGCGACGCCAGCGACCGGTCGCGGAAGAGGACCGCGCCCCCCGTCGGCGGCTTCAGGCCCGCGAGCAGGTAGAGAAGGGAGCTTTTGCCCGAGCCGCTCGGGCCCAGGATCCCCACGAACTCGCCTTCCCGGACCTCGACCGAGACGCCGTCCACCGCGTGGACCTCGCTTGCCGCGTCCGCGTAGGTCAGCCGGACATCGACCGCCGAGAGCATCACCCCCTCCTCTCGATGATGCTGACGGGGTCGAACTTCCGGAGCCGGCCCATCACCGTTGCGGCGGCGAAGGAGAGCGCCACGGCCGGCAACGAAAGCGAGACCAGGATCGGCCCGCCCTGGCCGATCGGGATCGGCACGCCGCGCGGCGCGAGGATGAACGTCGTGAACGCCCAGAGGAGCGCGAAGGCGAGCGCCACCCCGGTCGCCCACGAAACGGCCATGATGGCGCCGGTCTCCGCCACGACCTTCCGGAACAGGCGCGACTTCGTGTGGCCGATCGCCAGCAGGATCGCGAACTCGTCCGTCCGCGGCCCGAAGAAGATGTTGTGGATGAGGCCCACGACCACCGAGACGACGACGATCAGCGTGTAGGAGATGAAGTTCAGGATCAGGAG
>JBGPCZ010000145.1:0-16011 GCA_041482015.1 Planctomycetota bacterium | reverse complement strand
GTCGGCGACGGAGACCTGCGGGGAGACCTCGGCGATCCCGAACTCCGTGATCTTGTACTGCCCGCTCGTCTCGGTCAGCTGCACCGCCTTCACGAACTTCGAGCCGATGTCCAATCCGATGATATTCCGGGCGGCCATGATTTCAAAAGTCTACCACCCGAGGGGGGGTTGTCAAGGAAATCGCTGAACCCCATGATCCCACGGGGGTTAGGACGGCTTCTAACCGGTGATGCGGGCGGCGAGCCCGAGGGCGATCGCGGCCTGCGTGATGTTGTCCTGCAGCTCCTGGGCGGAGTCCTTGGGCAGGTCCATCTCGAAGTGCTGGAGCGGGTTCCAGCGGTTGACGGGCTTCTGGACGGTGCGCTCCAGGGTCTCGGGAAGCCCGGGGGTGTTCGAGGCCCCGCCCGTGATGTAGATCTCCTCGACCTTCTTGTCGTACTGGTTCTCGAAGTAGTCCAGGGAGATGTTGATGTCGTGGCAGATGTCCTCGATGACGCCGCCGATGCTGTCCTGGACGCGCTCGGCGTCCTCGCTCGAGCCGCCGCCACCTCCGCTCCGGTACTTGCCCGTGTCGCCCCGGGAGGAGGGCTCGGAGCCCAGCTTCTCCGCGTCGCTGCTATCGATCATCACGATGGGCTCCGGGCCGCCGCCGAATCCCCCGCCGCCGCCACCCCCGCCCGCCGACACGCCCGCTGCGGCCGCCGACCGCTTCAGGCTCTCGGCCTCCTTGGACTCCAGGGAGAGCTTCTTGGAGATGGCGTCGGTGAGATCGTCGCCGCCCTTGTAGAACTCGCGGGTGAAGTAGCTGACGGAGTCGGACATGATGTTGATGTTGGTCTTGGAGGCGCCGATGTCGACGAGGGCGACGAGCTTGCCCTGGGCGACGGCCTGGGGGTTGATGGAGCCGGAGAGCTCGTAGGCGTTGCCGAGCGCGAAGGAATCGACATCGACGACGGCGGGCTGGAGGCCGGCGGTCTCCAGGATGGCGACGTGCTCGTCGATGAAGGTGCGCTTGGCGGCGACGAGGAGGACGCGCATCTCGGGCTCCTGACCCTCCTGGGCGGCGAGCTCCTCGAGCTTCTGGGAATCGTGGAGGACCTCGTCGACCTCGACGGGGATGTACTTGCCGAGCTCGTACTTGGCGGCGTTGATGAGCTCCTCGTCGGTCATGACGGGCATGGAGATGTAGCGGACGAAGACGAAGCGTCCGCTGACGGCGGTGACGACGCGCTTGGTCTTGAAGCCCTTCTTGGAGAAGAGCTCGTTGACGACGTCGGCGACGGAGACCTGCGGGGAGACCTCGGCGATCCCGAACTCCGTGATCTTGTACTGCCCGCTCGTCTCGGTCAGCTGCACCGCCTTCACGAACTTCGAGCCGATGTCCAATCCGACGATGTTGCGAGCGGCCATCGGGTGATCTCCGAACGAGCTGAAGTGTAGCACCGGGGGGGACCCCGGTCAAGCAAGCCGGATTCTCTTGATTTCCGCGGGCGAATCAATAGGATAGGCCGCCGTGATTCAACCCATGACGAAAGGCCGCCGGTGCGCGATCTGCAACAAGGGTCCGCTCCGCGGCGACCAGATCACCCGGCGGGGCCTGGCCAAGTCCAAGGGCGGCGTTGGTCGCAAGATCACGGGACGCTCCCATCGGAGCTACAAGCCCAATCTCCAGCGCGTCCGCGCGGTCGTGAAAGGCAAGACGGTGCGCCTCAAGGTATGCACCTCCTGTCTCCGTCTCGGCCGGGTCCAGAAGCCCGCCTAGGGGAATTGGGCTATTGGGCTATTGAAGTATTGAATTATTGACGGTCCCCCCGGACGGGGCATCTTCAATCATTCAATATCCAATAGCTCGATAGATCAATTCCCGGGGGGTGGGGCTTGAGCGAGGAACTGATCCGCGAGGTCGAACAGGTCGTCCGCGAGAACGACGACTGGCGGCTCCATCGCACCATCAATCTTATCGCCAGCGAGAACGTCCTTTCCCTCCGCGCCCGCGCGATTCTTCCCTCCGACTTCGGCCACCGGTACGCCGAGGGACACCCGGAGAAGGGCCGGCGCTACTACCAGGGCACGAAGCACATCGACGTCATCGAGGCGAAGACCCGCGACTCGATGAAGAAGCTCTTCGGCGTGAAGAACGCCGAGGTGCGCACCGTCAGCGGCACGAATGCGAACGATGTCGTTTTCGCCTCGTTCGTCAAGCCCGAGGACAAGGTCATCGTCAACTCGCTCGAGGTCGGCGGCCACATCAGCCACCAGCCGATGGGCGGGATGGGCAAGTACACCCGCAATATCCTCCGCTGGCCGCGCGACCCGAAGAACGGCTACGCCATCGACGTCGCCGCCTCGAAGGACCTGCTCGCGAAGGAAAGGCCCAAGATGGTCGTGATGGGGAAGAGCCTCATCATGCTCCCCGAACCCGCAAGGGAGATCGCCGCGATCTGCAGGGAGATCGGGACGATTTGCGTCTTCGACGGCGCCCACGTGCTCGGCCTCATCGCCGGGAAGCAGTTCCAGGATCCGCTCGCCGAGGGCTGCGACATCCTCCTGGGCTCGACGCACAAGACGTTCTTCGGCCCGCAGCGCGGCGTCGTCCTCTCGAACCTCGAGGACGACAAGTGGAAGAGGATCGACAAGCTCGCCTTCCCCGGCTCACTCTCGAACCACCACCTCTTCACGCTTCCGCCGCTCCTGGTCGCGACCTACGAGATGATGGAGTTCGGCCAGGTCTACGCGAGGCAGGTCTGCGCCAACGCGAAGGCGTTCGCGAAGGCGCTCGCGACAGGTGGGTTCGACGTCCAGCTCGCCGATTTCGGCTACACGCAGAGCCACCAGGTGGCGGTCGACGTCAAGAAGCAGGGCGGCGGCCGCGACTGCGCCGAGAAGCTCGAGGCCAACGACATCATCTGCAACTACAACCTGCTCCCCCACGACGACCCCAAGGCGGTCATGAAGCCCTCGGGGCTGCGGCTCGGCGTCCAGGAGATGACCCACTGGGGCATGAAGGAGCCGGAGATGGCGGAGATCGCCCGTTTCTTCAAGGAGTGCCTCATCGACGGGAAGGCCGTCCGCGAGGAGGTCAACCGCTTCCGCGGCGGTTTCGTCGAGGTCCAGTACAGCTTCGACCGTCGTGGCACCGGGGGCGACGAGGCGCCGACCAGAAAGCTGGGCAAGCGCTCCGGCGCGATCGAGCCGGACCTCGCCGGCTATTGATGCATCCGAACCTCCTCCACCGGGACCGCGCCGTCCTCGTCCTCGTCGACGTGCAGGACCGGCTCCACGCCGAGGGGATCCGTCGCGAGCAGATTGCCGCGAACGTCGTCAAGCTCGCCGAGGCGGCGAAGATCCTGAGGCTCCCGGTCGTCGTCACCGAGCACGCGGTGAAGGCGTTCGGCCCGACGATCGAGCCGGTCCGCGCCGCGCTCGCCGCGTACGAGCCGGTCCACAAGATGGTCTTCTCCTGCTTCGGCTCCGAGGAGTTCCGCGCCAAGCTCGAGTCCCTCGGGCGCAAGCAGGTGGTGATCGCCGGGTACGAGACCCACGTCTGCGCCTGCCAGACGGCGCTCGACGCGGTGGCGGCGGGCTACTCGGTCCACCTCGTCCGCGACGCCACGAGCTGCCGCTCGGAGGAGAACTACGCGATCGGCGTGGAGAAGATGTCGGCCGCCGGCGTGATCCCGGCCTCGACCGAGACGGTGATCTTCGAGCTGCTGCAGCGCGCCGGGACCGACGAATTCCGAGCGCTCCTTCCGGTGATCAAGCGGAAGTAGCCGGCCCTTTGGGCTCCCCGAGGGCGCCCTCCGCGTCCTTCAGGCGGAGCGGCTCCTCGCCCTTGGCGACGCGCTTCGCCATCGCCTGCAGGTTGTAGTGGAAGATGAGCCAGGCGCCGAGAAGGATGAGCGACAGGTCCCCGATGCGGGTCACCAGCGTGAATCCCGTGGCGTGGTGCTCGGGGAGTTTCATCAACTTGAAGAGGCCGCCGATCCCGCCCTCCAGCATCCCCAGCGCGCCCGGAACGTGGGGCACCACATTGATCAGGTTGGTCACGAGGTAGATTGCGCAGAGGTACTCCACCCCGAGCTTCTGGTGGTCGCTGCTGAAATAGAAGTAGACCCACGGCCGCATGAGGATCGCGACCGCCGAGAGCATCGTCACGGCCTGGGCGGCGATAAAGGTCTTCCAGCGCTTTGTGAACGCCGCGTGGATCAGGCCCTCCATCTCCTCCGCTCTCGTCCGCAGCCGCGCAAGGCGGCGCCGGCCCTTCCCCCTGAGGATCATGGCCGTGAAGTTGATCAGCTTCACGGTGGGCGCGTGGTTCCCAATGAATGCGTAGAGGGTGATGCTGAACAGGAGGATCAGGAACGCGAGGGCGGAGATCAGGAGAATCATCTGCGGGCGGGAGAAATTGATCTTCCAGAGGGCGATCCCCGCCGCGACGATCATGACGAACAGGAGGGATCCGATCTCCTGGTACTTCCCGACGATGATGGTGGCGAGGATCTTCCTCTTGGGTTCGCCGTGGGCGTGGGCGATGTAGAACGTCTTCAGCGGCTCGGCCCCGAGGTAGGCCGAGGGGGCGATGAAGTTGATCGGGAAGCCCATGAAGTTCGCCTTGATCGTGGTCCAGACGGGGACGTTCATCCCCTCGCCGCGCATGAGGATCCACCAGCCGATGGCGGGGAAGAAGTAGGTGGACGCGGCGGTGAGGACCGCGACCGTCAGCCCCAGCGGTCCGACCGCCTTCACGGCCTCGAACGCCTTCCCGAAGCCGCCGAACTTCTCGATGAAGAAGACGAACAGGCCCAGGCCGATCAGAAGGGAGACGGAGAAGATGATTTTTTTCCACATGCGAAGGCGCCCGATTCTAGGCGCCTCGTCCGCGACCGTCAACGGTGCCATCGTATCCCGCCCCGAGGATTATCGGCGGGAGGCGCGGCGGATGAGCACGGGGTTGCGCATCCCCGGCGATTCGCCGTCGCGTTCCGCCCCTGGACGATTATTCGCAAGAAGCGTGCCGCGCGGCGCGTTTCGTTGAATCCGGGACGGGCCGCCCGTACAATGCCCGCGCCGATGAAGATCGTGACCGCGCTTCTCTCCGTGTTCGACAAGGCCGGCGTCGTCGAGCTGGCCAAAAGGCTCGCCGACCTGGGGATCGAGATCCTCTCCACGGGCGGCACCGCGCGGACGCTCCGCGAGGCGGGGACCAAGATCACCGAGGTCTCCGAGTACACCGGCCACCCGGAGATCATGGACGGCCGCGTCAAGACGCTCCATCCCAAGGTCCACGGCGGCATCCTCTGCGTCCGCGATTCCAAGGACCACATGGCGCAGGCGGAGAAGAACGGCATCAAGATGATCGACCTCGTGGTCGTGAACCTCTACCCGTTCCGGGAGGTGGTCGCCCGCCCCGACGTCGCCTTCGAGGAGGCCATCGAGTACATCGACATCGGCGGCCCGTCCATGGTCCGCTCCGCCGCGAAGAACCACAAGTACGTCACCGTGGTCACGGACCCGGCGGACTACGACCGCGTGGTCGACGACCTCCGCCGGCGCGACGGCTCGACGAGCGAGATGCTCCGGCGCGAGCTGGCCGTCAAGGCCTTCGCCCACACGGCGCGGTACGACGGCGCGATCGCCTCGTGGCTTGGCGGCCGCGAGGAGTTCCCCGACCTGCTCACGCTCCAGTTCGAGAAGATCGACGACCTCCGCTACGGGGAGAATCCGCACCAGAAGGGCGCGGCCTACCGCTCGTCGCTCCGCAGCGCGCCGTCGGTCGCCCACGCGCAGTTCCTGGGGGGCAAGGAGCTCTCGTACAACAACATCCTCGACCTCGACAGCGCGAACGAGCTGGTCCGCGAGCTGCGGCGCCCGGCGTGCGTGATCGTGAAGCACAACAACCCGTGCGGGGCCGGGTGCGGCGCCACGGTCGCCGAGGCGTTCAAGAAGGCGCTCGAGGGCGACCCCGTGTCGGCCTACGGGGGCCTCGCCGCCTTCAACGGGATCGTGGATGTCGCGGCCGCCGAGCTGATCGCCGTGAAGGAGAACTTCCTCGAGGGGATCGTCGCCCCGCAGTATGCCCGGGGGGCCGTGGAGATCCTCAAGGAGAAGACCAAGTGGGGGAAGAACCTCCGGATCGTGGAGACCGGGCACGAGCCGCAGGCTGGCTCGGGCTGGATGCAGGTCCGGTCGATCCGCGACGGGCTCCTCGTCCAGACGCCCGACAGCCAGCTCACCGCGGACGTCCGCCCGGCCACGGGCCAGGTGACGGACGACCAGAGGCGCGACCTGATGTTCGCCTGGGCCGTCTGCAAGCACGTCCGCTCGAACGCGATCGTGCTGGCGAAGGACGAGAAGGTGGTGGGCGTGGGCGCCGGCCAGATGAGCCGCCTGGATTCGTCGTTCATCGCCGCCCGGAAGGCGGGCGAGCGCGCGAAGGGCGCGGTCGCGGCGAGCGACGCGTTTTTCCCGTTCCCCGACGCCCTCGAAGTCCTGCTGGAGGCCGGCGTGACGGCGGTGATCCAGCCGGGCGGCTCGATCCGCGACGAGGAGGTGATCGCGGCCGCCAAGAAGCGCGGGATCCCGATGCTCCTGTCGGGGATGCGCCACTTCAAGCACTAGGCGACCGTCCGGCCGCCGCATCACGGAGGATCCATGGCCCGACAGAACATCTCCACCGGGTCGAAGTGGGAGCCGCTCATCGGCTACTCGCGCGCGGTCAAGGTGGGGAGCCAGGTCTTCGTCTCGGGCACGACCGCGACGGACGAGAACGGGAAGATCGTGGGCCCGGGCGACCCCTACCGGCAGACCGTCCAGACGCTCCGCAACATCGAAAAGGCGCTCGCGAAGGCGGGCGGGTCGCTCAAGGACGTCGTGCGCACCCGCCTGTTCGTGACGGACATCGCCCGGTGGGAGGAGTACGGCCGTGCCCACGGCGAGATCTTCGCGGAGATCCGCCCGGCGACCGCGATGGTCCAGGTCTCCAGGCTGATCGATCCCGACATGGTGGTCGAGATCGAGGCGGACGCGGTCGTCGGATGAAGATCGGGATCCTCTGCTATCCGACGTCGGGCGGGAGCGGCGTGATCGCCTCCGAGCTCGGGATGGCGCTCGCCGCGCGCGGCCACGAGGTGCACCTCTTCAGCTACAAGCCCCCGTTCCGCCTGCGGCCCTCGAGCGAGCGGTTCCGCTGGCACGAGATCTCCATTCCCCAGTACCCCCTCTTCGAATACCCATCGTACGACATAACGGCGGCCTGCAAGGTGGCCGAGGTCGAGCTCGACCTCCTCCACGTGCACTACGCGTACCCGCACGCGGTCGCCGCGTTCCTCGCCAAGGAGATGTCGGGACGGAAGCTCCGCACGGTCACCACGCTGCATGGCACCGACATCCTCCTGGTGGGACAGGACGCGTCCTTTGCGCGCGCCACGAAGTTCGGGCTCGAGCGGAGCGACGCGGTCACCGCGGTCAGCAAGTTCCTCGCCGACAAGACGCGGTCGTGGTTCGAGACCTCGCCGCCGATCGAGGTGATCCCCGACTTCGTCGACACCCGCCGGTTCGCCCCGGGGAAGCGGCGGACGCGGACGATCGTCCACGTCTCCAACTTCCGCGCCGTCAAGCGGACCGCCGACGCCATGCGCGCCTTCTACCTCGCGCGCAGGCGCTGCGAGGCGAAGCTCGTCCTGGTCGGCGCGGGGCCGGAGCTGGAATCGGTTCGCGAGCTCGCGAAGAAGCTTGGCGTCGCGAGGGACGTGAGCTTCGTGGGCGAGGAGCCCGACGTGCAGAAGCGGTTGCGCGGGGCGGCGTGCCTGCTGTCGACGAGCGAGTTCGAGGGGTTCGGCATGGCCCCGCTCGAGGCGATGGCGTGCGGCGTGCCCGTCGTCACGACCGATTCCGGCGGGGTCGCGGAGGTGGTCAGCGAGTCCTGCGCGCGGATCGCGCCCGTGGGAGACGTCGAGGCGCTCGCGGGACACGTTGCCGGGATCGTGAACGATCCCGCATTGGGCCGCGCGATGGGCGCCGCCGGGCGTCGGAGGGCCGAAGAAACATTTGACGTCGACCGCGTCGTTCCCCTATATGAATCGCTCTATAAGCGCGTTTGCGGAGCCTTGGATGCCAAAGATTCATCCTTTCAGAGGCGTGCACTTCGACACGGCGAAGTTCGGCCGGGACCTGACGAAGCTGACCACGCAGCCCTATGACAAGATCGATCCGAAGCTGCAGGACGACTACTACCGGCTGCACGAGAACAACCTGATCCGCGTGATCCTGCGGAAGGACGAGCCGGGGCAGGACAAGTACCAGGGCGCGGCCGCGACGCTCAACGAGTGGCTGAAGTCCGGGGTCCTCGTGCAGGACGGGAAGCCGGCCCTCTACGTCTACCACCAGGCCTACGCGACCCCGCAGGGGACGAAGACCCGGAAGGGGCTCTCGGCGCTCGTCCAGATCGACGAGCCGGGGAAGGGGAAGATCCTCCCCCACGAACAGACCCACACGGGGCCGAAGATCGACCGCTTCAACCTGATCAGCGCCACGAAGACCCACACGGAGCAGGTCTTCTTCCTCTATTCCGACCCCGACAAGGCGGTCAACCGGATCTGCGACGAGGTCGCGAAGGGCAGCCCCGATTTCCAGGCCACGGACGAACTCGGCACGACGCACAAGGTCTGGCGCCTCGAGGATCCCGCGAAGATCCAGGCGATCCAGAAGGCGATCGAGTCGAAGGAGTGCATCATCGCCGACGGCCATCACCGGTACGAGACGAGCTGGAACTTCAAGCAGGAAATGGCGAAGAAGGGCGTGAAGGCCCCCGGGACCGAGACGCCGGACAACGTGCTGGCCACGCTCGTCAACATGGAGGACGACCTCACGATCTTCGGCACGCACCGACTCTGCTACGACATCTCGAACTTCGACCTGGCGAAGGTGCTCTCGGCCGCCAGGAAGGTGTTCGACATCCGCGAGTATCCGTTCTCGAACGCCGCCGAGGAGAAGGCCGCGCGGGTCGAGATGCTCGAGGACATGAAGGTCGAGGGGATGACGAAGCCCTGCTTCGGCGTGGCGGCGAGGCAATCGCAGGCGCACTATCTCTTCGTGGTCCGCGA
The DNA here is from genome assembly GCA_041482015.1 of Planctomycetota bacterium. Taxonomy (GTDB): domain Bacteria; phylum Planctomycetota; class MHYJ01; order MHYJ01; family JACPRB01; genus JACQFK01. Next base: position 6,910 of record JBGPCZ010000145.1, on the reverse strand, counting down.
CTTGAAGGCCGCGGCGGCCCAGGTGAAGGACAAGCGCTCGGAGGACTGGCGGTCGCTCGACGTCTGCCTGCTCCACACGCTGGTGCTCGAGGCGCTCTGCGGCATCGGCCCGAAGCAGCTCGCGGAGGAGAAGAACGTCCACTTCCTGCGATCGGCCGACGAGGCCGTGGAAAAGGTGCGAGCGACCGGGCCGTACCAGGTGGCGTTCCTCGTCAACCCGGTACGGCTCGACCAGATCAAGCGTGTCGTCAGGAACGGGGAGAAGTTCCCCCAGAAGTCGACGGACTTCTATCCCAAGCTCCTGACGGGTCTCCTCCTGTGCAAACTGAATGTGAGCTAGAACGATGGGACATAAACGACTTTGGATCCCGGGACCCGTCGAGGTCCACCCCGACGTCCTCCAGGCCTGCGCCGTGCCGATGATTTCCCACCGCGGGAAGGATTACCAGAAGATCCATTCCAGCGTGAAGGGCAAGCTTCGGAAGCTCCTGGGCACCGAGAAGGGCCACGTCTACCTCTTCACCTCGAGTTCCACCGGCGCGATGGAAGGCGCACTCCGCAACCTGTGCGCGAAGCGCGTCCTGTCCTGCACTTGCGGCAACTTCTCCGAGCGGTGGCACGAGATCGCGCTCGAGAACGGCAAGGAGTCCGACCGCTACGGGGTCGAGTGGGGCCAGCCCAACCGCCCGGAGGAGATCGACAAGCTCCTCTCGACCGGGAAATACGACTGCCTGACGCTCGTCTCGAACGAGACGTCCACGGGCCTGTTCAACCCCCTCCGGGAGATCTGCGACGTGATGCGGAAGTACCCTGACGTCTCCTTCGCGGTCGACGCCGTGAGTTCGCTCGCCGGGGTGCCGATCAACCCGGACGAGCTGGGCATCGACTACCTTCTCGCGGGAACGCAGAAGGCGTTCGGTCTTCCGCCGGGCCTCGCGGTCGTCTGGGCCTCCGATCGCGCGCTGGAGAAGTCGGCGAAGGTGCCGGGCCGCGGCCACTACTTCGACCTCCACCAGTTCAAGAAGATGGACGAGAAGAACGAGACTCCCGAGACTCCGGTCATCAGCCTCATCCACGCGCTCGACGTCCAGATGTCCCGCATGCTCGCCGAGGGGCTCGACAACCGCTGGAAGCGCCACCGCGAGATGGCCACGACCTGCCAGGAGTGGGCCAACTCCCGATTCAAGATGTTCCCGGCGGCGGGTTGCTGGTCCACGACCGTCTCGTGCATTGAGAACACGCGGAAGGACGTGACGGTCAAGCAGCTCTACGACAAGCTGTACGAACGGGGCGCGGTCATTTCCGAGGGCTACGGCAAGCTCAAGGAGAGGACCTTCCGCATCGCCCACATGGCCGACACCCAGGTCGCCGAGCTCAAGGAGCTGCTGGGCTGGATCGACGAGCTCATCGGCGCGAAGAAGTAGCAGTTTGCCCGGCAGGCGGTAGACTAACAGCCCCGGGGATCGAGAGGTTCCCGGGGCTTTTTCTTATGATCACACGGCAGGAGCTCGAGAAGAGGGAGGAGGAGACGCTCGCGCCGTTCGCGGCGAAGAGCGGCCGCTCCCCAGGGCGGAAGCATCCCGAGGAGGAGCACGCCCACCGCACCGCGTTCCAGCGCGACCGCGACCGCGTCATCCACTCCGCGGCGTTCCGCCGCCTGGCCTACAAGACCCAGGTCTTCGTCAACCACGAGGGGGACTACTACCGGACGCGGCTGACCCACTCGACCGAGGCGGCGCAGATCGCCCGCTCGATCGCCCGCGCGGTCGGCCTCAACGAGGACCTCTGCGAGGTCGTCGCGCTCGGCCACGACCTCGGCCACACGCCCTTCGGCCATTCGGGGCAGGACGCGCTCGACGAGTGCATGAAGGCGCACGGCGGGTTCGAGCACAACCGGCAGAGCCTCCGCGCGGTCGAGCTCCTCGAGCAGCGGTATCCCTCGTTCCCGGGGCTCAACCTCACGTTCGAGACGCGGGAATCGATCCGGAAGCACGGCTGGCCGCCGCGCGGGAAGGTGGAGGAGGAGTACAAGCCCGGGTGGGCGCCGCTCCTCGAGGCCCAGCTTGTCGACATCGCGGACTCGATTGCGTACGACGCGCACGACATCGACGACAGCACGAAGGCGGGCCTGATCACCGAGGCGCAGCTCGCGGGGCTGGAGATCTGGCGCCGCGCGACGGCGGGCTCGACCCTCTCGGGCGAGATGCGGGTCCGCGCCGGGGTCCGCCAGCTCATCAACATGGAGGTGAGCGACCTGTCGGAGTCGACGCTGGCGAACGTCGGGCGGCTCAAGCTCGACTCGATCGAGGCGGTGCGGGCGGCGAAGGAGCCGGCGGTGCGGTTCTCGGCGGCCATGGACCGCCAGAAGAAGGAGCTGCAGCTCTTTCTCAACCGGGACGTCTACCGCCACTACCGCGTGCTCATCATGTCGGAGAAGGCGGCGCGCTTCATCACGGAGCTGTTCCGGGCCTACACGGCCAATCCCGCGACGCTGCCGCCCCGCTTCCAGGCGTGGTCGTCGGAGGTGGGCGTGCCGCGCGCCGTGTCGGACTACATCGCGGGCATGACCGACCGGTACTGCCAGGACGAGTACAGGAAACTGTTCCATCCGTTCGAAAACGTACTGTAGCCATGCTCCACGTCATCCGTGCGATCTTCGTCGGCATCTGCGCCACGCTCGGCGTGGCGATCGGGATCGAAGTCTACCATCCGCCGGCCCCGTACATGGGCCTCACGATCGGCCTCGTCGCCGGGATCCTGCTCGTCACCCTCGAGCTCGCCTTCACGCGGCGAGTCGCCTCCGCGCTCTCGACCCTCATGTTCGGCCTCCTGGTCGGCTGCCTCGTGTCTTATTTCATCAACCGGGTGCTCGATCTCGTCATCCCTTCGGAGCTCCCCCTCGTCCACACCTACCGGACGATCGGGGTCAGCGTCATCCTGAGCTTCCTCTCGATCCTGACGATCCTTCACATGAAGGACGACTTCAAGTTCTCCATCCCGTTCGTGGAGCTCAAGCGAGAGGGGGGCGGCTCCAAGCCGATCCTCCTGGACACGAGCGCCATCATCGACGGCCGGATCGCCGATGTGATCGACACGCGCGTGATCGATACCCAGATCATCGTGCCCCAGTTCGTCCTCAACGAGCTGCAACAGGTGGCGGATTCCCAGGACGCGGGCAAGCGCGCCCGCGGCCGGCGGGGGCTGGACATCCTCAACCGCCTCCGGAAATCCAAGGGGGTGGTGGTCCAGGACGTGGAGCTTCCGGGGATCGAGGGCGTGGACGCCAAGCTCGTCCGGCTCGCGAAGAACATCGACGCGCGGATCGTCACGACCGATTTCAACCTGAACAAGGTCGCGCAGGTCCAGGGGGTGGACGTGCTCAACCTGAACGACCTGGCCCACGCGCTCCGGCCCGATATCCTTCCGGGGGAAAAAGTGACCGTGAAGATCCTCCGGACGGGGGAGACCGCCGGGCAGGGCGTGGGCTATCTCGGCGACGGCACGATGGTGGTGGCCGAGGAGTGCGCCGGCCGGATCGGCCAGGACGTGGAACTGGCCGTGACCAACGTCCGCCAGACCTCGGCCGGCCGCCTCATCTTCGGCCGCCCCGCCTGAATCACCATCCCCGGAACGGTTTTCTCGCCAGGTTCGAATTGAAGTAACGGGGATCGTCCGTCACCTCCCGGCCCGCCCAGGGCGGGACATCGACCTTCTGAGTTTCGCTCCCGAGTTCCACCTCGGCGACGATCAAGCCGGCGTTCTCGTCCCCGAAGACGTCGATCTCCCACGTGAGGCCGCCGAATGCGACGCGGTGGCGCGTCTTCTCGACGATCGGGCGCTCGCAGAGCGTCTCGAGCATCGCCTCGGCGTCGCCGAGAGGGATCTCGTACTCGAACTCGTCGCGCGACGCGCCCGTCGACGGCCCCTTGACCGTGAGATAGCCCTTCTCGCCGTCGGTCCGTACGCGGACGGTGCGTTCCTTCGCGGACGAGAGGTAGCCCTGGCGGATCCGGCGTCCCGTCGAGCCCGCGCGCCACGCGTCACCCGTCACGAGGAACTTCCGCTCGATCTCCTTGCCCACGCCGGGAGTGTACCGTATCCTGCATCCGTGCGACCCGCCTTCCTCTCCTTGATCGTGGCCTCGCTCCTGGTCGTCGGTTGCCCCTCGAAACCACCCCCCGTGCTCCCGGCCTTCGACTTCGTCGCCTACGGCGACTGCCGCCACAACGTCGCCGTCCACAAGGAGATCGTCGACACCTTCGCACGCACGAACCCGAAGTTCGTCCTCGTCACCGGCGACCTTGTCGACGAACCCGACAAGGAGGAGGACTGGCAGTCGTGGCGGGACGTCACGAAGGACCTCCGGGCGAAGTCCGAGTACCTCTGCGCCGTGGGCGACCACGACTGGGAGAAGGTCGACACCTTCCTGAAGGAGTTCAAGCTCGAGAAGTGGTATTACGACCGGAGGATCGGCGACGTCCACGCGTTCATGCTCGACTCCCGGAACTTCACGGACAAGGCCCAGATGGAGTGGCTCGAGAAGAACGCTTCCGCCTCGACCGCGAAGCACAAGTTCGCGGTCTTCCACCACCCTCCCTTCATGATCGACCACAAGCGGGGCCAGGAGGCCGAGGCCCTCCGGCCGCTCATCCACCCGCTGCTTGTGAAGCTCAAGTTCTGCGCGGCGTTCTGCGGCCACCAGCACGGGTTCTACTCGACGGTGCGGGACGGCGTGCGGTACGTGGTGACGGCGGGGGGTGGCGCGCCGCTCTGGAAGATCGATCCGTCGCTCGGGCAGCCCGGCGACCTCTCGAAGAAGTTTTATCACTTCCTCGGGTTCACCGACACGGGGAAGAGGATCGAGGCGCGGGTCTTCGAGAAGGACGGCACGGAGGCCGCGGACCTCCGCTTCACTCTTTGCGAGCACCCGTAGAGCCGGGGAAGAGCCGGTTTGTCCGCAGGAGCGTCGCCGCCACCTGGTAGATCGAGAGCAGCCGGCGCTCCATCCCGTCGAAGTCGGGGTCCTCGCGGTACTTCTTCGCCGTGGTGCGTCCCGCGAAGTTGTGGACCAGGCATCCGCCCTCCTCGACTCGCAGGATGACCTCGCCCTGCACGCAGAAGGCGCCGCGCGTCGGCGTGTCCCCGGCGAACAGCGAGCGGCCGAGCGCGGAGTGCGGGGTGCTCCAGCCCGCGAGATCGGCGATCGTGGGGATTGCGTCGAGCTGGCTTCCGATCCGCCGGTCGACGCCGGGCTTCAGCCCCGGTGCCAGGACGAGCCCGACGATGTGGTGGAGTGTCGCCGGATCCTCGAGCGTCGTGCCCCCGGTCCCGCTGATGTGATCCGCCGCCAGGATGAAGATGGTGGAGTCGAAATATCCCGCTGCCTTGGCTCCCGCGAAGTATTGCCCAAGCGCGTCGTCGGCGTACCCAAGGCTGTTCTTGTAACGGGCCTCACGGCCGTCGCCCGGGACCTTTTCCCATTCCTTCCCGGGCCAGGCGTACGGCGAGTGGGTGGTCGCCGTGTAGAGGAAGGCGCAGAAGGGACGCCGGGCGGAGGCGAGGCGGCGGTTCGCCTCGGCGAACATCTCGTGGTCCCACGCCGCGCCGCCCAGGATGGAGCGGCTGACGGGCGGGCGTGCAGGAGGCACGTCCTCCGATCCCAGGTACGTCGTGAATCCGGCGAGCGCCGAGATCGCGTCGTTCCGGAACGAGTCGCGGTGGGAGGACTGGATGAAGAGCGTGTCGTAGCCCTCCTGCTTCGCCAGGTGGCCGAGGAAGGAGAGCGAACTCTGCTCCATGCCCCGCCCGAGGTAGGGGGTGCGGGGGAGCGTGGGGAAGCCGGCGAGAAGCGCGGACATCCCGTCCATGCTCTTCTGGCCCGTGGCATAGAACCTCGAAAGGAGGACGCCCTCCCGGCTGATCGCGTCGTAGTGCGGGGTGATCCCGATCGGCGGGAGGCTCATTTCGCGCCGATGGGCGTCGACGTAGTACGCGTCCCAGCTCTCGAGCATGATGATGACGACGTTGGGTTTCTGCGCCTGCTTTGCGGGGCGCGCTCGCAGGAGCGGATAGGCGGGGTCCGAGGCCGTCTCCTCGCGGGCGAAGAGGGTCTCCTGCGTGACGCGGACCGCCTCCGGCCACGGGTAGAAGTCGCTCTTGACGGGCTTCGTGTAGTCGAGTGAATGGAGGATCGAGAAGGGGCCGTTGAGCGCGAGAAGGGCCCCGGCGTGGGGCACGCCGTCGAACGCGTGGACGACCTTCGTCCGCTTGCCGCTGAAGGTCCCCCGCGAGCCCACGTACATGAGCCCGAACGAGACGAGGACGATCGCGATCCGCGCGGCGAGGTCGGTCACGGGCGGCTGGTCGCGCTTCATCAGCCGTCGCCACGCGAAGAAGACTCCGGTGCCGGTCGCGAGGAACGCGAGGAACGGGACGACGTACTGCACCGCCCCGGTGAGCGCCACCGCCTCGAAGGCTTCGCCCGGGGCGTTCACCTCGGGCCCGACGTGGCGGTGCACGTACCCGAAGTAGATGGTGTCGATCGAGAGGACGAGGAAGAAGAGGATGAAGACCGCGAAGCAGGACCATCCCACGATACCCTGCCACCGGCGGCGCTGAGCCCAGCCCACGGGAATCGCGAGGAGGACGACGGGGATCCCGATGATGAGGAAGATGATGGCGCCGTCGAACCGAAGGCCCCGCACGAAGCCCCACGCGAGGTCGCCCCCGGTGAGAGAGCTGAAATCGGGGCGGTAGAAGAGGAGGACGGCGAACCGCGCCAGGAGGAAGAGGGCGAAGTGGGCCGCAACAATCCAAAAGGGTCGTGCGAAGGGCCTCAACAGCCGGAGCAGCACCTCCCTGCCTGAAGGGGTGGCCACGGGGGGAGGCGGGGGGGGCGGATAAGGGGGCG
>JBGPCZ010000144.1:0-16239 GCA_041482015.1 Planctomycetota bacterium | reverse complement strand
TATCTTTCCTGGCTGGGCACGCTCTGCGGTTCGCTCCTGCTTCTCCTTGGCGACGTGTTCCCGGTCCGGCTCCCGTTCGTGCGCCCCGACACCTTGTTCGTGTGCCTCCTCGAGGTCGAGCTCGCGTTCATGGTCTTCGCCTGGCCGTGGTTCCTTCCGTCGCTGGCGGAGCCGGGTGCGCCGGCGCGACAGTGTGCGCCGCGGCTGTTTCGCGAGGCGGGCCTGCTCCTGGTCGCGTCCCTTCCGCCGGCGATCATGGCCGCCAACGTCAGCAACGTCGGGGTCGCGGAGTTCCTGGGCTCCCAGGCACTCGTGGCAGCGCTCGCGGGGTTTGCCGCCGTGCTCTTTTCGGTCGGCCGGGAGCGTCGATGGCCGGTCGGATCGTGGTACGTCCTACTGGCGTTCGGCCTCTCGGCCTTCCTTCCCTTTCTCTCGCTGGTCTCCTCGACAATCGCGGTCGCCGACCTCACATGGCTCTCCCGCGTGAGCCCCTTCTGGGCCGCGGGGAACGGCGAGGTGGCCTGGCCCGCGGCGATCTTCGGGGGGCTGGCTGCGGCCCTCCTGGTGGCCGGTGCGTTCACCCGCCCGGGAATGGACGCCCCCGCGCGCACCGGGTAGAATCGCGTCGTGACGTTGGCCCTTCTCGCGGCGCTTCTTTCCCAGGCCGATCCGCGCATCGAGTCGGTGGAGCGTCTCGTGGGGGATGCGAACCGCCCGTATCTCTGGGCACCGATCGCCGTCAGGCTCACGAGTGCCGCGGGTTTTGATGGCGACCTCGTGGCGAAGAGCTCGCTGGGTTTCCAATATGTCCGCCGCGTGCACGTGCCTCCGGGAGGCAGCGAGCGCGTGATCCTCCCCGCGATCGATCCCCGGAAGGTGACCGCGGGGGGCGCCACCGCGGACGTGCCGAAGGCGGTCCGGTCTCCCGACGCGGTGGTGCTCGTCGACGCCCGGTTGCCCTACGCGTCGGCCCTCGCCTCGGACGAGCGCATCCTTTACCACGCGATCGACGCCGCCGACCTGGAGAAACTGCTCTCGCAGGGCCTGCTCGACGCGTGCGACATCCTGCTGGTCAAGGAAGCATCCGGTCTGTCGCTGGGAAGTGCCCGTTCGTGGGCCGTGGCGCCGTCGCGGACCGACGCCGAGAAGGCGGTGGCCGGGCGACCCCGGGCGGCGGAGCCCGTCCGGCTGGTCGATGTCGAGCTGTGGACGCTGGCGCCCGAGGCCGGCTGGGTCCCGGCGAAAAAGGACCGGACGATCCTCCTCTCCGCGCTCTACGCGCTGGCCGGGTTCGGGGCGCTGGTCTTCGTGGGTCGGAGGCGGGCGAGATGGGCCGGCGCGACGCTGGTGGGTCTCTCGGTGCTTGGGATCACCGCGTTCCTCCTGTTCTTCCCGCGCCACCACCTCTGGATCTCCGAGAGCGCCTGCGAGATCGTGCCGGCGGCAGAGGGCGAGGCGATGGAGGTTCGGCTCTGGTTCGCGGGAGCGGCGGCCGGGATCGCCCCCGTGATCCAGTTCCCGCGCGTGGTCAAGCCGGTGTTCCCCAGGCTGGGCGACGCGGAGGAGCCGCTGACCCTCCGCGTCGACGACCGTGGCTGCACGGCGGAAGGCTTTACGCTCCCGGCGGGGCGGAGAATCTGCTTCGCTGCCGTGGAGGGGCGGACCCCGTCGATGCGGGCGCTCGATCGCGCGCCCCGGCCGCTTTTCTCCGCGTCGGCGCGACGAGGCGGGAGCCTCCGGTATCTCGGCGACGTGGAGGCCGGCGCAAACATTCCTGCGGAGGGCCGGGAGGGCCCCGGTCCGCGCGAGGAGGAGGCGCGACCCTGGCTCCGCTTCCTGGACGGGGATGGGATCTGCGGGTGGCTCGATCGGGCGGACCGGCCGGCCGCGGACGTGGGATCGCCGGACTTGGCCGACGGCCGCCGCCGGCCGGTGTTCTTCATCCAGAGGCCCAGATGATCGAGTACGACGTGATGGAGACGCCTGCAGGCCCCTGCGCCGTGGCGGTGCGCGGCGGGAAGGTCGTCCGCGTCCACCTGGGACGGACGATCGATGTGTCGGCGCGGCGCACGCGGCTGCCCCGGGTCCGTCGCTGGATTGCGGCCTGGTTCGCCGGGGCTGCTCCCGACGTTCCCCTCGAGATCGAGGCATCCGCCTTCCACCGGCGCGTGTATGACGTGGTCCGCGCGATCCCGCCCGGTCAGACCCGCACGTACGCCGAGGTGGCGCGTGCCGCGGGAAGGCCCGGGGCCGCGCGGTCGGTCGGCAACGCGATGGCGCGAAACCGCGTCTGCCTCTTCATCCCGTGCCACCGCGTGGTCGGCGCGTCCGGGCTGGGCGGCTTCAGCGCGGCGGGAGGCGTCTCGACGAAGCGCCGGCTCCTCTCTCTCGAGCATTCGGCGGCGCGGTAGCCGGCGGCCGGGTTCCCCATATGCAGCATAATTTATTTGACATTTTATGGGCGGCCATCTATAGATTATGTCCAACCTCCCGAAGGGATTTCGATGCCGATACCCAAGGATCTCCTCGACATCATGGCCTGCGCGTTCTGCAAGGCGGAGCTGCGCCTCGACGGTGAGAAGCTCCGCTGCGCGAACGGGCAATGCGGTCTTGTCTACTCGATCAAGGACGACATTCCCATCATGCTGATCGACGAGGCGGAGCGGCCGTGTCCGAAATGCGCCGCCACCCGCGAGTGGAACGACGACATCCTCCGCTGCCCCAAGTGCGGCGCGACGCTCAAGTACGAGCGCCCGGCCGTTGCGCCCGCGGAGGAGGGGAAGAAGTAGCGCGTGGAGAAGCGCACGCTCCTGGCGGTCGTCCTGTGCATGGCGATCTTCTTCCTCTGGACGGCGGTCATCTCGCCCCGAATCTGGCCCCCGGCGAAGGTTTCGCCGCCTTTCAAAGCACTGCCGTCTGTCCCGGTCAAGCCGCCGGCGGTGGTTCAAAAAACCCCTGACCCGGCCCCCGATGTCAAGCGGTCCGCGTACGCGGAAGAGCCTCCGTTCCGGATCAAGACCCCGCACTTCGTGGCCGAATTCACCAACGTGGGGGCCGGGATCCGCTCGCTGATCCTGCGCTATCCCGAGGGGAAGGGCCGCGAGGTCCCCCTCCTCATGCCGCGCGAGCCCGGCGTCCCCCATTTCGCCGTCCACATCGACGGCCCGGATCAGATCGAATCCATCCCTTGGAAGATCGAGGAGCGCAAGGAGGAGTCGATCAAGTTCAGCTTTCTTCTGCGGAGCGGCGTGACGATCACCAAGGAGATCCGGCTCGATCCCGACAAGTTCACCTTCACGGTCACGCTGACCCTCGATCCCCCGAAAATGGAGGAGGGGAAGGTTCCGCCCGAACAGTCCGTGCAGCTGGGCCTGCTGGCGTTCAATGGCCTCGAGCAAGAGAGCAAGTACCAGTACGAGAAGTACTTCAAGGGCGTCGCGTTGGTGGGCGGCAAGGTCAAAGACTCGTGGCTCCTCGCCACCGTGGAAAAGGGGGAGAAGAAGGACCTGGAGGCCGAGACTCTTCCGCCGGGCCCCGACCACGATGCGAAGAAGAAGGATGCGGCGGAGGCCTACACCGTCACGGAGGCGCCCCGCCAATGGTTCGGTCTCCGAAACCGTTTCTTCGCGGTCCTCCTCCTCCCGGACACAACCACGTCGGCGAACATCCTGTCGTACACGTTCAGGTCGTCCTCGCCCGACGCGGTCAAACGGGCCGAGGGACTCAAGAACCTCAACGCGACCCTGCAAACGGTTTCCCTCAAGGTCTCCGACAAGCCCGTGATCCTGAGCTTCGCCGCCTACGCGGGTCCCATCCAGAAGGACGCCTTGGCGCAGATGAGCGACGCGCCCAAGCTGGCCTCCTACTCGGGCGGCTGCGTCATCATCCCCGGGGATATCATCAACCTGGTCGGGTCCGTGATCCTGTGGATCCTCAAACTCTTCTCGGGTGTCTTCAAGAACTGGGGCCTGGGCATCATCGCCACCACGCTCCTCATCCGTTTCTGCATCTTCCCGCTCTCCAAGAAAAGCCAGGAGTCGGCCTACAAGATGCAGCAGCTCGCGCCGAAGATCCAGGTCCTTCGCGAGCGGCACAAGGACGACCAGCAGAAGTTCGGTACCGAGCAGATGCGGCTGTTCCGCGAGCACAAGATCAACCCGCTCTCGGGTTGCCTTCCGCTCTTCCTCCAGCTTCCGATCTTCATCGGGATGTTCAGCGTATTCGACACTTCGATCGAGCTTCGCGGGGAGCCGTTCTTCTCCTGGATCACCGACCTCTCCCGGCCCGACCGGCTCTTCGAGTGGAAGACACCCGTGGACCTGCCGCTCATCCCGACGTTCGATTCGTTGAACGTGCTGCCGATCCTGATGCTGATCACCTGGTTCCTCCAGGCCTACTTTGCCCCGCGCTCCCCCGATCCCCAGATGCAGCAGCAGCAGAAGATGATGATGCTGATGCCGGTCGTCTTCGGGCTCATGTGCTACAACTACGCGAGCGGCCTGAGCCTCTACTTCCTGGTCAACTCCGGACTCGCCATGATCGAACAGAAGGTCATCAAGAAATACATCCTGAAGATCCCGCCGGGAGGGGCAGGATCGACGCCGGCGCAAACCGTGCCGGGGGCTTGAGAAGGAGGAAGGACGGATGGAGCCCAAGAAGCGGGTGACCCAGGAGGACATCGCGAAGGCCTGCAAGATTGACCAGGGGTCGGTCTCGCGGATCCTCAACGAGGACACGCGTGATTCCTTCGCGGAGGAGACCATCCAGAAGGTGTTCAAGGTCGCGCGGGAACTGGGCTACCTCCATCCCTCGCTCATCACCTCCAACCGCCGGGAGTCCAACCGCCGCAAGGCGGAGCTCACCGGGAAGGTGCAGATCCTGATCGGGACCAACACCATCTTCGACGAGGGCGACATCGACATCGACGAGATCTCCATGTCCGGCATGCTCCTCCGAAACTTCAGGACGAAGAAGCGGTCGCTCCCCATGGACCGGTTCAAGTTCAATGTCGATATCACCGAGGGCCGCCTCAAGGGGTTCAAGTGCCGGTGCAAGCTCGTCCGTTTCTCCGACAACGAGGACGAGTTCGCCCTCGCGGTCAAGTTCGACAGCCTGGACGAGGATGCCAAGGACAAGCTCAAGAATTTCATCCGCTGACGGCGATACGATCGTCGCCGTCGCGTCGCCGCCGGGACCGTCGCTCCGGGCGGTCATCCGCCTCAGCGGGCCGCGGGCCGTCGCGATGGCCGGACGGCTTCCGGGCGCCATTGTCCTCCCCGCGCCACGAACCTACACCCGCGAAGACGTGGTCGAGATCCACGTACCGGGCTCGCCCCCCGGTATCGATCGACTGGTCCGCGATCTCGTGGAGCGGGGCGCCCGCCCCGCGCGCCCCGGCGAGTTCACCCTGCGAGCCTTTCTCAATGGCCGACTGGACCTTGCGCAGGCCGAGGCGGTCGGGCAGCTCATTTCCTCGGAGGGCGATGAGGATCGCCGGGCCGCGCTCGGTCAGCTCGCGGGACGATTCTCATCCCGTGTCCGCCGGGTGGAGGGTGCCGTGCTGGATCTCTGCGCCGACGCGGAGGCCGCGATCGATTTCATCGACCAGGACATCGAGATTCTTCCAGTCGCCGAGGCGGTCGGCCGCGCAGGCCGCGCGCTCCGGGATCTCCGGGACCTTCTCCGGGAAACCGCCGCGGCGGCGGTCGCGGATCACCGTCCCGAGGTCGTGCTGTACGGGCGTCCGAACTCCGGGAAGTCAGCGCTTTTCAACGCCCTCGCCGGGACCGATGCGATCGTCTCCCCGGTCGCCGGAACGACCCGCGATGTCCGGGCGGCGGACGTGGACGTCGGTCTCCCTGTCCGGCTGGTCGACACGGCGGGGGACCAGGTCGCCGACGGGCCCGATGCCGAGGCCGTCCGGCGCGGCCGGGCGGCGATGGGGGCCGCCGACGTGGTGCTCTTCGTGGTCGATGCGACCGACTGGGAGCCGTCGGTTGCGCTGGAGCCCCGGGGCGTGCCGGTCGTCCTCGTGATCAACAAGCGCGACCTCGTTTCCGGCCGGGACGTGCGGGCGGGGTTCCACGTCCGGGAAGCCGTGTGCGTGTCGGCGCGGACCGGCGAGGGCCTGGATCGGTTGAGGGAGGTGCTGGCGGGGCTGCTGGGCGGGAGCGACTCCGAGGGCGGGGGTGCCCGGTTTCGCGTGAGCCTGCGCCAGGACGCACTCCTGCGCGAGGCCGGGGCCGCGCTGGAGCGGGCGGCCTCGACCGCCACCGGCCTTGGAATGGAATTCGTGTCACTCGACCTGAGGGCGGCGCTCGAGGCCTTGGGTGGAATCACGGGTCGCCAGGTAGGGGAGGATCTCCTGGACCGGATCTTCTCGAGGTTCTGCCTGGGGAAGTAGTCAGGCCTGCCTTCCGGGGGACACGATCGTCCCTCCACGCCAGTCGTGAGGGTGGAGCGGATAAACTCGACATGAAAACTTCGCTGTCGAGTTATTTCGATCCCGGGAGACGAGGGTGCTAAGATTCGGCCATGAGCGAGGAAGGGAAGGGGGTCCTTGTCTGGCGGCGCGTCGGATTGGCGGCCGGCATCGCCGCGTTTCTCGCCATCGGCTTCATCGATTCACCCCTTCATCACATCACCGCGAAGGATGGGACAGAGCTGGGACACCGCCCGGCGCGGGCGGCCGCCACGGCGGCCCTGATGGCGCTGTGGTGGCTGAGCGAGGCGCTCCCGATCCACTGGACGGCCTGCGTGCCGCTCGTGTTCTTCCCGGTGCTGGGAGTGTTCGGCAGGGGTCTGTCGGGAGACGCCCTGAAGGCCGGAGAGCCCTTTGTCGACGCGTATATCTTCCTCTTCCTGGGCGGCATGATGATCGGTGCGGCCATGGAGCAGTGGAACCTGCACCGTCGCGTGGCGCTCCACATCATGCGGGTCGTGGGGACCGATCCCAAGAGGCTGCTCCTGGGGATGCTGATCGCCACGGCGTTCGTCTCGCTCTGGATCTCGAACACCGCCACCGCGGTGATGATGCTCCCGATCGCGATGGCGCTCCTGGCCCAGCTCGAGGCGGCCTCGGGCGGCCGCAAACTGTGGCATTTCGGCAGCGCCATCACGCTCTCGGTCGCCTACGCCTCGAACGTCGGAGGGATCGGGACGAAGATCGGGACCGGCACGAACTCGATCTTCTGCGGCTGGATCTCGAACAACATGCCCCGGCACGAGATCAGCTTCATGAAATACATCGCGCTCGGGCTTCCGTTCGTCATCCTCTTCATCCCGGTGGTCTGGGCGGCGCTGTGGCGGGTGGCGCGGCGCGACAACCTGGGCGCGGTGAAGGGGCGCGAGGTGCTCGACCGGGAGCTGGCCTCGATGGGTCCGATGAGCGGGGGCGAGAGGAAGGTGGCGGCGGTCTTCGTCCTCGCGGCGCTCCTCTGGATGACCACGGACCTGGTGAAACCGCATCTCTTTCCGCACCTTCCGATCCCCTGGCCTGGCTTCAGGTACGAGAGCAAGCATTACGAAGCGGACGTGGCGATGGTGGCCGGGCTCGCGCTGGTCTGCCTGAGGGTGCTCTCGTTTCGATACTTCCGCAAGATCCCGTGGGGAACGCTCGTTCTTCTCGGGGGTAGCTTCGCGCTCGCGGCGGGCATCGACGGGAGCGGGCTCTCGGTCTGGATGGCGCAGCAGCTGGGCGGGCTCCAGCGGCAGCCGCTCCTCCTCCAGCTCGCCCTGGCGTCGCTCGCGACTGTCGCGCTGACGGCGGTCACCTCCAACACCGGGACGGTGAGCGTCATGCTGAACGTCCTTCCGCGGTCGATGGCCGTTCTTTCCGCCTGCGCGATCGGGGCCTCGTGCGATTTCGCGCTCCCCGCCGGAACGCCGCCGAACGCGATCGTCTTCGGGAGCGGGTACATCAAGCTTCCGACCATGATGAAGACGGGGTTCATCCTGGACCTTGCCGCGGCGGGGTTCATCACGATTTACATGTATTGCTACGGGCGATTCCTCTTCGCTTGACAACCCCTTCCGGCGCCCCTAGAGTAGCCTTCTCGATGCGCTGTCCGTTCTGCAAGAAAGACAATGACAAGGTGATCGACTCGCGTTCCGCCAATGCCGGGGCCACGGTGCGGCGGCGGCGCGAGTGCCTGGCGTGCAGCAAGCGGTTCACCACGTACGAGAAGGTCGAGGAAATCACCCTCTACGTGATCAAAAAGGACGGGCGGCGCGACGTCTTCGACCGGGAGAAGATCAAGAAGGGGCTGAT
This sequence comes from Planctomycetota bacterium, assembly GCA_041482015.1. Taxonomy (GTDB): domain Bacteria; phylum Planctomycetota; class MHYJ01; order MHYJ01; family JACPRB01; genus JACQFK01. Next base: position 7,970 of record JBGPCZ010000144.1, on the reverse strand, counting down.
CACGGCGTGCAAGAAGCGGCCCGTGTCGCTCCAGACGATCGAGGACATCGTCAACCGCATCGAGATCGAACTGTACGAGAAGTATGACCGCGAGGTGAAGTCCACCAAGATCGGGGACCTCGTGATGCGGGAGCTCAAGGGGATCGACCACGTGGCGTACGTGCGGTTCGCCTCGGTGTACCGCGAATTCAAGGACGTGGGCGAGTTCATGCGCGAGCTCAAGCCGATGCTGAAGGCGGGGCCGCGGCCCTAGGCGGGCCGCGCCGGCGGGAAAGAGACGGTCATGCCCATCCGCAAAGTCGAGTCAGTCCGCAAGCGCGACGGCAGCGTCGTGGGGTACGACGAGCAGAAGATCGCCGACGCGATCCTGAACGCCGCCCGTTCCTCGGGCCAGGACAACCCCACGATCGGCCGCGACCTCGCGAGCGTCGTGACGATGTACCTCGAGCGGTACCGCGAGCGCGACCTGACCACGAGCGAGGAGATCCAGCAGCTCGTCGAGAAGATCCTGTTCGACACCGGCCATGCGCCGATCGCCCGGGCGTATATCGTCCACCGCGAGAAGAAGGGGAAGCCCGGGGAGGCGGCGGTGCCGCCCACGGAAGACCTGTTCCCGTCGAACCTCCTCCTCGTGGACGGGGCGACGCGCGGGGAGGTGACCCCCTGGGGCCGCGAGCGGATCACCGCGGCGCTGGCCAAGGAGGCCGGGCTGGAAGAAGTCGCGGCCTCGGAGATCGCGGGGGCGGTGGAGCAGAAGATTTTCCGGCTTGGGCAGAGGCGGGTCTCCACGTCCCTCATCCGGGAGCTCGTGAACCACGAGCTCCTGTCGCGGGGGTTCGGTTCGAAGTTGCGCCGGCAGATCGTGGTCGGCCTGCCCAAGTACGACCTGGGGCAGCTCCTGGGGGACGGCGAGGCGCAGATCGATCCCGACGGCCTCTGCCGCACCATCGGCCAGACCACGCTCAAGCAGTACGCGCTCCAGGAGGTGTTCACCCGCGACGTCGCGGACGCGCACCTCGAGGGGCGCCTCCACCTTCACGGGCTGGAGGAGCCGCTCAAGCTGCACGGGCTTGCGCCCTCGGCGTCGGAGATCCGGCGCACCGGCGTCCGCGTGCGCGGGTCGGCGACGCTGTCGGAGCCCGCACGGGACGCCCGGACCCTGACCGCCCAGCTGGGCCGCGTGGTGCGCGATGCCCGGCGGTTCGTCAGCGGGCCGGTCACGTTCGCCCACCTGAGCGAGGCGTACGACCAGCTCTTGTGGGGGGCCGCCGACGATGTCGTCGCCACCGAGGTCGAGCACCTCGCCGCGGCGCTGGAGGAGTGCCGCGCCTGGGTGGCCCCGCGCCACCGCTCGGCCCGGGGCATCGCCTCGCTCGGGCACGCGATCGTCTCGGTGGGGACCCCGGGGGACGAGCTCAAGGAGTTCTGCCGGCTGGCGGCCGACCGGGGGATGGTCTTCGCCTTCGAGCGTTCGGGATCGATGCCCGTGCGGTGGTCGGCGACCGCGCAGGCGATCACGATCAACCTCCCGCAAGCGTTCTTCCGGAGCGAGGCGGGGACGGATTTCTACACGGAGCTCGAGGCGGCGATCGAGCTGGCGGCGAAGGCGCACCTGCAGAAGCGGCAGCTGCTCCGGAAGTTCACCGACCGCGCCTCCGGCACGTTCGGTCAGAGCGCGGGATGGATGGCGGAGGGAACGGGGGCGCTGGCGTTCGAGGACTTCGAGTATGCCGTGAGCCTGGCGGGGCTGAACGAGGCCGTCAAGCTCCTGTCGCGGGAGGAGATCCTCGAGAGCGACGCGGCCGTGCGGCTGGCGCTCCGCATCGTGTCGTACGTCTACTTCAGGCTGCGCGAGGAGTCGACGCGGAACGGGCTCAAGCTCGTGCTCGAGGACGTGCCCGCGGGGGACGCGACGGACCGGTTCGCGCGGATCGACGCGCAGCTGTACCCCCGCGCGCGCGGGCTGATGTCGGACCGGGTCCGCTACACGCCGGGGTTCCGCACGCGCGGCGGCCCGTCCTTCGAGGCGCTCGCGGTCGAGGCCCGGTTTCACACGCTCGTGCCGACGGCCTGCGCCACGGCGGAACGCTCGCGGCTCTCCCCCTCGGACCTCCTCGCGGTGCTCCAGAAGCTCCACGCGGAGACCCTGGTCTCGCGCGTGGCGGTCGAATGATCGGCCGGATCCACAAGATCGCCGCCAACGATTACGAAGTGCACACGGAGGAGGGGGTCTACCACTGCCGCTTCCGCGGGAAGGCGAAGCGCGAACGCCTGCCCGCCCTCAAGCTCGCCGCGGTGGGGGACCGGGTGGAGATCACGCCCGGCGAGGCGCGGCAGGGGTCGATCGAGAAAGTCCTCCCGCGCCGCTCCCGTCTTTCGCGGCACGACGTGATGCGGCCCTCCACGGAGCAGGTGATTGCGGCGAACGTGGACACGCTCATCATCGTGCAGGCCGCGAAGGACCCGGACTTCAACGATCTCATCGTGGACCAGTGCACGGTCATGGGCGCGGCCAACGCGCTCCCGTGCGTCATCGTGGTCAACAAGAGCGACCTTGCGCGGCCGGACCTCTCGATCTACGAGAAGACCGGGTTCACCTGCATCCGGACCTCCGCCGTGGCCGCAGAGGGACTCGAGGCGCTCCGCGCTCTCATGAAGGACCGTACGTCGGTCTTCCTGGGACCGTCCGGCGTTGGGAAATCGTCGCTGATCAACGCGCTGGAGCCCGGCCTGGACCTCAAGGTGGGCGAGGTGTCGCGGCACGGCGAGGGGCGGCACACGACGACGTGGGTGGAGCTCCTTCCCGTCGCGGGAGGCCTCGCCGCCGACACGCCGGGCCTCGAGTTCTTCACGTTGTGGGGCGTGACGCCGGAGAACCTCAAGGATCACTTCCTCGAGTTCGCCGAGCTCGCGCCGGGCTGCCGCTATCGGAACTGCGCCCACCTGGCCGAGGTCGAGTGCGCCGTGCGCGACCGCGTGGCGCCCTCCCGCTATCGCAACTACACGCTGATCCGCTCGCGTCTCCTTTCGCGGCGCCTGGCCCTCGAAGGGTAGGCGTGATTTGGTGAAGATCCCCCGCCGCAACGGCCGATAATGTAGTCGTCCGGGGGACGATGAAGGAGAGGGCCTTCCGGTCACCCCCGGGCGTGGTCTTCACAGGCAGAGGGGAACCATGCAGCTCAAAAAGCTCGAGATGTGCGGCTTCAAGTCCTTCGCGAACCGGACGGAAGTCGTTTTCGACCGGGGCATCACGGGCATCGTGGGGCCGAACGGCTGCGGCAAATCGAACGTGGTCGACGCGATCAAGTGGGTCCTGGGCACGCTCTCCTACAAGTCGGTGCGCGGCGAGGAGATGCTCGACGTCATCTTCAAGGGAGCCCAGGGCGTGGCCGCGATGGGATTCGCCGAGGTGTCGCTCACGCTGGACAACTCGGACCACACCCTCGCGATCGAGTTCGAAGAGGTCACGATCACGCGGCGCCTGTTCTCCACGGGCGAGGGCGAATACTACATCAACCGGGCCCCGTGCCGGCTCAGGGACATCCGCGAACTGCTCTACGGAACCGGGATCGGGACGGACAATTACTCGATCATCGAGCAGGGGAAGATCGACAAGCTGGTTCTTTCCAACCCGCACGAACGGCGGCTCGTCTTCGACGAGGCGGCGGGGATCTCCAAGTACCGCGCGAAGAAGCGGGAGACCGAGCACCGCCTGGAGAAGGTCCAGCAGGACCTCCTTCGCATCCAGGACCGGCACGTGGAGGTGCAGAAGCAGCTTCGGTCGGTCCGCGCGCAGGCGGGCCGCGCGACCCGGTACAAGGAGCTGACGGAGGAGTTCAAGTCGAAGCGAAAGCGCTTCTTCCTCCACGAGCACCGCTCGCTGGCGGTTCGCGGAGCCGAGATCGCGGCGCGGCTCGGGGCCCTCGAGGAGAGCCGCCGGACGCTGCAGGATGAGATCGAGGCGCGCGCTCGGGCGGCCGGGGAGGCGGGGAAGCGGCTCGGGGAGGAGACCGCCCGTCACGGCGAACTCGGCTCGTCTCTGGCGACGCTGGAGTCCAAGGCTTCGTACCTCGAGAAATCCATCGGGACGGCGCACGCCCGCTGCACGGAGCTGGAGACGGAGATCCAGCGGATCGCCGGCGAGCGCGCCTCGCACGAGGCGCGCGAGAGGGAGATTGCGGGCATCGTCGCGCAGGAAACGCGGGGGATGGAGGAGCTCGACGCGCAGGCCCGGGTGCGGGCGGAGCAGGCGGAGGAGGCTCGGCGCCAGCTGGAGGACGCCACGCGGGAGTGCGCCCGGACGATGGCGGAGCTGGACTCCCGGAAGGCCGAGGCGGTGGAACTGGCCCACAAGGAGGCCCAGTACCGGAACGAGCGGGACCGCCTCCAGAAGGACGCGGCGGATCTCGAGGTCCGGGCGGCGGAGGCGCGGACGCGGAGCGTGAAGCTGGCGGCGGAGCTCGCGGAACTCCGGGCGCGGATCGACGAGGCGCGCGCGGCGCGCGAGGCGATCGAGGGCGAGATCGCCGGGCTCGTGGAGCAGAAGAGGTCCGAAGAAGCGGAACAGGCGCGGCTGCGCGAGGAGCGCGGGCGGCTGGAACGGGACCTGGGGCAGCTCCGGGAGGGCAGGGAGCACCGCGTGGCGAGGCGCGAGACGCTGCGGGACCTCGAGGAACAGTTCGAGGGGCTCGAGACCGGCGCCAAGGCGCTCCTTCGCGAGCGGCCCGAGGGCGTCCTCGGATCCGTGGCGGACGTGCTGGAGGTGGCCGCCGAAAACGTGGCGGCGGTCGAGGGGGCCCTGGGCGACCGGGCGGGCGCCGTCGTGTGCGAGACGCGCGCCCACGCGGAGCGCGCCGCGGAGATCATCCGCGAGCGGGGGCTGGGGCGGACGACGCTCATCTCGCTCGACGAGTGCCGGAACGGGTACTTCTCGGACGTGGAACTCCTGACCCCGGGAGTGATCGGCCGGGCGAGCGCCCTGGTGAAATCGGAGGAGCGGTACGGCCGCATGGTCGGGGCGATCCTCGGACACACGCTCCTCGTCCGCGATCGTGACGCGGCAGGGGAGATCCGCCGGGACGGGCTCACCGAGTGGCCTCTCGTCACGCCGGAGGGCGACCTGTTCGACCACCCCGGGATCGCGACGACCGGCGGGGCGAAGGGGGTCCCGGGCCTGATCTCGCGGAAGGCCGAGCTGCGACGCCTGGGCGACGAGATCGACGAGTACCTGGCCCTCATCTCGCAGCGGGAGGCGCGATTCGCCGACGTCGAGACCCGGCTGAAGGCCTGCGACGAGAAGATCGAGCGGCTGCGGCAGCGGGCGTACGAGAAGAGCGTGGCCGCTGGCGAGAGGTCGGCGCAGGTCGAGCAGATCGCCGTGCGAGAGCAGTTCCTCTCGGGCGAGCGTGAGACGACCGGGGCCGAGATCGAGGCGATGGTCCGGCAGGCGGCGGCCGTGGCCGACCGCGTCGGCGCGCTGGTGTCCCTCCTCGCGGAGCTCGCGGGGATGAAGGAGCGGGTGGCGCAGGAAATCGCGGCGCTGGGGCAGACCCAGGAGCGCTACGAGCGCGGCAAGGCGGAGCTCCAGGACGCCCTGGCGAACGCGCGGGTCGAGAGCGCCAAGGCGGACGAGCAGCGGGCGAGCGCGGAGAAACGGCTGGAGATGCACCGGGCCAGCCGGCAGGAGTCGGCGAGGGCGCTCGAGGGCGTGGCGTCGCGGCTGGCGGAGGCAACGGGGCGCCTCGACGGCGCGGCGGAGGAGGCGCGTTCCTTCGAAGCGGAGCGCGAGACGCTTTCGCGCGAGGTCGCGGCGGCGCGCCAGCGGCTGGCGGAATGCGCCCGCCTCCGGGACGAGCGGGCGGCGGCGAGCGAATCGGCGCGCGCGGAGGAGTCGCGGACGGAGGCCGAGCTCTCTCCCTGCGAGGAGGAGCTCAACCGCCTCCGGGTCGAGGAGGAGGGCCACCGGGTCAAGGCCGAGACGATCCTGCAGAGGGCGCGCGAGGAGATGGAAATCGACCTCGCGGCCGAGGCGGCGGCGGCGCCCGCCGAGGAGGGCGCCGACTGGGAGGCCCTGGGGCGCGAGATCGACGAGCTCCGCGTGAAGATCGCGGGCTTCGGGGCGGTGAACATCGTGGCCCTCGACCAGATGGCGGAACTCGAGGAGAGCGACAAGTTCATCGCGGCGCAGCAGGAGGACCTGGTCAAGGCGAAGAGCCAGCTGGAGGATCTCATCCGCCAGCTCAACAAGGAGTCGCGCGAGCTGTTCGAAAAGACGATCGACTTCGTGCGCGAGCAGTTCAGCACGATTTTCCGAAAGATCTTCGGAGGCGGCAAGGCGGACATCATCCTCGAGCAGGCGGAGGGCATCGACCCGATGGAGCAGGGCCTCGAGATCATGGCCCGCCCGCCGGGCAAGGAGCTGACCTCCATCTCGCTCCTGTCGGGAGGCGAACGTTCCCTCACCGCGATCGCGCTCGTCATGGCGCTCTTCAAGGCGAACCCGGGCCCGTTCTGCCTGCTCGACGAGGCGGACGCCGCGCTCGACGAGAAGAACGTCGAACGGTACGCCGGCGTCGTCCGGGAGTTCGCGAGCGATACGCAGTTCATCGTGATCACCCACAACAAGCGGTCGATGGCGGTGTGCGACGCGCTCTACGGGATCACGATGGAGCAGCAGGGCGTCTCGAAGAAGGTCAGCGTGGACCTGTCGGGCGACCAGGGGCTCGACCTGCTGAAGGCAAAGGGGGGCGCGCCGGTCCCCGCCCCGACGATCTAATAACGTTGCACGCCCGGGGCGCGTGGAGTATCATTCCATTCGCCCCGGCCGGGGAAACGGGAGCGACCCGCGGCCGGGCGTGACCGCCCCGACGCATGGAACAGAACCTTTTCGGCCAGATCCTCCTCAACTTCAATCTCCTCTCCAAGGAGCAGTTGGAGAAGGCGATCGAGCTTCAGAAGCGCACGCAGCCGCCGCGCCTCCTGGGCGAGCTCCTGCTCGAACAGGGGCTCATCGACGAGAAGTCCCTCAAGAGCATCCTCACCGTCCAGAAGCGCAAGCTGGAGCTGAGCAAGAGCCAGACCAAGACGACGGAGTCGGAGCTCGAGAAGCGGCTGAAGGGCGCGCCGGTCATGGAATTCCTGAAGGTGGCGCGCGAGCTCAAGGCGTCGGACCTCTACATCACCTCGGGGCTCCGGCCGCTGATCCGGCTCCACGGGAACCTCCTCGACCTCCCTGCGGATCCGCCCGGGTTCGAGGAGAGCCGCAAGTTCCTCCAGTCGATCCTGACCAAGGAGCAGGTGGACGAGTACTACAAGGATAAGTACGTCGATTTCCCCTACGAACTCGCCGGGGCGGGCCGCTGGCGGGTCAGCATCTTCCGTCACCTCAAGGGGATCGCGGGGGTCTTCCGCGCGATCGCCGAGGAGGTCGTTCCGTTCGAGAAGCTGGGCCTGCCCGGGGTGGTCCGGCAGTTCGTCGACCTCAGCCGGGGCATGGTGCTCGTGACGGGCGCCGCCGGGTCGGGGAAGTCGACCACGCTGACCGCCATCATCGACATCATCAACCACAACCACCGGCTCCACGTGATCACGATCGAGGACCCGATCGAGGTCGTGCACAAGAGCGACAAGTCGTTCATCTCCCAGCGCGAGATCCCCAAGCACAGCCGGTCGTTCGGCTCGGCGTTGCGGGCGGCGCTGCGCGAGGACCCGGACGTGATCGTGGTCGGCGAAATGCGCGACCCGGAGACCGTCTCGACGGCGATCACCGCGGCCGAGACGGGCCACCTGATCTTCGGGACGCTCCACACCCAGAGCGCGGCGCGGACGGTCATGCGCATCCTGGACCAGTTCCCGGCGGGGAAGCGGGCCCACATCCGGACCCTCCTGGCGAACGTGCTCCGGGGCGTCGTTTCCCAGATGCTCGTGCCCAACCTGGACGGGAAGGGCCGGAGCCTCGCCTGCGAGGTGCT
>JBGPCZ010000143.1:0-16311 GCA_041482015.1 Planctomycetota bacterium | reverse complement strand
CGGTGGGTGGGCGAGATCACGATGGAGCGGACGCCCAACAGCCAGCTCCTGGTCCACGCGCCGCCCGACCTCCAGCGCAAGGTGGCCCGCGTGATCCAGGTCCTGAGCCGCGGGACGCTCGCGAGCGTCCGGATCTCCGTCACGCTCTTCGCCGGCCCCAAGCCCTTCGCGACGGGCGCGGGCCCCGACGGGGCGATGCCGGAGGCGTCGTGGGAGCGCCTCTGCGCCCAGGCCGACGAGGGCGCGATCCGACGGCTCGGGTCGATCGAGACGGTCGCGCAGCTGGACCAGACGGTCTGCGCCTTCTCGGGGGTGCGGCGGCCCGTGGCGATGACGATCGGGGACAACGGCCCCGTCGCGGGCACGATCCCCGACGGGCTCGCGCTGGAGGCGCACGTGCTCCCCACCGGCGACCGCATTTCGCTGCGCCTCCGCCTGGCCTACACGAAGGTCCTCGCGGTGGACGAGCTGGCGACCCCCAAGGGGACGCTCCGCCTGCCGCGGCTCGTCGAGACGGGCTTCGCCGACCTGCGGGCGGTGCCAGCCGGGGCGCCCGTGGTGTGGGGATCGATGGGCCCGTTCGCGGCCGAGTCCGACCTCCCGCCGCACGTGATCGTGATCGCGCGGCTGTCGTGGGTGCGGCCGTGAAGAAGCCCGCCGCGATCCTCCTCTTCCTCGCCGCCGCGGGCTGCGGCGCGGAGCCCTCGATCCCGCAGTACATGCAGGACCTCCCGCGCTCGGAGGAGGAGACGCTCCGCATGACGGCGGAGATCCGCCGCGAGCTGGGCGAGGGGATGCGCGTGGAGCAGGTCGAGGAGTTCTTCTTCGTGGCCTCGAACGACTCGGAGGCCTCCTTCCGCCAGTGCAAGGGGACGGTCGCGCGCATCTTCAACTACCTCCACGCGGACTACTTCACGAAGAAGCCGGAGAAGCCGATCCGCGTCTACCTGTTCAAGGACCGGCAGAGCTACGAGGACTACTGCACGGCGACGTACCAGAAGCCTCCCTCCACGCCGTTCGGCTTTTACATGTCGAGCGAGCGGAAGATGGTGATGAACATCTCGACGGGGACCGGGACGCTCGCCCACGAGCTGGTCCACCCGCTGCTGGCGGAGGACTTCCCGCAGGTGCCGAGCTGGTTCAACGAGGGCTTCGCGTCGCTCTTCGAGCAGTCGGGCCCGCAGGACGGCAAGATGGTGGGCTTCGTCAACTGGCGTCTGCCCGGGCTCCACAAGGCGCTCAAGGCGAACAAGTCGGTGACCTTCAAGGACCTCGTCGGCTACACGGCGGCGCAGTTCTACGGCGAGGAGCGCGGCGTGAACTACGCGACGGCGCGCTACCTGTGCCTGTACCTCCAGGAAAACGGCCAGCTGATCCCGTTCTACCAGCAGTTCAAGGCGACCTCGAAGGACGACCGCACGGGGACCGCGGCGCTCGAGAAGGTCACGGGCAAGAAGCTCGACGACCTCGAGGCGGAGTGGCGCACGTGGGTGCTCAAGCTGCGGTACGGGGATTAGGCGCGCGAACGTCCGGAAAACCACCAAGAAACCAAGTCACCAAGAAGAGATTCTGTTCCTCAGATCATGGGGACTGATTGAACACCTGGTCCGAGCTCAAACTGCCCTACATCTTTGAAAGGATGGTTGGATTCTCTCAGCCGATGGCCAACAATGTGGCCATTGTCGCCTACGATGGCATCCACCTCCTCAACCTAGATCGGTCGGAGGTATTCCGGCAAGACTTCGCCTTCCCCGAGGGGGGCAACCTTTACGACTCACTTAGGGGAAGGCTTTCCTACCGGGGAGTGGACTCCTCGATTTTGGGTCTCCACGGAGGGTCGCCGATTCACCAGAGCGAGTCAGGTGAAAGGCTGGAACTCGACCTGGCCACCGGAATCCTCAGGGTTCGCGATCGCAAGGGAGCTGTGTCCCTTGAGTTTTCCTTCGAAGACCTATCCGGAGACTGGGGTCACGTCACTTTCTCCCCAGACTACTCCTACATTCTTCTCGGGCTTCCATACGACCTCCATGTTTTCCGGAGATCGCATCCATAGGACGGGCGGTATTGAGAATGAACCTTGGCCACACGGACTCGGAGTCGAAGGGTAGAAAGGGATTCTCCGCGTCTCTGTGCCTCTGCGGCTGTCCTTACTTCGCCGCCTGGACGTAGATGTTGTTCGAGAGGATCCAGACGATGTCGTTGCGCATCGCCTCGACGCGGTAGGAGCCGGGCTCGGTGAGGTCGATGAGGATCTCGTCCCCCTCCTCCTCCTGGATCGACTCGCCGTCCTTGTAGACGTTCAGGAGCGCCTCCTGGGGGAAGCTCGCGACGAGCTCCGTGCGCTCGCCCAGTTCGATCGTGTCGCCCATCCCCGCGATCTTCTTCCCGTTGTCGATCTCGAACGAGAAGTCGGTGGGGTCGTCCCACCAGTCGAACGAGACGTAGAGCGCGCCGTGCTTCACCGCCTCGAGGACCTGCTTCTTCGCCTTCTTGTAGTCCTTCTCGAGGGGCTTGTCGAGGAGGATGTGGTTGCAGATCGTCTTGAACGCCACCTCGTACGGGAAGATGTGGATCGTCTGCCCGTTGTAATCCTTCTTGTACTTGTGGTTGTCGATCTCGCCGATGCCGACGACCTTGCGGACCTTGTTGAGCTCGTCCCAGCGCTTGAGCGTCTCGATGCGCGGGCCCGAGAGCCAGTCCTCGAACTCGGTGTAGACGTCCATCGAGACGTCCTCGCGGTCCAGCTGGCTCTGCCAGTCGGTCATGAGGTCCCAGAGGCCCATGCCCGTGTAGTTGGTGACATTCCAGTCCTCCCAGCGGTAGCTGGGGATGGCGAATTTCTGCGTGCCGATGTGGTCGGGGTGGGCGATGAAGCCGAACCATCCCTGTTCGTTGACCGCGTCGATGTACTCCTGGGGCTTGCGCTCGCGGAGCTTCCCGGCGTCCTTGAGCTTCTTCTCCCCGAAAACGATAAAATGGTTCTTGTCGGGCGTGATCTCGGTGCCGCAGATGATGAGCGAACTTTCCGCCCATTTCTCCTGGCCGTCCTCGACGGGCTTCATCTGGTCGTGGTCGGTCATCATGACGAAGTCCAGGCCCGCCTCGTTCGCCGCCTTCCCGATCTCCTCCATGTCGCCCGTGCCGTCGGAGTAGGTGGAGTGGCAGTGGATGGCGCCCCGATAGTCGTACTTGGTCATCAGAATCCCTTGAGAAGTTGTTTCAACGCATCCAGGAGCGTGGGGGCCGTCCGGGGTCCCAGCGACATGGATTCCTCGTACTTTTTAGGATCGAAATCCTCTTTCGGCAAGATATATCCGACCTCGTCCTGCCCGAGGCCGATCAGGAACCGGTGGGGCGCCTCCATGAGCCTGAAGACCTCGCGTCCCACCTCCGGCAGCGCCTCCCCGGGAACCGTCACCCATTCGACGCCGCCCAGGCGCACCGCGACGACCTCCGTCTTCAGGAAGAACGCCTCGCCCTCCGCCTCGACGACGCCCTCCGTGTCCGAGCCGAAGAGCCCCGACTTGAACCCGGCCACGAACCGCCGGTTCTCCAGGGGAAAACGCACCGGTGCCCGGGCGACCTTCACCTCGGGGACCGTGAGGGTGCACGCCATCGCCTGCGACTCCTTCACGCGCGCGGCGATCGTCTCGCCGCAGCGGCGGATCTCCTCCCACGTGTGCTCCTTCACGTCGGGCGTCTGCATCCCGCCGAGATCGCCGCTCACGAACACGGCGACGGCGCCCGGGAAGTCGCGCTCGACCGCCTCGCGCACGTAGTGCGGGTAGTCGCTCGAGACCATCCGGTTCTTCGAGCTCATCCCCTCCGGGTGCATCGCGAAGTTGACGAGCACCGCGATCGCGCGGCCGGAGTCGTCGCGCGCGACGAGCGACGCCGCGACCTCGTTGCGGATGTCGGGCGGGCGGATGTCCTTGCAGACGCCCTCAACCTTCGCCTCCGCGGCGAAGAGCGTGGCCGGCCGGCGCGACTCGATCGCGCGGCGGGCCACCTCGGCCAACGCGTCCTGCAGCTTCCGCAGGTACGCACCCGAGACGCCGGAGACGATCGGGAGCGGCCCCCACATCCCCACCACGTCGGGCCCACTGTGGCAGTGGGTCGAGCAGACGATCAACTCGCCCGCCCCCTCGACCTTCGACACGAGTTGCAGGATGCGACCGTGCAGGAGGCCGACCAGGTCGCACGCGATGAGGGTCACGCGGCGGCCGCCCTTCTCGATCACGATCGCGCGGGCCCATAGGGGATCGTGCACCCCCGCGGCGGTCCGGTTCGTGCCGAATCCCGCAAGGTACACGGGCTTCGGGCCGTCGACGGCGGGCGTGATGTCCACCGCGGCGGCGCCGACGAGGAGCCGGTCCTCGAGAGCGGGGGCCGCCGAGCACGCGCACAGCGAAACGGAGAGGAGGAGGCTAGCTGAAGAAAACCTCAACATCCTTGTAGAGATCCATGTCGAGATCCCGCTTCTGCTGCTCGATCGAGGGCAGGGGGACGTCCGTGATCCGGAACCCCGAAAGGGAGACCATTCGCCCCCAGTTCTTCGCGCGCACCAGGTCCACGGCTTTCAGGCCGTAGCGGGTGGCGATCAGGCGGTCGAACGCGGTGGGCGTGCCGCCGCGCTGGATGTGGCCGAGGATCGTGACGCGCGTTTCGAACCCGGTGCGCTTCTCGACCTCCTGCGCCACCCAGTTGGCGATGCCGCCCAGCTGCTCGTGGCCGAACTCGTCCTTCTTGCCGCCCGCGGTGGCGAGCTTGCCGCCCACGGGGGTCGCACCCTCGGCGACGACGATGATGGAAAAATCCTTCCCCTTCGCCTTCCGCGCCTGTACGGACGCGCAGACGTCCTCGATCTTGAACGGTTTCTCGGGAATCAGGCAGTAGTCGGCGCCGCCCGCGATCGCGGCCACGGCGGCGATCCAGCCCGCGTGCCGGCCCATCACCTCGACGACCATCGCGCGGTGATGGCTCTCGGCCGTCGTGTGGATGCGGTCGATCGCCTCCATGACGACATTGACGGCGGTGTCGAAGCCGAACGTCTGGTCGGTGCCGCTGAGGTCGTTGTCGATCGTCTTGGGCACCCCGACGACGGGGAGGCCCTTCTCGGCGAACTTCTTGGCGACGCCGAGCGTGTCCTCGCCGCCGATCGCGATGAGCGCCTCGAGGCCGAACCGCTTGAAGTTCTCCTCGCACTTGGCGACGGACTCGACGTCCTTGAACGGATTCGTGCGCGACGTCCCGAGCACCGTGCCCCCCTTGGGCAGGAGGCCGGAGACCGAGGTGTCCGTAAGCGGCACCACGACTCCCTCGACGAGGCCCTTCCAGCCGTTCTTGATCCCGAGCACGGTGTCGCCGCCCTTCTCCGCCTTCTTGACGATCGCGCGGATGACGGCGTTCAGCCCCGGACAGTCGCCTCCCCCGGTGAGCACCCCGATCTTCATGGTGTCGCGCCCTTCAGAAATGGTGAGCGGGAATTATAGGGCAAGGGGGCGGCGATGGCAAGCGACTGGGCTACGACTCGATCTTCACGTCCTTCAGGTGGAACTCGACCGATTCGCGGCCCTGCCACGCGTTGATCTGCGGCGTGAAGGCGACCGAGAGCGTCCGCGCGCGGCAGACCGGCTCGAACAGCTCCGCCATGCCGAACCCGACCGCCCGGACGGCGGCGCCGTCCTGCTTGAGGTAGAGCGAGAGGTGCCCGTTCCGCTTCCCCATGAGGCGCGGCTCTCCCGCGACCTGGACGTGGGAGGCCACGAGGAGCGGGACGGGGTTCCCCGGGCCGTGCGGCGCGAGCCGCTCCAGCTCGCGGACGACCGGCCGCGTCAGGGCCCCGACCGCCACCTCGTCGTCCACGAGGAGCGACGGCTGCAGGCGCTCGGGCGCCAGGCGCCGGGCCACGAGGCGCACCATCTTCCGGCGAAAGGCGTCGACGTTCCCGGCTTCGAGCGAAAGGCCCGCGGCCATCGCGTGGCCCCCGTGCGTAAGCAGGAGGTCGTGGCACTCCTCGAGCGCCTCGTGCAAGGCCAGGCCCTCGATGGAGCGGGCCGATCCCCGCGCGATCCCCTTGTCGATCGCGAGGACGAACGACGGCCGGTAGTAACGGTCGACGAGCCTCGCGGCGACGATCCCCACGATGCCCACGTGCCATCGCTCGTCGGCCACGACGATCGCGCTCTCAGCCCCGCCCGCCGCCTCGACCTGCGCGAGCGCCTGCTCCATCATGTCGTCCTCGAGCCCCTTGCGGTGGCGGTTGGACTTCTCGAGCAGCTTCAGGATCTCCCCGATGCGGGCCTCGTCGTTGCTCACCAGGAGGTCGACGCAGTCCATCGCCGTCCCGATCCGGCCCAGCGCGTTGAGCCGCGGCGCGAGCTTGAAGCTGACGTCGAACGGCTGCAACGGCTCATGGCCGAGCTTCGCGAGCTCCAGGAGCGCGCGCAGGCCGCGCCCCTTGCACGCGCGCAGGGCATCGAGGCCGTAGCGCACGTAGACGCGGTTCTCGCCCACGAGCGGGCAGACGTCCGCCACGGTGCCCATCGCGGCCAGGCCCATCGCGTCCAGGATGAACCCCTCGAACCCCGCGCGCCGCTTCGCGCCGACGCGGTCGGCCAGGGCCCAGGCGAGCTTGAACGAGAGCCCCGAGGAGCAGGTCCCCGTGAACCCATAGGTGGAGTTCTTGAGCTTCGGGTTGAGGATCGCGTGCGCGTCCGGCAGCGCGGTCCCCGCCTCGTGGTGGTCGACCACGATCACGTCCATCCCGCGCGATCTCGCGAGCGCGATCTCCTCGACGTCGTTCGTCCCGCAGTCGATCGTGATCAGGACCGTCACCCCCTCCGCGGCGAACGCCTCGACGGCCGCGCCGTTCAGGCCGTAGCCGTCGGTGACGCGGTGCGGCACGCGGTAGGCGACCGTCCGGCCGAGCAGCGCGAAGAGCTTGACGAGGATGGCCGTCCCGGTCGTCCCGTCGACGTCGTAGTCGCCGAAGATCCCGATCTTCTCGTCCTTCTTGAGGGCCTCCTCCAGCCGGTCGACGGCGCGGCCCATGTCGTTCAGGAGCATCGGGTCGAGGAGCGACTTGAGGTCGGGCGCGAGGAAGAGCTTCGCCTCGGAGGCGTCGCGGATCCCCCGGTTGACGAGGAGCGTCGCCGTGATGGGCGACAGGTTGAGCCCGCGGGCGAGCTGCGCGCTCACCGCCTTGTCGGCGGGCGCGAAGACCCATCTTTTCTCCCGTTTATCCAAGGGGAATCAGGGGAGGAGAGGAGACGAAGCGATGCAATACACCTTATTTCCCCAGCAGCTCCAGGCGGACCATGTTGAGCGCGAACGCCGCCGCCCGTTCCTTGACGTGGCTCCGCTCCCCCGAGAAGACGCGGCGCTCCACCCGGTCGTTGACGGCGAGGTAGCAGAGGCCGACGGGCTTCTTCTTCGAGCCGCCGGTGGGACCGGCGATCCCCGTCACCCCGACTCCGATCGTGGCGCCGCTCGTCCGCGCAACGCCGAGCGCCATCGCCCGGGCGACCTCCTCGCTGACCGCGCCGTGCTTCCCGATCAGCTCCGCGGGAACGCCCAGGCGCTTCATCTTCGACCCGTTTGAATAGGTGACGACCGATTCGAGGAGGACGGACGAGACGCCGGGGACTTCCGTGAGCTTGTGGGAGATGAGGCCTCCGGTGCACGACTCCGCCACCGCGAGCGTGTTCCCCGTCTCCGCCAGCCGTTTTGCCACGTGGTCCGCCAGCTCCTCCGGATAACTGCAGTCGCCCAGCCCGGCGACCACGCGGCGCGAGAGCCGCCCGAGCGTCTTCTTCCGGCCCGGCCCTTCCGCCCGGATCCAGATGCTAACCTGCCCCCCCTTCACGGTCAAGCCGTACGCCCGCGGATCCTTCACCGCCTGGAGCACGATCTCGTCGACGTGCCCCTCGGGCAGCCCGAAGGACTTCCCCTCCCAGACGTCGATATCCGTCCGCACGCGGATCCTCGGGAGGACGTGCCGGAGGAACATGGGATAGAGCTCGCGCGGCGGCCCGGGCATCGCGGCGAAGAAGATGCCCGACGCGCGGAGCGCGAAGCCGGGCGCCGAGCCGTTCGGGTTGGGCAGCAGCGCCGCGCCCTCCGGCGCGTGCGCCTGGCGCCGGTTGATCGACGCCATGGGGATCTTGTACTTCCGGAAGCGCGCCTCGATCGCCTTCCACGCCTCCGGGCGGAACCGGAGAGGGCGGTGGAACGCCTCCTCCGCGACCCGCCGCGTGTAGTCGTCCTCGGTGGGGCCGAGCCCGCCGGTCACGAGGATGACGTCGGAGCGCGACGCGGCGAGCTTGACCGCGTCGACGAGGCGGCCGAAGTCGTCGTCGATCGTCTGGTGGTGGCGCACCTCGAGGCCCGCCTTCTGGCATTCCCGGGAGAGCCAGCCGGCATTCGTGTCGACGTTCCTGCCGCGGAGGAGCTCCGTTCCCGTGGAGAGGAGCTCGACGATCATCGGGCGGCTTTGACCTGGGGGACGACGGGGACGAGACGTTCGAGGGGCGGAACGAAGAGCGAATGGGGCGACTTCCGGCCCGTCACGGTCAGCGCGCCGCGGCAGAGGCTGAGGCGCACCGTGCCGGTGACGTTCTCGTTGATCCTCGAGAAGAAGGCGTCGAGGCCCTGCCGGACCGAGAGGAACCACTTGCCCTCGTAGACCAGGTCCGCGTACCGCTGCGAAAGCGACTCCTTGAAATGCATCACCTCGCGCTCCAGGGTGATGGACTCGAGCGCCCGGTGGGCCATGAGGAGGATCGCCGCGGCGGGCGACTCGTAGATCTCCCGCGTCTTCAGTCCGCTGATCCGGTTCTCGACGACGTCGAACCGCCCGACCGCGCACCGACCGCCCATCTTGTTGAGCGTCTCGATCAGCTTGATGGGCGCGAGCTCGTCGCCGTCGACCGTCACCGGGTCGCCGCTCTTGAACCCGATCTCGATGACGGTCGGCTTCGCGGGGGCGTCCTCGGTCGGGACGGTGAGGATGTACGTGTCCTTGGGCGGCTCCTCCCACGTGTCCTTCATGTCGCGCAACTGGATGTTGTTCCCCCAGAGGTTCTGCTCGACATTGTAGACCGTCTGCTTCTCGCTCTCGAACTGGAGGCCGGTCTTCTTCGCGTACTCAAGGTCGTCCTTGGGCGAGCGGAGGCCGAGCTCGACGAGCGGCGTCAGCACCCGCATCCCCGGCGCGGTGGCGCGGATGCAGTTCTCCATGCGGAGCATGTCGTTCCCGATGCCGCGCGATCCGTGGGCGAGGCAGTCGCAGCCCTCGTCCTCGGCGATCTTGACGAGCTCCTCGACGATGAGGGGCCGCGAGAGCGCGCTGAACAGGAAGTACCCCTGCTCGTAGACGGCGTTGGCGCGGATGCAGGGGAAGATGTAATCGGTGACGAACTTCTCGCGCAGGTCGGCGAGGTGCGCCGCGGCGGCCCCGAGCTCGACCGCGCGCTCCGCCAGCGGCGCGAGGTACTCCGGCTGCCCGACGTTGGCGGAGAAGGTGTAGACCTTCATCCCCTTGACATGCTTCAGGTAATGGACGCAGATGGTGGTATCGAGGCTGCCGGAGTACGCGAGGGCCACCTTGGCCATGAAGGGCAGTCTACCTTCAAAGGGGACTTGAGTCTACAGTCCGGACTTCACTTCGATCAGGTCGAAGTCCTGCATGACGTAGGCCTTGCCCTCGACCCGCTTGGGGCCGCGCGACTGGGCCTCGCGGTAGTTCTTCCACTTCCCCCACTCGGCGAAGGAGACGATCTCGCAGTTGATGAAGCCCTTCTGGAGATCCGTGTGGATGCGGCCCGCCGCCTCCAGCGACGCCTGGCCCTTCCGGAGGTGCCAGCCCGTCACGTCCTTGTCGCCCGTCGTCACGAACGTGATCATCCCGAGGCTCGTGTAGAGGTCGACCGCGAGCGACTCCAGCACCAGCTTCTCGAGGCCGTAGTCCTTCATGAACGACGCCCGCTCCGCCGGCTCCATCGCGAGGAGCTCCATCTCGAGCTTGACGGCGACGGCCGTCATCTCCAGCTTTTTCCCGAGGTCCCCCTCGGAGATGTTGGCGAGCGCGATGAGCGGCTTCTTCGAGTAGAAGGCGAACCCCTTGAGGCGCTTCTCATCCTCGGCCGTCAGCTTCTCGAACGCCTTCGTGTCGCCGCCCGCCACCGCCTCGAGGAGCGGCTCCATGACGCCCAGCTCCTTCAGCAGCTCGTCGCGGTTCGGAAGCGTCTTCTTCGAGTCCGCCTTCAACTTCTCCAGCCGCTTCTGCATCACGTCGATGTCGGCGAGGATGAACTCGCTCCGGATCCCGTCGAGCTGCTTGCGGACGTCCTCACCCTCGTACCCCTTGAGCACGGCCAGGAAGCCGTCGCACTCGCGGACCATCGCGAGCTTCCCGCCGTTGGCGTCCCGGCCGGGCCCGTCGAGCGCCATGGACGGGGCGTCGACGATCTCCATCACCGGGGTCACGAGCTTCTTGTGCGCCCCCTCGACCCCGTGCATGCGGACGAGACGCGGATCGAGCACGCGGATCGCGGCGGCGATGGTCTTCCCCGTCGACGCGACGGCCCGGGCGTACTCCGTGCCGGTGAGGGAGCAGAAGAGCGAGGTCTTTCCGGAAACCGCCACGCCGACGAGGCCCAGGCGGGCGGCGATGGGTCTGTCTGCCATCAGGGTTTCGCGGGCTCGGCGTCCTTCTTCGGGCGGGCGGTGATGTAGGACACGACCACGCCGATCTCGTACAGGAGGAGCATCGGGATGGCCACCATGATCATGGAGAAGATGTCGGCCGGCGTGACGATGGCGGCGAAGATCAGGTTGACCACGATCGCGTGCCGGCGCCACTTGTTCCAGCTGGAGGGCTTGACGAGCCCTACCTTCGAGACGAAGACCATGATGAGCGGGATCTGGAAGACGCCCCCCAGGATGATCGTGAGGGTCATGACGAGGCTCAGGTAGTCCGTGAAGATGTACTGGTTGGAAAGGATGCCGCCCATGCTCATCGATTTCGCCAGCCCGTACAGGCAGTACGGCACGAGGATGAAAAACCCGAAGCAGCACCCGATCGAGAAGAGGGCGAACGAGATCGGAGCGAAGAGCACCACGTACTTCTTCTCCTTCGCGTAGAGCCCCGCGCTGACGAACGCCCACATCTGGTAGCCGATGAACGGCGACGAGATGAACAGCGCCACGATGAAGGCGAGCTTCATGACCGCGAGGATCGGCCCCCCGTAGCTCCCGGGCATGAGGCGGCTCTCCGCCTGGGGGACCTTGAGCAGCTTCATGGCTTGGACGTGCGGGCCGGTGATGAACGTCACCAGCTCCTCGTAGAAGACCATCGACACGATGATCGCGACGAGCAGGAAGGCGATGGACTTGACCAGCCGGCCGCGGAGCTCCTCGATGTGCTCGCCGAAGGTCATGCGGGCCTCGGCCGCCTCGCCCCCCGCGAACTTCTCCACGCGGTCCTGCACCTGGTTCATCATCGAGGGCTCATTCTACCATCGCCGCGGTGCAAGGAAAGGGGGACAAAGAAAAACCCCCGCGGGCGGGGCCCGCGGGGGTGGATGGACACTCGATCGCTACTCGCGCCGCACGCCCAGGTAGTCGTACAGGATCTTCTCGCGGAGCACCTTGATGCCGTACTCCTGCGAGGCCTTGTAGTTGGCGTGCTCCTCGTACCCGTCCGCCACGACCACGTAGTTGGTGTTCTCGTCCACCTTGTCCTGGTAGATGTCGCCGAAGGACCGGATGAGGTTCGCAGCCTCCTCGTTGGAGAGGCGGCCCGTGAACAGGCCGGCGAAGGCGATGTGGCGCGGGCGGCCGCCTTCGTACAGCTCGTTGTAGATCTTGTCTCCGACCTTCAGGGGGAAATGCGGGTCGTAGGTCTTGAGGATCGCGCAGATGCTGGTGTCCTTCTCGCGCACCTCGATGACCTCGATGTAGCCCTTGTCCAGCTTCTGCCCGCCCTTCTCCAGCGAGTAGCAGTAGAACCTCGTGCCCTTGAAGAGGCGGTCCTTGCGGAGGAGGTCGATGTTCGCCACCTGGCGCTTCTCGTCGATGCCGAGGATCTCGCCGTCCGGCTCGCGCCGCGCGCTCGCCTCCATGCGGTGGTGCTGGATGGCGTAGATGCGGTGCTTGAAGTCCGCCTTGACCGTCTCCGCGGCGGCGCGCTTGCGGACGTTCTCGTTCTTGACGTTGGTCGCCTCGTTCTGCTTGGCGGTCGTGTCGAGATCGGCGGCGGACAACTCCTCGGAGTGGGCCTTCTGGAGCGTGTTGAGCTCCTTCATGAGGCGGATCAGCTCGCCGATCGCGCCACCGGCCGGGGCCGCGGCCACGGCGCCCCCGTCGAGATCCTTCTGGGCGGCGTCGTTGGCGTTCTTGATCTCGTCGATGATCTTCTTCTCGTTGTCGCGCTCGGTCTTGATCTGCGCCTCGAGATCGCCGATCTTCGTCTTGTACTCGTTCTCCTTCTTCAGGAGCTCGTCAAAGAGCTCCGTCAGGTGGAGGACCTTGCCCGCGCCCGCCGCGTCGTCCCACCGCTTGTAGTCCTTGATGTCCAGGTACTGGAGGATGCTCTTTTCCTTCCTGGCCTCCTCCTCCTTGGTGGGCCGCGCCGCGTCGCTCAGGAAGGTGCGGAGGACATCGTTCTGGAGCGGCCCCGTGCGGAACCGGCTGTTGGAGCTCGTGGAGTCGACCTTCCAGCCAATCGTCCTTCCGTACCCCAGGAGCTGGGTCCGGAGCTGTTCGTTCTTCTCGCGCCCGTCCTTGACCAGCGAGGCCAGCTTGTGGATCGGGTTGGGGTTCTTCGGGCTCTGCTCGAGGAAGTTGAGCTCCTTGTACGCGTAGATCATGTACGCGGCCGCCACGGCGTCCGCCAGCACGCAGACCACGATGATGGCCAGCCGCCGCTGGTTTTCCTTCTTGGTGATGAATTCGGCCATGATCGTCTCCTAGTCCCCGAGGAACTCGAACAGGCCCGGGCGCTCCGGCTCGTCCTTGGTCCGGCCCGCTTCCGCGATCGGGATCTCCAGCAGAACGGCCTTCTTGTAGGGGTCGTAGCTGTCGCGCTGCCGCTGCGAGCCCGTCTCCGTGAAGATCACGTAGTCGACGTCGAGCGTGACCTCCTTGCGGACGACGCTTCCGATTTCCATGATGCGCCGGGAGGCCTCGTCCACCGAGTACCGCAGGCGCACCGGCCGGTCCTCGCCCACGAAGGCCACCACGATCGGGCGGTCCTTCGAGAAGAGCGGGTTGACGATGGTGTCTCCCTCGACGACGGGCTTCTGCTTGGGATCGAAGACCTCGAGGATGGCGACCTCGCAGTAGGTCATCCAGCACTTCTTGACCTCGATCTTCGCCTTGTACTCGAACTTGTCCTGGAAGCCCCGGCGGCCGACGAGGAACTTGAGGCCGGGCACGACGCGCTCGCGCGAGCCGATGTCGATGAAGGCCGTCTTGTTGAGCACGTCGGGCCGGAGGATCTTGCCGTGCACGAAGGCGATCTCGTGCTTGATGACTTCCTTGACCTTGAGCTCCTCCAGCTGCCGGCGGAGCTCGCGGGTCTCGTTGATCATCTTGATCTCGTCCTCGGCGTACTTGGCCGCCTCGGCGACGATCTCCGCCTCGGCCTTGGTCTTCGCCTCGGCGAGCGCGGCCTTCCGCGCGTTGTAGGTCTCGTTCTCCTGGGCGATCTGCTGGGTTTCAATCTGGATCCTTGCCAGGAGCTTCGCCTTCTCGGCGATCTTCTTTTCCGGGATGAACGGCTTGATCGCCTCGCGGTTCTTGACCTGCTCCTTCGCGATGTCGAGCTCCAGCTGGAGCTGGTCCATCCGGGCCTTGTAGTGGAACGCCCGGGCGGTGCCGATCCGGACGAGTTCCTGGAGCGAGGCGTTGACCTGGCTCTCGTCGCGCGCGCGGACGAAGTTGTCCATGGAATTCTTGTCCATATCCTTGCGCGGCTGGGGCTCGCCCTTGTCGTTGATGGGCTGGGTCAGGGGATACTTGTTGAGGTTGTCGGGGCCCCAGTACTCGTTGCGCTTGGCCTTGAGGTAGTCGATCGCCTTCTGGTTCTCGGGGTTGGCGTCGTTCGACCCGCCGATCGCGGCCGCCTCGTTGATCCGGCTGATCTGCTTCGTGATGTCTTCCGCCTCGGCGGGGATCTGGGTCCGGAGAACCTCCGCGAGCATCTTCGACTGCCGGTCCCGGAACTTGTACTCCGACCAGATGCCCACGGCCCAGACCACGAGCCCCAGCGTGATCACGATGAGGATCACGACGAGGACCATGGAGATGCCCGCGTCGCGCCGACTCGCTCGAACCATAGGTGGCTCTCCGTCGAGGAAGGGTAAGGCCCCATTCTAGGCCGGCATCCCCCCCAGTCAAGGAAATCCGAGATCCGGGTTCCGAGAATATGGACGCAGGGTCGGCCCGAACCCCTTCAAGCCGCAAGAAAATTCCAAAAGCTTCCTCTCACCTCCCCACCTCCCCACCTCTCCCTTGTGTGCCTTCTTCGATCCTTACTACTCCTTCAAATTCGGTTGACACGGATCGGGGCAAGGGGTAGACTCCCTTTGGATTCGAAGTCCCCCGGAGTCACGGCCCTCTCAGCGAAAACTCCCGAACCGATAAATTAAGCCAGTGGCCCGCGCCGGATTCCCGCACTCCCTCGTGATCGGTCTCGCCGGGGGCGTCGGCAGCGGCAAGAGCCTCGTGGCCCGACTCCTTGGAAAGAGAGGGGCGGAGGTCGTGGACGCGGACGCCCTCGGGCACCGCGCCCTTGAACGACCCGAGATCCGCCGGCGCCTGGTCCGGGCGTGGGGGCCTGGAATCCTCCGGAGAGGAAGAATCGATCGGGGTGAGCTGGCGCGCGCGGCCTTCGGGTCGCGCTCCTCGGTCAAACGCCTGAACCGGATCGTCCATCCCGCCATCCTGCGCGAGATGCGGCGCCGGCTGGCCGGACGCCGGGGCTGGACCGTGCTCGACGCGGCCCTGCTGTTCGAAGCGGGAGTCGACCGGTTGTGCGACCGGGTGATCTTCGTGAACGCCCCCCTGCGCCTGCGGGTGCGGCGGACGAAAAAGGGGAGGCGCTGGTCCCCCGGCGAACTGGAGCGGCGGGAACAATTTCAATGGTCCGTGACGTATAAGAAAAAGAAGGCCGATTACGTCCTCAACAACACCGGGTCGGCGTCCCGCACGAACCGGCAACTCGGAAAGATCCTGGATGAACTCCGCCGTACGTTCTGACCGCTCACGCCTTTAGGAGAGTGCCATGCCCCCGCGCAAAGCGAGAGAGTCCTCGTCCGAGGACGCCCCCGAGGCCAAGACCGTGGTGAACGCCGCGCCGCCCGCGCCCGCGCCCGTCGCGCCCGTGAAGGTCGCGGCCCCCGAGCCGGAGCGCGAGACCCCGGCGCCCGCGCCGCCCCCCTCCTCGTCGCCCACGGCAACCGCCGAGGCCCCGGCCCCGCCCCGCCCGCCCGACACCAACGAGAAGTACGAGCGCGTCAAGCGGGAGGAGGTCTATCTCTCGAAACTCCAGGAATTCACGATGGCCGATCTCCTCAAGTTCGCCCGCCAGGAGGGCATCAAGGAGATCATGGGCCTGAAGAAGCAGGAGATCATCTACAAGATCATCCAGGAGAAGGCCAAGCAGAACGGCCTCCTCTTCGGCGAGGGCGTGCTCGAGGTCCTTCCCGAGGGCTTCGGCTTCCTCCGCTCGCCCAAGTACAACTACCTGCCCTGCCCCGACGACATCTACATCAGCCCCTCGCAGATCCGCCGCTTCGGCATGCGCACCGGCAACATCATCAGCGGACAGATCCGCCCGCCCAAGGACGGCGAGAAGTACTTCGCCCTCCTCAAGGTCGAGCTCGTCAACGGCGAGAACCCCGAGGCCGCCCAGTCGCGCGTGGCCTTCGAGAACCTGATCCCGCTCCACCCCATCGAGCGCATCCGCCTGGAGACCGAGCCCGGGGAGCTCTCCATGCGCGTCATGGACATGATCGCGCCCCTGGGGATGGGCCAGCGCGCGCTCATCGTCGCGGCGCCCCGCACCGGCAAGACGGTCCTCCTCCAGAAGATCGCGAACGCCGTCATCAAGAACCACCCCGATGTCATCCTCATCGTCCTCCTGATCGACGAGCGGCCGGAGGAGGTCACCGACTTCAAGCGCAACCTCAAGGGCGACGCGGAGGTCATCGCCTCCTGCTTCGACGAGCCGCCCTCGCGCCACATCCAGGTCACCGAGATGGTGCTCGAGAAGGCCAAGCGGCTCGTCGAGCACAAGAAGGACGT
>JBGPCZ010000142.1:0-16695 GCA_041482015.1 Planctomycetota bacterium | reverse complement strand
CGGCGATCCATCTGCTCTACGGGCTCTTGCTGTCGGGGCAGATCCGCTTCCGCAAGATCAACGGCTGGCAGAAGCTCAAGGACGTGATCGAGAAGTCGAAGAAAGGAGAGTTGATGCTGAAGGCTTCGTAAGCGAAGATCACTTACGCGGCTTCACTGGAGGAACGCCGATTTCCACAGGTTATGGGACGCTGCCGACGACGACGCGCGTCGTCACTGACGGGAGCGAAGCTCGCGCACCAGATCATCTGTGGGCCGCAGATTACCTGCCTTGGCCGAAGCCCACGCCTTCGCGATGGCATCATCGAGAACTTTGCGCTCCTGGGGCGTGAGGTCATCGCCCTCGTCATCCAGCACCAGGTCCAGCGTCGTTCCGTCCGGAAGACTGGTGGGTTGGTCGAGGATCAGCCGTCCGTCCTTTACCGTCGCGCGAAGGGTGCTCATAATCTCAGTATACACCTCCGTCCACCCTCGGGCAATTCTCAGATCGTGGGGGCGGGATTCTGCGGCGAGAAGGCGAACGGCGCAAGGTTCGAAAGTCGCAAAGGGTTCGCCCAAAGATTCACCCGACGGAGGTGACGGTCCTTGGTTCTGGCTCGGCCGCAGGCGGTTGTGACGGTTCGAGAGAGCGAGGTATGGTGGGCGCGAGAGGACTCGAACCTCCACGGGGGTGAACCCACTAGGTCCTGAACCTAGCGCGTCTGCCAGTTCCGCCACGCGCCCATGAATGTGCCCCGCAGGCGAAAGGGATTATAGGTGCGGGGCCGCCTTGCGCAAGCGCTACTTGTCGTGAGCGGGCACCCTCAAAAGGCGGGTCGAACTACTTGTCCTTCTTCTTCGACTCCGCGTCCTTCAGCCGCTTCTCCCAGCTCTCCTTCGCCGCACCCATCTCGTTCTTGAACGCGGCGATGTCGTCCGCGCCCAGGGTCGTCTTCGTCCACGTCACCGACGTCCCCTTCTCGGTCGCCGCCCCGAACGACTCCAGCTTCTTCGCCGCCGGGCCCTTCGAGTCCGTCATCGCGTCCAGGATCGTCTTGCCCTCGAGCGCGAACGTCGCCGTCCGGTCCTTCTTCTCCAGGAACCCGCCCGAGTCCTCGACCGGGCCGGGCACCGTCACCGACATCGAGATCTTCAGGCCTTCCAGCATCGGCTTCATCGCCTCGACCATCGCCTTCGCCAGCTCCTCGTTCCCGCCGCCCCCGGCGTCCTTGCCCATCTTTCGGAAGTCGTCGGTCAGCTCGCTCGACATCGTCAGCTTCCCGCCATCCCCGGCCTTCTCGTACTTCGCGCCGAACGAGAGCTTTTTCTTCGCGTCGCCCCCCGGAGCCGCCTCGCTGTACATCTTCACCTTGTTGATGTCCTCGAAGTAGCCGGCGATGCTCACCCGCACCCAGTCGGCGTCCTCCTCCTTCTTCGGCTCGCCCCAGGCGGCGATCCCCTCGCCGTTCGCCTTCAGCTTCGCCGGGTCCCTGAACTGGTCGAAGGGGTCGGCCGGCTTCTCGTCGCCGCCCGCCTTGCCCAGCTGCGCGAACATTTCGAGCATCGACTTCTTCAGCGCGAACTTGAGCGTCAGCTTGCCCGAGCCGTCGGGCATCAGCGTCGCCGCCTCCTCCGCCTGGATGCAGCCGGGCAGGGACACGAGGGACGCCAGGATCAGCGCACCGAGGACTCGGGCGAAGGGCTTCATGGGTTTTCTCCGATCGTAGGGGGATTGGGACTAAATCGCGCCGAAATCACACCTCGTACAGGAACCCTTTGCGCAGCACGGGGTCGAGCTTCGGCGCCGACTTGCCGCCGGCGTTGATCATCCGGCACACGTCCGCCACGCCCTCCGCGTCGAGGTGGAGAAACTTGAGGAGTTCGTAGCGGTCCGCGTGCTGGCAGAACCGGTCGGGGATCGCGTGGATCTTTACCTTGTGGGTTTCGGCGTTGCGGTACGAGAGCGCCTCGAGCACCGCGCTGCCGAACCCGCCCATCGACGCGTGGTCCTCGAGCGTGAGGACCCACGGGTATTCGAGCGTCAGCCGCTCGGCAAGGTCCGCGTCGATCGGCTTGGCGAAGCGGGCGTTCGCGACGCCCACGTTCACGCCCTCCTTGAGGAGCATCTCGCGCGCGGCCAGCGCCTTGGCGACCATGACGCCGTAGGCCAGCATCATCCCGTCCCTGCCGGGCACGAGGATCTCGCCCTTGCCGAGCGCGAACGGCGCCTTCTGGAGCTTGTACTCGGAGAAATCCGGGACCGGCTCGCGGGGGAGACGCAGGATCACCGGCCCCTGGAGCGCGAGCGCGAGCGTCAGCATCTCCCGCAGCTCCGGCTCGTCCTTCGGCGCCATGCAGGTGATGTTCGGGAGCGTCCGCGAGTACGCGATGTCGAAGTTGCCGTGGTGGGTCGGGCCGTCCTCGCCCGCGATGCCCGCGCGGTCGACGACGAGCGTCACCGGCAGGTTGTTCAGGCACATTTCCTGGTAGATCATGTCGTACGCCCGCTGGGCGAACGACGAGTAGATCGCGACGATGGGGCGCATCCCCCCCTGCGCGAGGCCGGCGGCGAACGAGATCGCGCACTGCTCGCTGATCCCGACGTCGTAGCAGCGGTCGGGGAAGACCTTGGCGATGTCGAGCACGCCCGTGCCGTCGGGCATCGCGGCGGTGATCGCGACGATCCGCTCGTCCTTCCTTGCGAGGTCGATCACGATATCGGCGAACGCGGCCGTGTACGATTTTCCCTTCGGGGCCGCGGCCGGGACGTTGCAGACGGGGGCCGGCTCGAGCTTGTCCTCCCGGATCTTCGTCTTGACGAGCGTGACCGGCTTGTGCATCGCGAAGGGGTCCTTCTTGGCGTCGGGATGGCCCTTGCCCTTCTGGGTGATCACGTGGAGGAGGACGGGCTTTTCCTGGGTCTTCACGTTCTGGAGGATGTGGAGCAGGCTCTTGATGTCGTGGCCGTCGATCGGTCCATAGTACTGGAGGCCGAGCGCCGTGAAGAGGTTGGGGAAGAGCGCCTGCATGATGCCGCGCCGGGCGGCGTCGATCATGTGCTCGACCGGCTGGCCGAGCGGCAGCTTCCCCATGATGTTGTGGAGCTCCTTCTTGAGCTCGCCGTAGAGCGGCGCGGTGCGGAGCGCGTTGATGTACGTCGAGAGGGCGCCCACGGTCTTCGCGATCGAGAAGCCGTTGTCGTTCAGGATCATGAGGAGCGGGACGTTCGACGCGCCGATGTTGTTGAGCGCCTCGAAGACCGCGCCGCTGGTGAGCGTGCCGTCGCCCACGAGGCCGACGACCTTGCGGCGGCGGCCGAGTTTCTGGTCGGCCATCGCGATGCCGAACGCGGCGGCCAGGCCGGTGCCGACGTGGCCGAAGTTGAACGGGTCGGTCTCGCTTTCGGGCTTCCACCCGAACCCGCACATGCCGCCGAACTGGCGGAGCGTGGGGAACTTGTCCTTCCGGCCGGTCAGGATCTTGTGCGTGTAGGTCTGGTAGCTGCCGTCCCAGACGATCACGTCCTGCTTGAGGTCAAAGGTGTGGTGCAGGGCGAGGGTCAGCTCGATGACGCCGAGGTTGGATCCGAGGTGGCCCCCGGTGCGCTGGACCACGTCGAGGATGAGCTGCCGGATCTCCTCCGCGAGCGGGGGAAGCTCCTCGGGGGAGAGCTTGCGGATGTCGTTGGTCGCGTTGATGCGGTCGAGCAGCTTGGCCATGTCAATGCTTCCGGGAGAGGACAAAATCCGCGATCTGCTTCAGCGTTTCCCCCCTGCGCCCGAGGAAGCGGATCGCCGCCTTGGCCGCGGCGACTTCCCGGGCCGCCTGGCGACGGGCCTGCGGCATCCCGAAGATCACCGCGTAGTTCCGTCGCCCTTTCTCCGAGGCGTCGAGTATATCATCCACGACCTGGAAGGCAAGGCCGAGGTGGAGACCGTAGCGCGTCAGGTCGTCAACGTGGCCCTTGCGCGCGGCGATCGCACCGAGGCGAGTCGAGGCGGCGAAGAGCGCCGCCGTTTTCTTCGCGTGGATCTCCTTCACCGCGGCCTTCGGCGCGAGGTCGATCTGCTGGCCGCCCACCATGCCGACCGCTCCCGCGCCTTCGGCCAGCGCGAGAATCATCGGGGCGACGAGCCTGGGGTCGGGCGTCCGCGCGATCGCCTCGAACGCCGCCGCCTGGAGCGCGTCGCCGGCGAGGATCGCGGTGGCCTCGTCGAACTTCTTGTGGCTCGACGGCTTGCCGCGGCGGAGGTCGTCGTCGTCCATGGCCGGCAGGTCGTCGTGGATGAGCGAGTAGGTGTGGATGAACTCGACGGCGCAGGCCGACGGGGTGGCCATCGCCAGGTTGCCGCCGAGCGCCTTGCAGACCTCGAGGACGAGCATCGGGCGGAGCCGCTTGCCCGCGTTGAAGAGCGTGTACCGCATCGCCGCCTGGAGGCGCGGCGGAACCCCGCGGCGGGGGAGGTGTCGCTCGAGGGCGCGCTCGAGGGCCTGGCTCACTCGACCTTCTTGCGGGAAGGCTTGTCGTCGGCGGCGGGCTTGCCCGCCGAAGCCTGGGCGGAGGCGGAGGCGGGGTCGAAGTCCTTTGCGGCGAGGGCGCCGTCCTTGTCCTTCACCAGCATCTGGATCTTCTTCTCGGCCTGCTCGAGGATCGAGTAGCACAGGCGGAGCGCCTTGATCCCCTGCTCGTACTTCTCGATTGACTCCTCGAGTCCGAGCTTCCCTCCCTCGAGGGATTTCACCGCCTCTTCAACGACCTTGAGGTGGTCCTCGAACCGCTCTTTCTTCGCGGGCTTGTCCGTCACGGGCGGAAATTCTAGCAGGAGCGATGGTATAAATCCACCTGTTGAATTTATCCCGGGCGCTCCACCCGGGACGGAAGTTCGCCTTGGCCCAGGCGGGTCAAAAGGCGGTCGCCAGGCTTGGCCTGGCGGGCGTCCTTCAGGATCTCGCCGGTCGACTCGAGGCGGGTGATCGAGTAGCCGCGGGCCAGGATGGCCACGGGCGAGAGCGCCTCCAGGGTGCCCGCCGCCTGGCGCAGGCGGGAGGTCGCGGTCTCGAGGGCGCGCCGCGCGTGGGCGCGGAGCGACTCGTCCAGGTGCTCGACGTCCTGCCGGGCCGACTCGGGCACGCGGGGCAGCCCCGCGAAGAGCGACTCGCGGAGCCGGTCGATCCGCTCGCGAAGGTAGAAGGTCGACTGTCCGGACGCCGCATCGAGGCGCTCGGTCAGCTCGTCCAGCCGCTGCGCGAACTGCGCCGGGAGCTCCTCGATCCGACCGAGCGCGCGACCTTCGCGGTACCCGTCGAGCCGGGAGCGGGTCAGCTCGGCCGTCGAGCGGAGCGAGCGCTTCAGCTTCGCGTCCAGGTCCTCGAGCGCGAGGACGAGCTCGTCGAGCCTCGGCACCGCGCGCACGGCGCCGTCGGTCGGCGTCAGCGCCCGGACGTCGGCCACGAAGTCCGAGATCGTCGTGTCCGTCTCGTGGCCCACCGCGCTGATGACCGGGATGCGCGACGCGTGGATCGCCCGTGCGACGACCTCCTCGTTGAACGCCCAAAGGTCCTCGATCGAGCCGCCGCCGCGGCCGACGATCATGACGTCGATGTCCGGCATCGCGAGGTTGAGGTGGCTGATCGCCGCCGCGATCTCCTGCGCCGCGCCCTCGCCCTGCACCCGGACGGGATAGACGACGACGTGGATTGCCGGGCAGCGGGTGCGGATCGTGCGGATCATGTCCTGCACCGCGGCCCCCGTCGGCGACGTGACGAGCGCCAGCTTCCGCGGAAGGAAGGGAAGGGGCCGCTTGCGTGCCGGGTCGAAGAGGCCCTCGCCCTGGAGCTTCTCCTTGAGCTGCTCGAACCGGAGCTGGAGGGCGCCGACCCCCTTGGGTTCCATCTGGTCGACGATGAGCTGGTACTTGCCGTGTGGGAGGTAGACCTCGACGCGCCCGCCGGCGATCACCTCCGTGCCGTTCTCGGGTCGGAAGCGGAGGCGGGCCGCGGAGCCCCGCCACATCGCACAGGGGATCTGCGACTCCTCGTCCTTGAGCGTGAAGTAATGGTGCCCGCTGGGTCCGGCGCCCTTGTAGTTCGAGATCTCGCCCGCCACCCAGACGTACGGGATGCCGTCCTCGATCGTTCCCTTGATGCGGTGGGTGAGGTCGCCGACCGTGAGGATCTTTCTGCCCGAGGGTTGGAGCGATTCGGCCGGGATCGCCATGCGGGTCAGTCTATCGTGTACACGGAATCGCCGCACGATTTCATTACAGGTCCAGGAGGAAGGTCGCGGGGCCTTCGTTCTTGAGGTTGACGGTCATCGCGGCGCCGAATTTGCCGTTTTTCACGGGACGACCCGTCAGCGCGGCGAGACGCTCGCAGAACTTGAGGTAGAGCCGCTCCGACTCGGGCGGGCGCAGGGCGTCGTCGAAGCCCGGCCGCTTGCCCTTCGTGAGGTCGGCGCAGAGCGTGAACTGCGAAACCACGAGGTACTCGCCGCCGACCTCCTCGCACGACAGGTTCATCTTTCCCTGCGCGTCCTCGAACAGCCGGAGGCCGGTCACCTTCTTCGCGAGCGCCTCGACCTGCGGCTCGCCGTCGCCCTTGGCCACGCCGAGGAAGAGGAGCAGCCCCTTCTGGATCGAGGAGACCTCGACGCCGTCGACGTGCACCGAGGCCGAGAGGACCCGCTGTAGGACGGCCTTCATCGCTCGACGAACTGGCCGCCGGTCCCGTCGGCCAGCGCCTTCATCACGCCTTTGCCCAGCGCCGGCGCGTCGATGGCGATGGAGTGGATCAGGATCTTCTTGTAGCGCACCGCGTCGATCACCCGGTCGACGAGCCGCTCCCGGTCGATCTGCCCGGACGTCGGGACGCCGTCGCTGATGAAGTAGATCGTGTCGATCGAGTCCGTGAGGAGCGGGGAGGTCCAGCCGCCGCCGGCGAAGTCGAGGCACCGCGTCAGCGCGGCGTTGAGGTCGGTCCCGACCTTGACCTGGAGCCCCTGGATGAACTTGAAGGAGCTGTCGCGCGTCCCCTTGCCGGCGAGCACCATCTTGTCGCTCAGGAGGGCGAGCGAGAAGTTGACCCCGATGACGTTGAAGAGCGCGCCGTCCTGCATCTGCCGGATGATCTTCCGGAGTTCGAACCGCGCGACGTCGATCCGCCGGTCACCCTCGAGCTTGTCGCCCTCGACGCCGGCCTCCGGCTTCCACTTGCCGGTCTCGCTCATGCTGCTCGACGTGTCGAGGATGAAGATCACGCGCGACGAGGTGAACGGGATGCCGTAGAAGGACGTGATGCCGCGCTCGTCGGCGCGCTCGAAGGGCTTCACCTCGTAGGTCCCCCCGAGCAGCGCCTCCTCGTTCTTGTCCCACCAATCCTTCCACGCGGCGAAGTCGCCGTGCTTGTTCACGCCCGTCAGCGTCTTGAGGCACTCGTTGAATTCCTGCCGGAGCCGGCCGGTCGCGGTCCGGAGCGCCGCGATCAGCGGCGGGACGGCGCCCTTCCGGTCCCCCGAGCGGGCGAGCCCCTGGGCCGCCGCGATGCGGAGCTGCCAGAACGGGTTCTCGAGCCAGGACATGAGGACCTTTCGGGCCGCCTCGCTCCCTTTTGACTTGAACCCGAGCGCGTCGGCGAGCGCGACGCGGACCGCGGCGGAGTCCTCGGTCTTCGCGCGCGCCAGCAGCGCCTCGAGCGCGGCCGGGTCGTCGATCTTCCCCAGGGCGTCGGCGCTCGCGGCCCGCGGGAGCCAGTCGTGGGACGAGGAGAGGATGGCCGCGAGGCCATTCACGGCGGCGGGGGAGGAGAGCTTCGACATCTGGCCCAGGGCGCGCGGCAGGGCGGCGGCCAGCGCGTCGACCTTCGGGCTGACCAGGTCGAAGTTCTTCTTCGCCGCGTAGTAGCGGTCCTTGTCGCCGCGGAAGACCGGGCGGTTGTCGGCGTCGCGGTACATCTGGTTCGCCTCGACCTCGCGGGCCCACTTCTTCTGGTCCTTCTCGAGCTCGAGGTAGAGGTCGAAGCCGGACTTCCAGGCCGCGGCGAACGCCTCCGGGCAGCGCTCGCCGTTGAGCTTGAGGAGCGCGGCGCCGGAGCGGTCGGCGGCGGTGCGGTTGAAGGCGGCGAAGGCGTCGGCCAGGGCCGCGCGGGCGGTGTCGACCTCGTCGACGGTGGCGGCGGGGATGAACAGCAGTGCCGCGGCGAGGAGTTTCATCAGGTCAGACTTATATACGACACGGGAGCGCGGAGGTCAACCGCAGCTGATAAGCGGAGTGCGCCGCACCCGGCTTATCAGCAAGACGGCCGGGCCGCCGCTTGGGATCGCAGGGAATGGGCCAAAAAGAGCGTCAGGGTCGCCCAATTGAAGGTGATAAGCGGAGTGCGGCGCACCCGGCTTATCAGCGGATCAGCCGCTGACGCAGCCCTTGTGGCGGCGGACGTTCGTCTCGTCGCTGACGGTCAGCTTCCAAGTGCCGCGCTGGCGGCGGCGGGCGAGGACCTTGCGGCCGCCCCGGGTTTTCATCTTGGCCCGGAAGCCGTGCTTGTTCTTGCGCCGGCGATTCCGGCACTTCCACTTGTAGCCCATAAGAGTGAGGAAGAATAAGACTCGACGGGAGCGAAGTCAAGCGAAAGCCGTCGAGCTACTTCTTCGGCGGCTTGGGGTCGACGAACGTGGGGGCCTCGGCCAGCGCGCGGTCGGAGTCGGCCGGCTTGGAGATGGGAAGCGGCTTGATCTCCTGCTTTTCGAACGGAGATTGGTAGAGCTTCGGGAAGAGCTGCCGCATGTACTTCTCGAGCGTCACGATCGTGGGCCCGTAGCCCTTGTGGTACATGAAGTACTCGATGTCGTACCCCATCTTGCCCGCATCCTGGTAGCGCTTCGTCAGGTTGCGATCCAGGGCCTTCAGCATGATCTTCTCGAGCGCCTCGGGGATGTCCGGGTTGACGTCGCGCGGCTTGGGGATGTCCTTGATCACGACGTTCTCGAGGATCACGGTCGTGTCCTCGGTGCTCCCGAAGATCGACTCGCCCGTCAGCAGTTCGAACATGACGACGCCCAGCGAGAAGACGTCGCTCCTCGCGTCGGTGGGCATGTACTGCGCCTGCTCGGGCGACATGTACTGCGCCTTGCCCATGAGGACCTGGCCCTCCTGGTCCTTCATGAGGTTGCGCGCCTTGGCGATGCCGAAGTCGGTGATCTTGCACTCGCCCTCGGCGGAGATCATGAGGTTCTTGGGGGAGATGTCCCGGTGGACCACCCCGAGCGGCGCGCCGAACTTGTCGCGCTTGGCGTGCGCGTACTCAAGGCCCCGGCAGATCCGCGAGATGATGAAGGCCCCGAGCTCGGTCGGCACCTTCTGGCCCAGCTCCTGGTGCCGGTTCTGGAACTCCTGCAGGTTGATGCCGTTCACGTACTCCATGGCGATGTAGTACGTGTTGCCGATCCGGCCCAGCTTGTAGATCTGGACGATATTCTGGTGGACGAGGTCCGCGACCAGCTTCGCCTCGCCGATGAACATGTCCACGAAGTCCCGGTCGCCGGTGAATTTCTCCCGGATCGTCTTGATCGTGACGGTCTTCTCGAACCCCTCCGAGCCGAAGAGATGGGCTTCGTAGATCGAGCCCATGCCGCCTTCGGCGATCTTCCGGGTGAACCGGAACTGGTAGGTGTCCTTGAACTCGTAGGGTTCGGTGAGTTCCTTGGCCATTGGGTTGCAAAATGATGACACATGCCCCTGCGCTTGTCAAGGCGGCGGAGCTTCACTATATTGGCCCCATGAAACTCGCCTTCAGCTCCAACGCCTTCCGCAACTGGTCGATCGAGGAGACGATCGGGATCCTCGCGGACATCGGCTACCAGGGCCTCGAGCTCATGGCCGACCGGCCCCACGCGTGGCCGGAGGACATGACGCCCGGGAGAATCGAGTCGATCCGGAAGGCGCTCGACACCCACAAGATGCAGGTTTCAAACGTCAACGCCTTCATGATGTGCGCCTACAAGGATCCGAAGAGCGGCCGGTCGGGCACCTTTCACTGGCCGAGCTGGATCGACAAGGACGCCGACACGCGCGAGGCGCGGATCCGCCACACGGTCGCGGCGGTCGACGTTGCGGCCGGCGTCGGCGCGAAAACGATGTCGACGGAGCCCGGCGGCCCGGTCGAGGGGCGGACGCGCGACGAGTGCTATAAACTGTTCGCCGAGGGGCTCAAGCGAGCGGCCGACCGCGGGCGCGAGAAGGGCGTGCTGGTCTGCGTCGAGCCCGAGCCGACGCTCCTCATCGAGAAGGGCCACGAGTACGAGGAGTTCGTCTCGAAATACGTGACGTACCCGGGCGTCGGCCTCAACTTCGACATGGGCCATTTCTACTGCGTGGGCGAGGATCCGGCCGCGCTGATCCGCGGCGTCGGGAAGGGCGCCGCCCACTTCCACCTCGAGGACATCGCCGCCGACCGCGTCCACTTCCACCTGCCGCCCGGGAAGGGCGCGATGGACTACAAGGCCATCTTTGCCGCGCTCAAGCAGATCGGCTACGCCGGCTGGGTGACGATCGAGCTCTATCCGTTCCAGGAGGACTCGGTCGACGTCGCGAAGAAGGCCTTCGCCTTCATCCGGCCGTTCCTCGACTGAGCAGCCTGTCACGAACACGCCCCCGTGCGCGGATGCGGGCCGATCCTGTTCGTGATCCTGGCCATCGTTGTCGTCAACCTCTTCCAATGGCTGTTCCACTGGGTCCGGGGAAACTTCCGGACGGGCCGCGACCCCCGTCCCGCGCCGGGTGCCCCGCGCATCGAGAGCGAGATCCGCGGGTGCAGCGTCTCGGTGCGGGTCGACCGCGATCCCGAGCTGGGACTGAAGTACACCCGCGCCGTGGTGGACCTCCGCGGGAAGTCGCCGGGAACGCTCAAGATCGCCCCGCCCGGGTGGGCGAGCCGGGTGACGCGGATGTTCGGCCCCCAGGACATTGTCATCGGCGAGCGGTCGTTCGACGACCACTTCATCATCATGGCGAATCCCGAGTCGCTCGCGCACCGCGTCTTCGCGCCCGAACGGCGCGCCCGGATGATCGCGTCCGTTCGGAAGATCGGCCGGCTGTGGGCGCCGTTCGTCGACCTGACGCGCGAGACGCTGAGTGTCGGCGTCGTCGCGGAGATCCAGTCGCAGCGGCAGCTGCTCGATCTCGTCGCGACCGCGCGGGAGTTCGTCGAGGCGATCCTCGAGGCGGGCCCCTCGACGGGGATCCTCTGGCTCGAGGAGGCGGCCGCGCCGGGCGGGCAGTGCCAGGTGTGCGGCGGGGAGATGACGGACCGCGTCGTGCACTGCGCGAGCTGCCGGACGCCGCACCACGAGGAATGCTGGCTCTACATGGGGGAATGCTCGACGTACGCGTGCCAGGAGACGGCGTACCTCAAGGAGGGGCGCCGCGTGGACTCCGGCTCCCGGGCGAGGATCCTGCGGATCGAGCCGGTGGACGAGGCGCTCGCCCGGTTCCAGCGCCGCCAGCGGGAGCGCGGCCGGTGAACGTGTAACGAAATCGCCGCACGATTTCGTTACCATACCCCGATGGGAGAGCTCGATCTCATCCGCTGGATCCGCGCGCGCATCCCCCGCCGCCGGCCGGGCGTCGTCGTCGACTCGGGGGACGACGCGGCGGTCGTCCGCATCGGCCGCGAGCAGGTCCTCTTCAAGACCGACACCGTCATCGACGGCGTCCATTTCGACAGCGCCACCGCGCGGCCCGAGGAGATCGGCCACAAGGCGGTCGCGCGCCCGCTGAGCGACCTGGCCGCGATGGGCGGCGTGCCGATGTTCGCCGTCGTCGCGATGATGGTCCCGCGGACGGCGCGCGAGTCGTGGACGAAGCGGGTCATGAAAGGGATGGAGAGGACCGCCGCCGCGTTCGGCACGGCGATCGTGGGGGGCGACCTCACGTCGCACGCGGGGAAGCTCGCGATCGCGGTGGCGCTCCTCGGGAAGATCGAGGGGAAGCCGATCCGCCGGGGCGGCGCGCGGCCGGGCGACGCGATCGCCGTCACGGGCCCGCTCGGCGGCACCCTCCTGGGAAAGCATCTCCGGTTCACGCCTCGCGTGCGGGAGGCGCAGGAGCTCAAAAGGAGGTTCACGATCCACGCGATGATCGACCTCTCGGACGGCCTGTCCACCGATCTCGCCCACGTGTGCGAGGAGAGCGGCGTGGGGGCGACGATCGACGAGGCGCGGATCCCCGTCGCGGCCGCGGCCCGGTGGCTCTCGCTGCGGGACGGCCGGAGCCCGGTCCTCCACGCGCTGACGGACGGTGAGGACTACGAACTCCTCTTCACCCTCCCGGCCCGGCAGTCGGCGAAGCTGAAGAACGTCATCGGCACGGTCGACCGCCGGCGGGGCCTCCGGCTGCGCCGCCAGGATGGCCGGGTTGAGCCCCTCACGGCCCGCGGCTGGGAGCACTGATGGATGTGACGAAACCACCGGTCCAATTCGTCACCTCTTCCCCGGAGGAGACCGCGGCCATCGGGCGGCGGATCGGGGAGGCGTGCGGGCCGGGGACCCTCCTCGCGCTCGTCGGCGACCTCGGGGCGGGGAAGACCCGCTTCGTCAAGGGACTGGCCGCCGGCCTGGGCGCCGCCCGGGAGGAGGAGGTCACCAGCCCGACCTTCGTCCTCATGAACCTCCATCGCGGCCGCCTCGCGCTCGCCCACTTCGACCTCTATCGCCTCGAGACGGTCGATCTCGCCGCCCTCGGCTTCCACGACTTCCGGCAGGACGGGGTGATCGCCGTGGAGTGGGCGGAGAAAGTCGACGCCGCGCTCCTCGGCGACCACGTCCGCGTTTCTTTCGAGGTCGCGGGCGAGACCTCCCGGCGTCTGATGTTCCAGGCCCGCGGGGTCCGGAGCGAACAATTGTTGAATCGGTTGAACCTTTTCACGTAGCGTCCGTTGATATGGCCGGTGACTGGGACAAGCTGGACGACGCCGCATTGATTGTCGCTCTCCAGAAGGGGCGGCTCGCGGCGTTCACCCAGCTCGTCGAGCGTCACCAGCGTTCTCTGATAAACTTCTTCTTCCACCTGTCGTGGGACCGGCAGGTCGCGGAGGACTGTGCGCAGGAGGTCTTCCTCAGGCTCCACGCCCACCTCGGGACGTACGAGCCGCAGGCGAAGTTCACGACCTTCCTCTTCCGGATCGCGCGCAACCTCTGGATCGACCGGATGCGCGCCGAGGCGTCGCGGGGCGGAAAGCCCGCGTCGCTCGAGGCGGTCTCGCGGTCGGGCGAGGACCGGCCGCTGCGCGACCGGGTCTCCTCCCCGTCGCCCACCCCGGTGGAGATCCTGGCCAGGCAGGAGACGCGGCAGGCGTTGCGCGACGCGATCGAGCGCCTGCCCGAGGAACAGAAGTCGGTGCTGATCCTGAGCGAGTTGCAGGGGTTGAAGTACCAGGAGATCGGCGCGATCCTGGACATCCCCGTGGGAACCGTGAAGTCGCGGATGCACACGGCGATGGAGAGGCTGAAAGAACTGCTGATGGAAAGGGAATCGTAGACCATGGCATGCGGCAAGTCGTCCGAGATCACCGCCTTCCTCAAGGGCGAGGTGTCCGGGACGGAGCGGGAGGCCTTGCAGGCGCACTTCGACGGCTGCGCCCCCTGCTCGCAGGAGCTGGAAAAGTCCCGCCGGCTGCTCGAGTCGTTCTCGACGCTGGAGACGGTCGAGCCCTCGCCCGACTTCACGTGGCGCGTGCGGGACGCCTTCCTCCGCGCCCACCCCGAGTTTCTCGAGGCGCCGGTCGAGGAGAAGCGGACGCTGTGGGACTCGATCCGCGGCCTGTTCGGAGTCATGCCCGCGTGGGCCATCTCGGTCTCCGTCCACGTCCTCGTGGTCGGCGTGGCCGCCCTGATCATCTTCTCGCGCGGCCCGCGGGAGGACTGGGACGGGAAGACCCGGCTCCATCGGGACGCCGCACACCTCGACCCTTCCGATTCCCGCTCGCCAGACTTCACGCTCGTTCCCCTCCCCGATTCGCTCAACCAGGTCAAGGCGGGGGAGAGTTGGAAGGCCTGGCTCGACCGGATGCCGAAGGACGCGGCGCGTGCGCCGTTCTTTTCGAAGCGCGCGCCGGGGAGCGATCCGGCGGTGACGAAGGCGCTCGGCTGGCTTGCGAGCGCGCAATGGCCGGGCGGCCGCTGGAAGGCGCCCGACAAGGATTCCACGGTGGAGCTCACGGGCCTCGCGATCCTCGCGTTCCTGGCGGATGGCCAGGCCGCCGCCGAGCCGGTACGCCAGGGCGTGGAGTTCCTCGTGTCGGAGCAGCGGGCGTCGGGGCTGGTCGGAAGTGACCGGGGCAGCTATCTCTACCCGCACGCGATCGCGACGCTCGCGCTCCTTGAGTGCGCCCTGGCGACGGGCGACGCGCGGACGGGCGCGGCGGCGTCGGCCGCGATCAGCTTCACGATCGCCTCTCAGAACGAGCCGGGTGGCTGGGGCCCGTGGGCGCGCTCGCCGGAGAGCGACACGCTGACCGGCGCGTGGCAGATCCTGGCACTCCGGCTGGCCGAGGTCCGCGGCGACGCGGGCGTGCTCCCCGCGCTGGTGCGGGCGCAGGGGAGGATCCGCGAAGCGACCGATTCAAAGGGCCGCGTGCGCGGGTCGGCCCCCGGCGACCTCCACGTCTCGACCGCGGCGGGGATGCTTTCGCTGCAGCTCTCGTCGCCCGCGCCGGACGGCGGCATCCTCGCCCGGCAGGACGATCTCCTGCTCGAAGCCCCGGTGGGCGCGAAGGGTCTCGGCTTCGCGATGTTCCGCTCGCTCGCTCTCTTCCAAAGGGGCGGCGATGCCTGGACGAAGGGTTGGGCCCCGGTCCGGGAAGCGGTGCTCAAGGCCCAGGGCCCGGACGGCTCGTGGCCCGCCGACGCGGTGAGCGAGGTCCACGCGACATCGCTCGCGGCGCTCACGCTCCTGACGCCCGTCCGCTATCCGCGACTCAGCGAGTAGCGCGCTTCCCGCCGTCCGAAGCTACACTGCATCAATGCCCCTCCTGGCCGCTCACTTCGGCGTCGTCGGACTGGTCATCGCGGGGGGCGCGGCCGGAGTGTGGGTCCTCTCCCGGTTCCATCGCCCGCTGTCGATCCGCGAGGGTGCCCGTTCCATCGGGCGCACGCTCACCTGGTTCTCGCTCACGCTCGCGGTGTGCGGCTGGGCCGCCTATCCGAGGTTGTGCCGGGCCGCCGGGCAGGCCGATGCGCGGCAAGCGGCCCTGGGGGCGATGATCGGCCTGGCGGTGGCCGCGGTGGCGGTCCGGACCGGGGCTCGGCTCGAACAGCTCCGGCTGGAAAAAGGAACGGGTACGCCCGCCTCCGCGATGGCCGCGCGCGCGAGCTTCTTCTTTCTCGCGCTGACCATCGTCGCGGGGGTGACCCTCCATGGAAAGGCGCGGTTCCCGGTCGTGGCGTCGCTGTGCGGCTTGTGGGTTCCGGCCATGCTCCTCTGGAGAAAGAATCCCCAGGCCGGGCCGATGGAGCCTGCGGCTTCGACGGCGTGGAGGGCGACCTTCTTCGGGTTGGCGGTCACGGCTCTCTCGTCGATCGTGATCGCCGCATTCCAGGAGTGCGCCGGCTCCGGGTGGATGACGAGGGGCCTCTGGTCGGGGGTCGGCGGCTCCACGGTCCTCCTCGTCCTCGCGGGGTGGATCGCCACGCGGCTTGCTCCCGGGCAGGCGATCGCCGCGACCGGCCTCCTCTGCGGCGTGGCCGGGACCCTTCTCCTCTGGCTATAATGGGCCCATGGGCAAGGTCGCGATCGTCGGTGTGCCGCTCGATCTCGGCGGAAACCGCCGCGGGGTCGACATGGGGCCGAGCGCCGTGCGGCTCACCAGCCTCGCCACGCGCATCCGCATGCTGGGCTACGACGTCGTCGACACCGGCGACATCGACGTCCCGATCCCCGAGGAGTGCCACATCGGCGACCCGAAGATGAAGTTCGCGAAGGAGATCGGCGACGTCTGCCGTGCCCTCTGCGACCGCGTCCACGCCGCGATGAAGGAAGGGCGCATCCCCGTCACGCTGGGCGGCGACCACTCGCTCGCCATGGGGTCGATCGCCGGCGTCGCGAAG
Organism: Planctomycetota bacterium; assembly: GCA_041482015.1. Taxonomy (GTDB): domain Bacteria; phylum Planctomycetota; class MHYJ01; order MHYJ01; family JACPRB01; genus JACQFK01. The sequence continues at coordinate 624 of JBGPCZ010000142.1, read as the reverse complement.
CACTTCCGCGAGAAGAACGAGCGCGTGGGCCTGATCTGGTTCGACGCGCACGGCGACATGAACACGCCCGAGTCGTCCAACAGCGGGAACGTCCACGGGATGCCGCTCGCGCACGTGCTGGGGATGGGCGACGAGTCGCTCGCGACGATCGGCGGGTTCAAGCCGAAGGTCCAGGCCGCGAACGCGTGCCTCATCGGCATCCGCGACCTCGACGAGCGCGAGAAGAAGCTGATCGCCGAGAGCGGCATCACGGTGTACACGATGAAGGACATCGATCGCCACGGCGTGTCGCACGTCATTGACGAGGCGATCGAGCGGGTGTCGCGCGGCACGGCGGGGATTCACGTCAGCTTCGACGTCGACGCGATCGACCCGAGCGAGGCGCTGGGGGTGGGGACGCCGAAGAAGGGCGGCCTGACCTATCGCGAGGCGCACCTGTGCCTTGAGATCATCGCCGACACGAAGATGCTGTCGTCGATCGACGTGGTGGAGATCAACCCGATCCTGGACACGCGCAACACCACGGGTGAGCTGGGCGCGGAGCTCATCCTCTCGGCTCTCGGGAAGAAGATCTTTTAAACTGTTACCATTCCTGCGTCGCAGAAACGGTAACAGTTACTTGAT
>JBGPCZ010000141.1:0-16716 GCA_041482015.1 Planctomycetota bacterium | reverse complement strand
CTGGCCGAGCGCGAGGACCTTACCGTCGGGCGAGAATGCAGCGGCGGCCATCCCGGTCACGCGCTCGCCTTTTTTGAACTCCTTGCCGAGGTCGAGCTTCAACTTTCCGGCCTCGGCATCCCAGAGCTTGATCGCATTCGGGAATTGCGCGTAGCGCGGCGCGTACTCGCACGTCGCCGCGAGACGCCCGTCGCGCGTGAGCGCCACGGCCCGGAACCAGCCGGCGGACTGGAACCTCTTGAGCTCCTTCGCCTCCGCCGAGTCCCACAGGATCGCCACCCCCTTGTCATCCCCGCTGAGGAGCTGACGCCCCTCGGCGCCCAGGCAGAGGCTCCGGACCCACTCCTCGTGAGCTTCGATGACACGCGCGGCCTTCTGGAGTTCGACCTTCACCGCGACCGGCTTCGCGTTCTTCTTCTTCTTTTCGAGGACAACCTCCGCGCTCCCGCTCGGCGCGGCCGCCAAGTCCCACCACCGGAGCGTGTGGTCGTAACTCGCGGAGACGAGCTTTCCTTCCGCCGGCGATGCGAGCGAGGTGACCGCGTTCGTGTGGCCGTCGAGCCGCCGCGCCGCCACCGGTCCCGTCTCGGCGAGATCGAAGAGGTAGATCGTCCCCTGTTCGTTCCCGGCCGCGATCCGGTTCGCTCCGACGAACGCGATCGACGTCACCGCGTCGTCGTCCCAAGGGATGCTCCAGGCCAGCGTCGCCTTCAGGTCCGTCACGCCAGCACCTCGCGGATCGCCTGCGACCCCTCGGGCGTCGCCCAGATGGGGCGGATGCCGACCATGTGCTTGACCCGCGGGTTGACCCCGAGCGCCGTGTAGATCGTCGCGAAGAGGTCGGCCTGCGAGACGGGCTTCTCGGTCACGTTCCGCCCGTCCTCGTCGGTCGCGCCGTGGACGATCCCGCCTTTCACGCCGCCGCCCGCGAGGACGACGGTCCAGGCCTTCGCGTAGTGGTCGCGGCCGGCGCGGTTGTTGATCGTGGGGGTCCGCCCGAACTCGCCCATCCACACGACGAGCGTCTCGTCGAGGAGGCCGCGCTGCTGGAGATCGATGAGGAGCGCCGACCACGCCTGGTCGAGCACCGGGAGGAGCGCCTTGTGCCACTCGAAGTTGTCCGCGTGGCTGTCGTAGTTCTCCTGCTCGACCTCGACGAACGGGACGCCCGATTCGATGAGCTTCCGGGCCATGACGCAGAGGCGCCCGAATTTCGAGTCGCCGTAAAGCTCCTTGGACTTCGCCCACTCGGCGGTGATGTCGAAGGCGCCCTTCGACTTCAGGAGCCGGCGCGACTTCTCGTCGGCCTCGCGGTAGGCCTTGAGGGCCTGCTCGCGATGCTCGCGCGCAAACTCCTCGTCCATGGATTTCAGGAGCTCGTTCCGGCGCAGGTCGGCATCGACGGCGACGTACGGGCTCGTGTTCTCGGGCATCCGCCCCTCGCTCCCCATGCGGAACGGCTGGTAGAGCGGCCCCAGGAACCCGGCGCCCGAGACCGGGCTCGACTCGCCGCCGCCCGCGCCCAGCTGGATGAAGCTCGGCAGGTCGGCGCCGGGGTCGCCCAGGTATTTCGCGATCATCCCGCCCAGCTCCGGGTGGGTGACCGCGCCTTCCTTGCGATAGCCGGTGTGCATGAGGTACGTGCCGCCGGAATGCTCGGGATCGGAGGTCGACATGCTCCGCAGGATGGCGAGCTTGTCCGCCTGCTTCGCGATCCGCGGCAGGTACTCGCAGACCTGGATGCCGGGGACGTTGGTCCCGATCGGCCGGAAGGGCCCGGCGATGGGCCGTCCGGGCTTCATGTCAAAAGTGTCGAGGTGGCTCGCTCCGCCGGCCATCCAGAGGAGGATGCAGCGCTTGCCGCGCTTCCGGGCCTCCTGGGCGATCGTCTCGGAGTTGAAGAGCGCGCCCCAGTTGCCGAGCGCCATCCCCGCCGCGCCGAGGACGGTCCCCTTGAGGAGGGCGCGTCGCGTGACGTGCTCGCTCCCGCCGCATTCACAGGGATTCACGAGGCGGTCTCCATCAGTGGTTGAACCTGAACTCGCCGCAATTGACGAGGACCCATATGGATTCCTCGACCAGCGCGTCCGGCTTGGCCCCGCCCTTCAGGTACGCGACGAACTTCTCGCGCTCCCCGGAACCCGGCGGGCGGCTGAGCACGGTGAGGAACATCCGGTCGACACGCGCCTCCCACGGCTCCGGGCTCGAGAGGATCGCGTCGCACAGGTTTCCCTTCTTCTTCTGGATCAGCTGGCGGATCTGCCCGCTGTTGTTCATGAAAAGCCGCTCGGAGACGCTCCCCTGGAACTCACCCCGGCCGTCGGTGACGCTCCCCATGTAGCGGACCATGTAGTCGGCAAAGGCCGAGGGAAGTTGCGACTCGGCCGGCTTGCCGGGCGCGGCCGCGGCATCGAAGCCCGTCGCGGCGCGGAGCGCGGCCATCATTTCTTCTGCCGAGAGCGCGCGGAGGTGGAAGCGGTCGTACCCGCCGTGCGCGTCGGAAGCCTCGCCGGTCGACGCGCGCTGGTAGGCCCGGCTGTTCGCGATCTCGCGGATCAGCCCTTTGAGGTCGAAGCGGCTCGCGACGAACGCATCGGCGAGCGCCTTGAAGAGCGCGGGATGGCTGGCGCGGGCGTCGTCCTTCAGGTCGTCGACCGGGTTGACGAAGCCGCGGCCGAGGAACTGCGCCCAGACGCGGTTGACGGCGGCCCGGGCGAAGAACGGGTTCTCGGGCGCCGTGATCCACGCGGCCAGCTTCTCCTTCCTTGAGAAGAGGGGCTTGGCGGGCGCGGTCTTCGCGTTCTTGAGGTCGGGCTCTTTGAAGTCCTTCGGGACGGGCGGCTCCTCCAGCTTCTCGCCGTCCAGGTACTTCGCGGAGATCGGCTCGCCCTTCTGGCCGGGCTTCGCGTCCTTCGCGGGGCCGGTGAACATCAGGTCGCCCGTCGACTTCTCGGCGAGGAAGTACTTCTTCTTCCCCTCCGCTCCGCCGCCGTCGACGACGGCGAGGCGGGCGAAGAACGCGGAGAGACCGTAGAAGTCCTTCTGGGTCCAGCGGTCGGACGGATGATCGTGACAGCGGGCGCAGCGGATCTGGGTCCCGAGGAAAAGGCGGCTCACCGACTCGGCGGTCTCGAGCGCCTGCCCGCGGAACTGGACGAGGAAGAGCGGCGCCCCCTGCTCGGCCGAATTCCCCTCGGCCAAGAGAAGCTCGCGGACCCAGGCGTCATAGGGCTCGTTCTTCGCGAACTTCTCGGCGAGCCACTTCTGGAACGCGTCGCGCTTTCGGACTTCGGAGTTCGACGGGTTGCGCCCGAAAAGGACGAGGTCCCAGAGGGTCGCCTCGTGGGTGGCGTGGCGCGGGTCGTCGAGCAGCCGGTCGATGGCCTTCGCCCGCTTGTCGGAGTCCGCATCCTTGAGAAAGGCCAGGACCTCGTCGTGGCCCGGGATCGTGCCGACCAGGTCGAGCGTGACGCGGCGAAGGAAGGTCGCGTCGTCGGCGGTGGGCGCGGGGGTGACCTGCTGGCGCTCGAGGTCGGCCTGGATCTCGCGGTCGATGACGGCGCGGAGCGGCGTCTCGTCGGCGGCGCCGAGGCCGATCAAGGCCAGGACGAGGCAGGATCCGCGGGCGAGCGTCATGGTTCTGTCTACGATACCGCGGGCCGTCCCGGACGCGACACGAGGCGGGATTCGCCGAATCTTTGTATATCTGTAAATGAGGCTAATTCAAAGCGACCGGGTAGAGCCTCGGAAACCAGCGCTCCACCACATCGATGGGGAAGCCGAGGCGGACCGGCTTCTTGGGGCCTTCGGAGACGAGGAGCCTCTTGTCCACCAGGGCCGAGAGGGTATCGCGCGCCCGCCGGTCCCTGTAGCCGGTCAGTTCCGCCGCGCGACCGCGCTCGAACTCCCCCGCCAGGACCGCCTCCCGCAACAACTCGAAGCTTCCCTTGGGCAGCCTCTTCGCGGCCGTCTCCTCCTCGACGTGAATGCGCATCCGGTTAAGGAGCTCAGTGGGTTGCAACAGGGAGGTCATGTACTCGACCTGGTCGATGCAGACGTCCAGGAAGAAGCGGCAGAAGTCCACCAGAGCCCCTTCGGACAACGGTCCGCGCCCGTCCACGTCGCTCGTGCGGGGCTGGTCGGCGCCCTCCAGGAGCCTCTTGTAGTCGTCGACCCTCCGGGCCAAGCCCCGCGCCACGGACCACAGGGGGCTGCCCACTCCGAGGCGCAGCAGCAGGGCGTAAGACATGAGCCGTGTCACACGGCCGTTCCCGTCGTAGAACGGGTGGATCCAGAGGAGACGGTGGTGGGCGGAGGCGGCCGCGACGATACGGCCGGACTTGGACAGGTGTGCCGCCGCGTAGCCCTCCTCGAATCGAGACAGGAACCGATCCAAGTTGCCCGGTTCGGGCGGAAGATGACGCCCGATCGATACCTGCCCTTCACGCAGCTGCCCGGGCACGATCTTGATCCGCTTGCTCCCATCCGGAGTCCCAACCCAGAGCATCTCCTCGGGGAGCCGTTCGCAGAAGGACTTGTGCAGCCAGAGCACATACTCGCGAGTGGTCGGATCAACGCGCGGATCCTCGCTCCCGTCGATCATCCGCTGAACTTCGATATGGGCGACCGCCTCCTTCTGTAGCGCTCTCTTCTCCGGTTCGCGCGAGTAGTCCTTCGCCATCGCCCGGTCGATGTCGCGGGGGTGCGTGTCATGCCCTTCGATGAGGTTTGAGTAGTAGCAGTTCATCGATCGAACCAGCTCGCCTACTGAAGCCTGGACCTTTGGATTCAGCATCCCCGCCAGACGCTGTGATTTTCCCACGAGGTCTACTACGAGGTCCCCCAGCTCGGAGTTTCCCTCCGGGGGCATCATGGGTTCCATCAGCCACACGCCTTCTTCGGTCACATTATTGCCGATCTATATGCCGATCTTTAAATTTTGTAAGTACATTATATACAATAACTTACAAAAAGTTATCGTAAATAATATACGTGTTTTTTGCCGATATTAATGCCACCCATCTATACTCCTGCTTTGGGCCAGGACGCGCCACTCTCCAGGGGGAGGGTATACTCCGGCGTGACGTTCACCGACCCCCTGGTCCAGCGTGAGGTTGAAAAGTCAGCCGCGGCCATCACCGGCCTGCCCGATGAGCTGCGGCCCATCTTCGGGTTGATGGACGTTTACTCTGGATTTCTCCTCAGGTTCGGGAAGGATTCCCCTCAAATGCAGGAGATCCACCGATTGCTTCTCTCGGGTGAATTACGACCGGCATTGCGTTTGTGGTACCAGCGTTCCCCGCGCGATATGAACTCCGGGGCCCTTGAACTCCGGCAGCGCTTGAGCGAACTTGCGGGCGAGAATTTTGGACCGCGGGCGCAGCCGAGCCGGGTCTTCAGCGTGACCTCCCTCGTCCTGGGTCTCCTTGCGCTGGCGGGAAGGCTGGCGTTCGAGGCGGCGCGCGCGGACCTCGGGCAGGAGCTCGGAATGGACAAGCCCTGGCTCCGCGTGCTCCTCCATGGGGGTTCCTTGCTTGTTGCGATCGCGGGCGCGTCCTTCGCCTTCGCAACCCTGATCAAGGCCGCCCCGTGGCGTTCACGGATCGGCCTCTCGTTGCCCGGATTCCTGGTCAACGGAATGGCAATCCTGTGGGCCGCCCTGGGGACATAGCCGGATGAGCAGGAGAACGGCATCCATCGGTGGTGTCCGTTCCCGCCGGACCTACTTTGGATCGGGCGCGGCCTGCGTCTTGTAGATTCCCATCAGTCGTTCAGCACCGCTCCGGCTCAAGGCCCAGATCGTCCTTTCATCCCCCGCATAGGCGTGAACCCAAAGACAATCGAGGCAGATCACGAGATCCACGTCCGAGCCTCCTCGTTTGAACCGGAACCCGAGCCCTGGATCGAAGCATCGCGCGCCACAGTCGGAATAGGAGCCCTCGCGAGTCAGGATGGAGCGCACGTCCTCGATCGTTTTCGCATCCAATGACTTCTCCTGGAGGATCGTCCAGTCCCTCAGGAACGGCCCGCGGCGCGCCTTGTCTCCCGGATTCCCTGAATGAGGATCGATCCTGAAGAAGGTCACCGGCGAATGCTCGGTCCCCTCGAGCAGTTTCCGCGCCTCGATGACCGAACGCTTTGCCACCTCGCCGGGAGCCGGCACTATCGGGTTGTTTTTGACCCGAAGAGCACGTTGGTAGTAGCTTGCCGCGACGGCGATCACGGGGACCAACGCAAGGATGACGAGGAATGTCGGACTGGGAAAACGTCGCGAAGTCGAAGCCGGGGTCTGAGGCGCATCGGCCATTTTCGTCGATCGATCTCCCGCGAGGACATGGGAATTGTACCCCAATAGCCTATCGCGGTGACGATCACGAACCTACTCCAGCCTGGCCCTCGTCCCGACGGGCACCGGCTTGTAGCGCCACGCTCCGCCGTGGAGGCCGAGGATGACGTTGTGCTCGGGGTCGAAGACGCTCAGGCCGTCGCTGCCGCGAAGCTTGCCCGAGTCGTTCACTTCGAGGTCGACCCAGCGGTCGCCCTCGCGATCAAAGAGACACGTCGGCATCGTCTTGCCGCCCACCAGGATCATCGCGCCGTTCAGGCTGTCGTAGACGAGCCCGCCGCACGCCTTGATGTCGGGTTTCCCCGGGATCACCGCCTCCGACCAGCGCCACGTGTCGGCCGCGGAGTCGAAGAGCGCGAGTTTCCAGCCGAGTTTCGGATGGGTGCAGAGAAGCTTCCGGCCGACGGGATCGTACGCGAACGCGGGCGGCGGATAGTGGTCGAACTCCGGAAGCTTCTCCGGCGCCTTCCGGATCGACGTCTCGAACGTCCGCACGTCGAGCACCGGCAGGCCCTTCTCGCCCCCCTTTGAACTCACGATGCGGCCCGCGGCCGAATCGAACGCGAAGAACTTGGCGGGCTCGCCTCCATAAGGGTTGGGCATCCCGGACTTCGCCGGGACGAACCGGTCGAGTGCCGCGTCATAGGCGGAGAGGCGGTAGCCTGCGGAGCTGTTGTGGGTCGCGAGCGGCGGGCCGTGGACGCCGCCGATCCCCTGGCCGATCCATATGAGTTTGTTCAGGCCGTCGAAGGCCATTGCCCGCGAGCAGCCGGGATTGGGCCGCGTCTCGTTGAAGAGCGCGCAGAAGTGGTCGGCCGCGCGGATCGGGAACCACGTCGCCGTGCCCACGTCGAACGCGAAGCACTCGTTCGAATAGCAGCCGGTGCAGCCGCCGTACCGGATCATCAGGCGGTTCGCCCAGTCCATCACGACGCGCGTCTCGCCGATCGACGAGTAGGTCTTCGGCTCGTGCTCCCTGATCGAGACTTCGGTGTTCACGGGAAAGCTCTCGTCGAACCGCTTGTTGCGCGGCCGATATTCCGGCACGAGCTTCCTGTCCTCGTCCTCGAAGCGCGCGATGAGGTCGCGAGACTTCGGCGTCAGCGGTCCGATCTCCTTGAGCAGTTCCGCCGCGGCCTTCCGGACCAGGCGGTCCTGCTCGACGGCCAGAAGGTCTTCAAATGCGCGCGCGGCCTCGGGCCCGCCGATCCGGCCGAGGCCGAGCACCGCCCAGTGGCGACGAAGACGGTCCTCGTGCTTCAACTGCTTGATGAGCGGAGCGACCGCCGCCGGAGACGCCGTGTCCCCAAGTCCCTTCGCCGCCGCGACCGCGACGCCGGGGTCCTTGTGATCAAGGTTCGCGACGAGGACCTCGACCGCCTCGGGTCCGCCGATGTACCCGAGCGCCCGGCAGACCCAGTGGCCGCGCGTCGCCATCCTCGTAAGGAGCGGCTTCACCGCCGGGAGCCCCGCCCGCGCGGCCGTGTACTCGGGCGGCGAGGGCCAGTGATGACGACCCGCCTCGAGCAATTCCTTGAGCGAGCCCGCGAGCGCCTCGCCATCCTGGATCGCGCTCAACCCCCAGAGTCCCCAGCCCTGCTTCGACGTGTAGTACTCCTTGTCGCCCGCGGCCTCCTTCAGCCACGCGATGACCTCCGGGCCGCCTCCCCACTCCGCAAGCGGGATCGCGACCATCGAGCTCCACTTGGCGTTGCTCCGGCCGTACTCCAAAAGAGTCGCGATCGCCTCGGGCGTTCCCAGGTACCCCACGCGCCGCCCCTGGAGTCTCCAGATGGTGTCGTGGTCCTTCGCCTGCGCCAGCACCTCGGCCGCCGCTTTCAAATCGGGCGCCGGCGCCAGGTGCCACGCGCCCTTCTCATGAGGTTTCGGCGTCGACTTCGGCGGCGTCGCCCACGCCTGGAGCGTGCGGGTCGCCGCCGCGCGGACGATCGGGCTCGGGTCGGCGGCCAGCCGATCCGCAAGCGCCTTCCCCTTCTCTCCGCACGCCGCCGTCAGGCGCGCCGCCGCTTCCCTCAAAGGGATGAATAGTGATCCCGAGAGCTGCTCGACCGACTCGATCGGCACCGAGCCCGCGAACGCGAGCCCGAGCGGCGCCTGCCACGGCGCCGGGTCGTCGAGCTCGGGGTCGGTGTCCGAGACGCCGTGGAGCCGCCAGTCGAGCGCCTTCTCTCCCTCGAGGCGCCGCAGCCCCTGCGCCGCGGCGAGGTCGCCGCCGACGACGGCTTTCGCCAGCTCCGGCCACTCGCGCGCGTCCTGGTGGGTCGCTCTCGCTCCCGGGAGATGGAGGACGACGACGCCGTCGATCGTCTCGCGCGTGAGGCCGGTCTGCTTGCAGAGTTCGTCCAGAAGCGCGTCAAGGGCAAGCGGCTTCTCTCCGACAAACGCGCGACGGCTGATCCCGTCGGGCATCGCCCAGCGGAATTCCGCCTGCCCGGCCGCCTTCTGGAGGACCTGGCGCGTGGACCGCCATCGGGCGGGGCGCAGCGAAACTTCGTCGCGAGGCGCGACTCCCGCGCCCAGGAGGAGGAGGACGGCCGCGAGTCTCATCACCTATCTATACGGGTCGTTCGCGAAGCCCCGGTTTGGCACGGGGATTGTATAATGGTCAATCCAATGAAGAAGACGCTCGCCCGGCTCGCGCGGCCGCAGACGCTCCTCAGCCGGACGGAGCAGGTTCTCCGCGGGGCGATCGCGCGCGGCGAGTTTGGAAACCGGCTTCCGACCGCCGCGGAACTCGCGGAGCAGCTCGGCGTCAGCCGCGAAACCGTGCGGCTCGCGCAGGAGACGCTCCAGCGCGAGGGGCTCCTGGTCAAGTACCGCCGCCGCGGCACGCTCCTCGAACCGCCGGCGATGACGCTGAAGAAGCCGGCGGTCCGCTCGACCCTCCTGGGTTACCTCCAGGCCGACTATCCCTCGCTGCACGGCGAGGACGAGATGGTGACGCGCGCGACGAGCGGGCTCATGCTCCAGGGGGCCACGCGCGAGGCCGGCCGGTCGGGGTACCGGCTCGTCGTCCACCACGCGCCCCACACGGAGATGGACCGCGTGATCGGGCAGATCGGCCAGGAGGCGCCGCTCCGGGGCGTGATCTTCGCGTCGTTCGGCGAGGAGAAACTCGTCCGCCAGACGCTCGGTTCGGGGCTGCCGACCGTGCTCCTCGACCATGACCTCAACCTCCCGCGCATCTCGTCGGTGCGCGAGGACTCGGTGCAGGGCGCGCGGCTCTCGGTCGAGCACCTGGCCGGGCTCGGCCACCGCCGGATCGCGTACGCCCACTGGCACCTCGCGGACCTGAACCCGTGGAGGATCACGGGCTACCGGGAGGGCCTGCGCACGGCGCGACTCCCCCGCCGCCGCGCGTGGGAGCTCACGGCAAAGATCACGACGGAGGGCGCCGAGCGCCTCGTCGAGAAGCTGCTGTCCCTCCGCCCGGTCCCGACCGCGCTCATCTGCTTCAACAACACGCTGGCGCGGCTCGCGATTGAAAAGCTCCGGCGGCGCCGCGTGCAAGTGCCCGACGACCTGAGCGTGATGGGGATTGGCGGCGAAGAGGTCGCGGGGCTCACCTACGCGCAGGCCGACTGGTTCGAGATGGGCCGCTGCGCGGTGCAGCTCCTGCTCAAGGCCGCGTCCGCGCGCGGCGACGCCCCTCCGGAGCACCGGCTGTTCCCCTATGAGATCCGTCCGGGGAGAACCGTAAAGACAGAATAACCACAGAGACACAAAGGCGCCGAGCAGATCCTCTTTCCCCTCACGCCACCTTGTTGCGAACCCGACAAGAAGAGTCTTCTCCGTGCCTCTGTGACTCTGTGGTTTTCTTCGTGGTCATTTCCCGGTCGGCTTGAGGATCTCCGAAATCAGGTCGGCGCTCCCCTCGACCCGCTCGAGCTTCGGGTACTTCTCGCCGTCCTTGTAGTCGAGCGCATGGGTCTTGAAGAACTGCGCGTTCTCGACGAGCAGCTCGAGCTTGCCACCGCCCTTCGTCCCGGCCACCGCCTCCTTGAGAAGGTCGCTCGACCAGCGCCGGCCGTTCACCGCGACCAGCTTCATCCCGGGGCCGAGCTTCGCGTGATCGGCCGCCTTGCCGGGGATGATGTCGGTGACCGTGCCGTCGTCCTTGAGGAGCAGGCCGATCGACGCCGTGAGGTCGATCGACTTGTCCGTCCCCTCGTGCACCTTGTACATCTCCGACGGCTCCGCCGCATGGGTGAGCTTCCAGCCGCCGCGGGTGATGCCGCCCATCGGAGGCTCGGGCGAGAGCGACGTCATCCGCTCCGTAAGGTGCTTCTTCCAGTCATAAGGCGCGATCGCGCTGAGCGCGTCGACCACGTCGTCGAACGTGTAGGGCTTGACCGAGGGCTTCCCGCCCTCGCCGCCGTGGAACCGCTTGCAGAAGTCGTCGAGCGTCTTCGCGCCCTTCGTCTCCTGGCGGATGATCGTGTCGGCCTCGAGCCAGATCATCAGGCCTTCGTTGTAGAAGTCCACGCCGCGACGCCACGAGGCCCAGTCGGTCCGCGCCGCGTAGAGGACCTGGGCCGCGCGCGTCGTGTCCTCGAGTGGCCGCCACGTCCGCCCCTTTTGATTCGCCAGCCCGTCGGCCGCGAGCGCGAGATTGTCGCGCCACTGGTCGGCCGTCCAGATCCCGCACCGCTCGGCCAGCAGGCAGCCGAGATACTCCGTCAGCCCTTCGTAAACCCAGAGGAGCCGCGTCGCGATCGCCTCCTGGAAGTCGGGCTTGACCATGTCGGCGGGCCGCCGGTGCTTGCCGTTCCACGAGTGGGCGTACTCGTGCGCGAGGATGAAGAGCCACCGCTTCTGGAGGTTCTCGTCGAGGAGCGTCCGCTCCGGCGCCCGGTTGTCGCACGACTCGTGGTGCTCGAGGAAGAAGGGCGGCGTGAAGTCGGAGAGCGAGAGGAAGAACCGGTAGGAGCGATAGTGGCGCGTGCCGAAGAGCGCGCCGGCCTCGACCACCAGTTTCTCAAAGGAGGCCTTGAGCGCGTCGGGGATCGCGAGCGCCGCGTCGCTGTCGGCGGCGAGGCAGAGGAAGTGGCCCGGCCCCAGCGGGATCTCCTTCAGGTGCGCCCCGATCAGGACCGGCGAGTCGATCAGCGTCTCGAGCGTCGCGGGCTCGAACGCCGCCTTGCGCCCGTTTGAAGACGCGACGGGAAGCGCGGTCGAGTATTTCCAGCCTTCGGGAAGGACGAGGCTCGCCCGGAGCTCGATCTCCTGCATCGAGCGCCCCTTTGGATAGAGGAGCATCTGGTTCCAGTGGAAGACCGTCAGCTTCGCCGAGGACTGGGCCGAGATAAAGCCTTCGGTCCCCGGGGTCGGAGGCAGGTAGTCGAGCGCCACCTCGATCGCGCCGCCCGGCACGTCGCAGTGGATCGCGTTGACATCGAGCTCGTCACGCCGCCAGGGGATCGTCTTACCGCCCGCGGTGATCCGCAAGCCCGCGACGTCGTTGACCGGACCCGTGGGCCCGTGCTCGCCGGGGATCCACTTGGGATAGAGAAGCGTGAGCGGCCCGGGATCGCACGGGATGACCAGGCGCGCATGGAAGAGCCGCCGCGCCGCCTCGGAGGCGTCGACCTCGACTTGGATCGTCGGCCGCCCCTGCGCGTTCTGCTGCGCCGTCGCCGAGCACGCGGTCAGGACAAGGAGCAGAATGACCTTCATCGGTGAGTTCTCCACTCCCCCCGGGGGATGGGGGGAATCCACATAGAGTTCTTTCTCTGTGCCTCTGTGTCTCTGTGGTTTTCTTCTTCTTAGAAGAACTTGGTCTGGCCGGGGATCGCCACCGGCGGCTCGGCGATCACGAAGTCCCAATCGTACTTCGCGGGGGTCAGGTCCTCCTTGGAATTCAGCGCCTGCTCCCAGGTGATCTGCTGGCCCGTGTAGGCGGCCATCCGGCCCATGATGGCGAGCAGCGAGCTCTTCGACATGTATTCGCCGTTGTTGATCGGCTCGCCCTTGCGGATCGAGGCGAAAAGCTCGTCGTGCTCGGTCTGGTAGAACGGGTTGTCCTTCCCGTGCTCCTCCCAGGCGTTCTCGCCATGGATCCTCATCCCGCCCTCCGAGATGTACGCGCGGCCCTTCGAGCCGAGCGCCGCGGCGCTCATGTCGTTCTTGCAGCCGGCGTGCTGCCGCGTGTTCGAGAAAAGCCGCGCGCCGTTCGCGTACTCGTAGGTCACCGAGAAGTGGTCGTAGATGTTCCCGTACTCCGGGCCGCTGAGGACCGCCCGGCCGCCCATCCCGACCGCGCGCACGGGGTACTCGTTCTTCATCGCCCAGGAGGCGACGTCCAGGAAGTGGACATGCTGCTCGACGTTGAAGTCGCCCGAGAGCCAGGTGAAGTTGTACCAGTTCCGCATCTGGTACGTCATGGCGCTCCATTCGGGCTGGCGCGGCTTGACCCAGCGGCCGCCCCTGTAGTCGCTCGCCATGAGCGTCACGATCTCGCCGATCGCGCCGCCGTGGATGCGCTTCATCATCTCGCGGAACTGGTTCGAGTAGCGGAGGCAGAGGCCCGAGACGACCGAGAGCTTCTTCTTCTTCGCCTCCTCGCACGACGCGAGGACCGAGCGGACGCCGGGGCCGTCGACCGCGACGGGCTTCTCGGCGAAGACGTGCTTCCCCGCCTCGATCGCCGCCTTCAGGTGCGAGGGGCGGAAGTGCGGCGGCTCGCAGAGGAGCACCACGTCGGTCGCCGCGATGACCTCCTTGTAGGCGTCGAAGCCGACGAACCGGCGCTCCGGCGGGACGTCGATCTTCTGGACGATCGAGCTGTCGGCCTGCATGACCTTCAGGCTCTTCTCGATCCGGTCGCCGAAGGCGTCGCCCATCGCGACGAGCTTGACGTTCCGGTCGGCCTTGAGGGCCTGTTCCGCGGCGCCCGTCCCGCGACCGCCGCAGCCGATCAGGCCGACCCGGAGGACGTCGTCCCCCGCGGCATGGACGAGCGGGATCCCAAGCGACGACGCGGCCAACCCCACCGAAGCGCCCTTCAGAAACTCACGACGTGACGACATAAATCCTCCGTAGCTCTCAGCTCTCAGCCCCCAGCCGTCAGCTCTCCGCCAGCGGGCCCCCGTCCGGGGGACGGATCTGGCTGAGAGCTGATCGCTGACCGCTATCCCAACAGTCCCTTGATCACGAGCTCGAGGAATTCCCGGGCCCGCCGTGCCATGTCGTCCACCCCTTCGGGTTCCTTCGGGCGCGCGACGAGCGGCGCAAAAATGTTCTCGCAGCAGAGCGGCATCGCGCGGCCCGTCCACGCCACAGCGTGCAGAAGCTTGTAGTGGTCGATCTCGCCCAGGCCCGGGCCGCAATCCTCGCTCTTGGGGAAGTTCCGGTGGTCCTTGATGCAGAAGCTGCGAACCTCGTCGGCGCACGACTTCAGGTCGGGGATCGGGTCGACGTTCAGGTAGTCGAGGACGTTTCCCGCGTCGAAGTTGACCTTGACGCCCTCGTCGGCGACCTCGCGGGTGATCTCGGCGCACGCCTTCCCGGTGCCGGTCTCGCCGCCGTGCTGCTTGACGACGAGGAGGACGCCGAGATCGCGCGCGATGGGGCCGAGCTTCTTGAAGCGCTCGACCCAGAGCTCGCGGTTGCCGCCCTTCGTGTGGCCGAACGTGAGGACGTGGGGGATCTTCCCCGCCGCCGCCTGCTTCAATCTCTGGGTCAGGACCTCGAGGCCGTTCTTCGCCTCGGGATAGATTCCCGAGAACATGAGGAGCGGCTCGAGGCCCAGGTCGCGGCAGCGCTGGCCGACCGCCTTCGCCTTCTCCGGGGGGTCATCGGCGGCAATGACCGGCACCGACTTCCCCTCCTCCTTGTGCGTGGTGTAGAGCGCCACGTGCTTGTATCCTGCGGCCTTGATCCCGCTCAGCGCGCGGTCGAGGGGGAACTGCGAGTACGGGAGCGTCATGCACGCGACCTGGAACTTCGTCGGGTCCTTTTTGGGTTCCTGGGCGGAGGCGAAGCGGGACGCCGCCAGCGCGGCCACCCCGATCTCCAGGAACTCGCGGCGGTCGATGATCACTTCGACTTCTGCTTAAGGGGCCGAAGCTCGAACTTCCGAAAGAAGACCTCGTGCCCCTCGCACTGGAGGAGGATCTTCCCCGCGGCCGGCGAGACGTCGTAGGCCTCGTTCACCTGCGTGCCGTTGACGAACACCTGGAGCCGCTTCCCTTCGCTCACGATCTCCATGCGCGTCCACTCGCCCATCGGGCTCTCGACGTCGTTCTTCCCGCGCGTGTCGAGCAGCTCCTTGAAATCGGGGTCGTGGTCGCACCACCACAGCTGCTTCCCCGAGTAGACGGTGGGCGTGCCGCCCTTCTTCCACCGGGGGCGCTTGTCGGGCCCGAGGACGGTGTCGACGGTGAACGCGAGCGGGAGCGTCTTCCCCTCGGCGTCCTTCCCGCGGATGCCGATCAGATCGCCGACGCACCCCTGCGCGAGCTGGCACTCGATGCAGGACATCCACGAGCCGCCGCCGCATCCGTCCGGCCCCGTGGCGTGGACCAGGATCCCGGAGTTGCGCACGTACTTCCCGCCGTCGGTCCGCGTGCCCCACTTGTACTCGACCGAGACGCGGTAGTTCTCATACTCCTTCTCGGTCGCGACGTAGCCCATCCCCTCGCCCGAGGCGTGGATCATCCCGTCGTGGACGGTCCAGACCTTCTTCGGATCCTCGCGCTTCGTCTCCTTGAGCCACGTTGTGAGCCCGGTAAGGTCCTTCCCGTTAAAGAGCGGGACGACTTTTTCCGCGGGGGTCTCCTGCCCCGCGAGCAGGAGGACGAGGACGATCCGGAGCATGCGTGGAACCTCCACCCCTGAATACGGCCCCCGGGCCGGCCGCGTCTGCGCCGGCAGACTCCCCGGGGAATTGTATAATTGTAATTCCCCCCTCTCCTCCCTCCGAAGGAGAATCCTCAATAACTCAATATCCCCATCACCCGATCGCTCAATGGAGGCCGTATCATAGCTGACGATCGGACCCCATAAGGAGGATGCCATGGCCAAGAAGCCCGCGCGCCCGTGCCCCGAGTGCGGCGAGAAGGTCGCCGCCGAGCCCATCGACCGCCGCTCGTTCCTGCGCGTCGCGGGAGGCGCCGCCGCCCTGGCGCTTTCGGGGATCCGGTTCGCCGGGGCCCAGGAGGCCAAGTCCAACAAGACGGCCGAGGAGCTGATCAAGGAGCTCTACGGCGGGCTCGTCGAGGAGCAGAAGAAGGCCGTCATCGCGCCGCTCACCAGCCCCCAGCGGATGCAGATCTTCAACGCCGCGATCGGGGCGAAGATCGGCGACGTCTACTCGAAGCCGCAGCAGGAGCTCGTCACGCGGATCCTCAAGGCGATCGCCGCCGACGACGAAGGGTACCGCCTGCTCAGCCGCGGCGGCACGTGGGACGGTTCGAAGGCCTTCGAGAACTGCGGCGCGAACCTCTTCGGCGACACGTCGGGCAAGTACACCTGGGTCTTCTCGGGCCACCACCTGACGATCCGCTGCGACGGCAACACCGAGGAAGGCGTCGCGTTCGGCGGGCCCCTCTACTACGGTCACAGCCCCAACGGCTACAGCGACAAGAACCTGTTCTTCTACCAGACGAAGAGCGCCCTCGCGGTCTTCGAGGCGCTGACCGAGGCGCAGCGGAAGCAGGCGACGATCGCCGAATCGCCGGGCGAGGGTCTGCCCTCGATCAAGTTCCGCGCCCCGGGCGAGGCCCGGCCGGGCATCGCGTTCAGCGAGCTCAGCAAGGAGGCGCAGGGGCTCGTCGAGAAGGTCATGAAGGACGTCCTTTCCCCCTACCGGAAGACGGACGCGGACGAGGTCCTTCAGGTCATCAAGGGGAGCGGCGGCATGGAGAAGGTCAACCTGGCGTTCTACGCCGGGGAAGAGGCCAAGCCCAAGCAGCCGTGGTCCTTCTGGCGCCTGGAGGGCCCGGGCTTCGTCTGGAACTACCGCGTGCTGCCCCACGTGCACACGTTCGTGAACATCTCGGCGAAGATCTGACGCACTGTAACGAAGACGCCGCGCACTTTCGTTAACACCAAGTGTTGACGAAAGCGCGCGGCGTCTTCGTTAACACGCCTATGCGAAGATTTCCTTCACCACCTCGCCGCCCAGGACCGTGGGGATCTCCTGGCGGTTGTGGTGGACGTAGACAAGCTTCCGCTGGTCGAGGCCGAGCGCGTGGAGGATCGTCGCGTTGAGGTCGTTGGGGTGGATCGGTCGATCGATCACCGAGTAGCCCACCGGGTCGGTCGCGCCGATCACCTGGCCGCCGCGGACGCCGCCCCCCGCGAGCCACATGGAGTAACCCGAGGGCGAGTGGTCGCGCCCCGCGTCG
>JBGPCZ010000140.1:0-16805 GCA_041482015.1 Planctomycetota bacterium | reverse complement strand
GCCATCTCCTCGACCGCGTCCTTCTGGAAGTCGACCTCCACGCCCTCCGTCTTGAGCAGCGCCGTGTACTGCTTCAGGAGCGCGTTCTTGGGCTCGGTCAGGATCCGGATGAAATCCTCCCGGTTGAGGCTCTTGAGCTCCGCGCGGAGCGGGAAGCGGCCCTGCAGCTCCGGGATGAGGTCCGTGGGCTTCGAGACGCTGAACGCGCCGGCCGCCACGAAGAGCATGTAGTCCGTCTTCACCACGCCGTAGCGCGTGTTGACGGTCGCGCCCTCGACGATCGGCAGGAGGTCGCGCTGGACGCCCTCCCGCGACACGTCGGGACCCGAGCCCTTCGAAGCCCCGACGATCTTGTCGATCTCGTCGATGAAGATGACGCCCGCCTCCTGCGCGCGCCGGAGCCCCTCGCGCGTGACGCGGTCGCGGTCGATCAGCTTCTCAGCCTCCTGCTGGGTGACGATCTTTCGCGCCTCGGCGACCGTCGTCCGCCGCGTGACCTGTTTCGCGGGGAACATGTTCCCGAGCGCGCCCGGCAGGTCCATTCCCACCTCCTCCATGCCCTGGGGGGAGAAGACCTGCATGAAGGGCGACTGCCGCTCCTCGACCTGCACCTCGATCTCGCGGGAGTCGAGCGCGCCCGCGCGGAGCTTCTCCCGCATCTTCTCGCGGGACTGCGCCGCGCGCTCGGCCGTCTCGGCCTCCTCGGTGGACGAGGAGTGACGGCGCGGAAGCAGGAGATCGAGGAGCCGCTCCTCGCCCAGCTCCTCCGCCTTCTTCTGGACCTTCGAGAGCTCCTCGGCCTTGACCATGCTGATCGAGACCTCGACCAGGTCGCGGACGATCGACTCGACGTCGCGGCCCACGTACCCGACTTCCGTGTAGCGCGTCGCCTCGACCTTCACGAACGGCGCGGAGACCAGCTGCGCGAGGCGTCGCGCGATCTCGGTCTTCCCCACGCCCGTGGGCCCGATGAGCATGATGTTCTTGGGCGAAAAATCGTAGCGCAGCTCGGCGGGGAGCTGCTGCCGGCGCCAGCGGTTGCGGACGGCGATCGCCACGACGCGCTTCGCCGCGTCCTGGCCGACGATGTACTTGCCGAGCTCCTCCACCACGCGCTTCGGGGTGAGGTCGCGGGGGTCGTTCACGCTAGAGCTCCTCGATGTGGAGATGCTCGTTGGTGTAGATGCAGATCCGCGCCGCGATCTCCATTGCCTCGCGGACGACGTCTTTCGCGTTGAGCTTCGAGTGCTTGATCAGGGCCCGCGCCGCGGAGACCGCGAAGGGGCCCCCCGAGCCGATCCCCGCGACCCCGTCGTCGGGCTCGATCACGTCCCCCTGCCCCGAGATGAGAAGGATGTGGTCCTTGTCGGCGACGAGGAGGAGCGATTCGAGGCGCCGGAGGAACCGGTCGGTCCGCCACTCCTTGGCGAGCTCCACGGCCGCCTTGACCGCGTTGCCCTGGAACTTCTTGAGCATCCCCTCGTACTTGTCGAGCAGCGTCATCGCGTCGGCGGTTCCGCCGGCGAATCCCGCGAGGACCTTGCCCTCGTGGAGGCGCCGGATCTTGACGGCGTCGTGCTTGACGACGGTGCTCCCCTGCGTAACCTGCCCGTCGCCGCCGAGCGCGACGCCCCCGCCGTGACGCACCGCCAGGATCGTGGTCATGAGGGGAGGCATTATAGGCCGACCCCGCGCGCCCGTCCACCTCCACGGAGAGACTTCTTTCCGCCTCCCCCTTCGTCTTCTTGCGGGCCGCGGGGCAATTCTCCTATAGTGGCCGCCATGCGCGGGCGCTTCATCGTGATCGAGGGGATCGACGGCTCGGGCAAGTCGACGCTTGCCGCGCGACTGGCGGAGGACCTCGCGCGCGACGGGCGGAAGGTGCTCCGCACGCGGGAGCCCGGCGGAACGCCGATCGGCGAGAAGGTCCGCGCGCTGCTCCTCGACGCGAAGAACGCCGAGATGGTCCCCCTCGCGGAGTTCTTCCTCTACATGGCCTCCCGTGCGCAGCTGGTCGACGAGGTCATCCGGCCCGCGCTCGCGTCGGGGCAGATCGTCCTCTGCGATCGCTACTACTACTCGACGGCCGCGTACCAGGGGGCGGCCGGGAACGTCGGGGTCGACGCCGTCCTCGACATCTCCGAGAAGGTCGCGAAGTTCGCAAAGCCGGACCTCGTGGCGCTCCTCGACCTCACGCCCAAGGTCGCCCGCGCGCGCCAGGGGATCCGGGACGACCGCGTCGAGAGCAAGGGCGCGGCCTACCAGGAGCGCGTCCGCCGCGGCTTCCTCGTGATCGCGCGCCGCGACCGCCGGCGGTTCCGCGTCTTCGACGCCTCGCAGCCGCACGACGCGGTCTACGCCGAGGTCCGGAAGGAGGTCGATCGTGTCCTTTGAGGGGATCCTCGGGAACGCGGCCGCACTCGACCGCCTTCGCGGCCTGCTCGCGGGCGGCCGGATGGCCCACGGCTATCTCTTCGCGGGGCCGGAGGGAGTGGGAAAAAGGCTCGCCGCGGCCGCGTTCGCGAAGGAGCTCGGCGTGACGCCGATCCTGGTCTCGCGGCTCGAGGACAAGCACGAGGTGATGATCGCGCAGGTCCGCGAGGTCATCCGCGAGCTCGGCTTCGCGTCGAAGGAGCGGCGCGTCGTGATCTTCGACGACGCGGACCGGATGTCCGAGGAGGCGATGAACGCCCTTTTGAAGACGCTCGAGGAGCCGCCGGAGGGGACGCTGATCCTGCTCCTCGCGAGCGCCCCCCAGAAGCTGCTTCCCACCATCCGTTCGCGCTGCCAGACAATCTTCTTCCATCCCCTTCCCGACGAGGAGGTCGTGCGGTACCTGAAGGGGAAAATGGTCGACGAGCCGTCGGCCCGGGCGGCGGCGGTTCTCGCGGGCGGCTCGGTGGGCGCGGCCCTGGAACTGGTCCCGGACCTCGCGGAGGTGCTGGCGTCGGCAAAGGAACTTCAGCAGCGGGTCCTCGCCGGGGAGCTCAACCCGGTCGTGGAGGCGCTGGGGAAAATCCGCGACACCGAAAAGGCGCGGGCGCAGGCGCGGCGGGAGCTGCGGATCCTCGTGCACTGCCTGCGCGAGACGCTGCGCTCGAAGTCGGGCCACGCGCCGGCGCTCGCGACGAAGGAGTTCGTCGCGCGGATGACGGCGCTGGACGATGACGAGATCCTCGAGAAGATCGAGTCGCTGATCGACCACGAGCGCGCGATCGACCTCAACGCGAACGTGTCGCTCACCGTCGAGGACGCGCTGCTGCGGCTTTAGTCGGTACCTTGAGCGCGACGGCGGCCTTCACGAATCCCCTGAGATCGGCGACGGGAATTTCACCCGCCGAACGGAACTTGAGGCTGCGGAGCGCCTTGCCCGACCCGGAGAAAAGCTCCTTCGGATCCTTGAGTTTCGCGCCCTTGTAGAAGCCAATGGAGACGTGCTCCTTCGCGGCCATGATGAAGCAGACCATGCCGTCCTTCGAGTAACAGGGCATCCCCCATTTAAGCTCCGAGGTCATCGCCGGCACGGCGCCGAGGATTAGCCGGTGGAGCTTCTTCGCGATCGCACGCTGCATGGGGTTCAGTTTCCCGATCCACGGCCCGACCGGCTTGCCCTTGTCGGCTCGTCGCTCCATCGGCGTGGGCCCTACTTGGGCCGGAACGCCACGATCCACGCCCGGAAGTCATCCTCGACCTTCTCGATCGCCTGGCCACACGCCGCCTCGAGGCTCTTCGCGCCCGTCGGGTCCGTCGCGCGCGCTTTCTTGAGCCCGGCGTAGACGGCCGGCAGCTTCCCCTTTTCCTGCAGGTAGAGGCAGACCGCCGAGGCCTGCATGTAGCGGGACGTGCGGTCCTCGCCGTGGAACTCCGCGTCCGTAAGCGCCACCATCCGAGCCAGCGATGGCGCCCGGCCCGTCTGCACCGAGCGGCGCACGAGCGCGAGCTTCCCGTCGCCCTCCCCCACCGCGACCCCCTCCTCGAGGCGATAGTTCTCGAAAAGGCACGCGAGCCCCTCGCTCAGCCACGGCGGGAGCACGCCGAAGTCGTCCGAGAAGACCGAGTGGCAGAATTCGTGGGTGAACACCGGCGCCCCGTCTCCAAGGTCCGCGACCAGGCGCCGCGCCACGGGATCGTAGTAGCCCCCCATCGCCGCCCGCTCGGGATACCGCTTTCCCATGTAGGCGCGATAGCTCTCGCCGTCCTTGAACGCCAGGCCCTGAACCGGCAGGGGCGGGCCGGTCATTCCGAACCGCGCGCGCAGCGGGTCGCGCAGCCGCCGCACGTTCTCCACGCACTGCACGAGCGCCGACTCCTCCGCATTCGTGCCGGCCGCGAGGCCGAAGGCGTCGTCGATCCGCACCGCCGCGCCCTCCCCCAGGTCGCGCTTCGCCTCGGCGCGCAGCCGGTCGCCGTCCGCCCACGGAAGCGCCTTCAGGCGGTTCACAAACTGGCGCTCGATCTCCTCCGTGCGCAGGACCAGCGCCGTCTCCACCGCCTCGCGGCCCGTCGGGTCGCGGCCGTAGCTCGCGCGCAGTTCGTCGAAGAACTTCTTGAGCACGCGCTTCTGGTCGAGGAAGAGGAAGAGCTGCTTCGCCTCCGCCTCGTGGATCGTGAAGTGCTCCATGAGCCGGAACTCCCCCTCCTTCATCGCGATGAGCCGGCCGATCGAGGGGAGGCCGTCCCGCGCCAGCTCCGCCTTCAGCCAGACCACCGACGGGTCCATCGCGGGAGGCGACTCGATCTCGCCCGCGAACGCGCCCAAGCCCGTCGCGATCCAGTCGGCCACGTGGCGGACCCCGAGCTCGTCCCGGAGCCAGAAGCCGGCCAGCACGCGCGGAAGGTAGCCCGACGCGGAATGCGCCCGAACCGTGATCGTCCGGCTCTCGAGATCGTAGTAGCCCGAACCCGAGGCCGTCTTCTTGAACCGCTCTTTCACGAACGCGGCGAGATCTTTCTCGGACGAGAAGACGCAGATGCGAAGGGGCTTCTTCGGGGCCGACCCGACGGCCCGGTCCTTCATCGCCGCGGCGACCCCGGCAACCGTGCGCTTCTGCTGCGCGAGCTCATCGCCCGCCGCGTTCGAGGCGAAGACGAGCGTGCGCTCGATCGCCGCGCAGGTGAATCCCGCGCCGAGGTCCCGGCGGGCCTCGTCCACGGGCTCGCCCTGCAGGGCGGCCGCAACGAGGAGCGCTTGCCCTCCGAAGCGCCAACCCAGGGATGCGCGAAGGAGGGCGACGACCATCCCCCTACTTGCCCGCCCGCAGCTTCCCCGCCTGGGTCTCGGAGATCTTCGCCGTGTCGGTGCCGGGGAACTTCTTGACGATCTCGTCGAAGAGCGCCAACGCGCCCTCCTTGTCCCGGTTGTACATGTACGCCGACGCGAGCGAGAACATCATCTGGGCGGCGAGATCGGAGTCCTTGTACTTCTCGCACGCGGGCTTGAGGACCGCGATCGCGTCGTTCCACTTCTGGTCCTTGCACTCGCCCATGCCCTGGACCCAGGCGGCCTTCGCTCCGAGCTTCGTCTCGTTCGAAGGATCGAGCTCCTGGATCTTCTTGCAGCAGTTCTTCGCGGGGGAGTACCACTTCGCCTCGTAGAACGCATCCAGCTGCGCACTCAGGACCTTCAGCGCCGAGCTCTTGTCCCCCTTCTTGAGGTAGATCTCGACCGCCTTGTCGTAGCCCTTCGCCGACTCCGCCGGCGAGTTGAGATTCATGTAGGCCTCGCCGAGCGACGCCCACTTTTCCGGCTGCTCGGGATCCTTCGCCAGCGCCTCTCGCGAGGGCTTGATCTTGTTGAAATAGGCCGGCCCGGCCGCGTTGAGTGTCCCCGCATAATTCTGGGGGTTCAGCGTGCCGACCTGGGCGAGCTGCTTTCCGTCCGGGTCGAACACGTACGTCATCGGCGGGCGGTCCGAGCCGAGGTCCTGCCAGAGCTTGTTCTCCTCGTCCGTGCCGTCGGGATCGATCTTCGCGCAGACGAAGCCCCGGAGCGCGTTGATCACGTCGGAGCTGGCCAGCGTCTTCTCGTCGTACAGTTTGCAGTCGCGGAGACCCTTGTTGTAGAAGACCAGGACCGCCAGCTTGTTCTGGGCCTTGGCCTCCTTGAGCGTCTCCTTCCAGCTGGTCTTCCAGGCGACATCCTGGGCCGGTATCAACGCGGCGACGAGGAGAATAGCGGTGCGAGTCATGCTCCCTCCCGATCAATCTTGAAGAGGCCCAGTCTACACCCGGCCCCCGCCCCACTTCAAACGATTTGGCCCGCTCCAGGGTTCACTTTTTGACTTCCGGCCGATCGGGCGCCTTCGCCGCGGCCTCGAACGTCTTGTCCAGCCCCTTCCACTCCCAGGTGCCTCCGCCGTCGATCGTGACGACGACGTCGGCCTTGAGCGCGAGCTTCCTGGAGTCGCCCCGCGTGAGGCCCACCCAGAGCTCGCCCGCGGCGGGGTCGTACGCCAGGGCATCCGCGGGGGCCTTCAACGCGGCAAGATCGTCCGTGTCGACACCCCACGTCTCGTCCTTGATGGTCCGGGCAATGCTCGCGAGAGATTTCGCCCCGTCGAAGAGCGTGATCGACATCCGGCCCGTCGGGTGGACCGGCTTCGATGCGCGGTCGCGAATCGCAAGGCGGAGGAAGACGACATCGCCGCCCCCCTTCATCGCGAGGAACTGGCTCCCCTCGACCCATTTGACTCCGCGCACCTCGACGGTCATCTTCGCGCGCTGCGCCACCGCGGGATCGACCTCGCTTCCCTTGCGGGTCGCCGTGCGCTTCGCGAGCGGCTGGGGCTCGCCCGTCCCGGGCTTCGAGTCGGGCCCCGCCTCCGTGTAGTCGAGACCGTACGAGCAGCCGTCGAGCGGCGGGCAGTCGGGAATGTAGAAATCGAAGGGCCAGGTTCCGCCGGGCTTGACCGGGGACGTCGTGCTGAGCGGGACTTCCTTCTTACCCAGCTGGAACGTCACGGTCACCTTGTCGAGCGACTTCTTCAGGCCATTGCGGATCTGCCCGGTCACGACGACGGTGCCGTTCGAGAGGCGCCCGATCCTGCACTGCCGGACGGCGACGACCTCCGTCTCGAATTGCGAGTCGGCCGGCGAGGAGATCTCCTGCGCAACGCACGCGGCGAGGACATCGAGCGCGGTGTACTCCGGCACACGCGGGACCGTGACTTCGAACGTGTCAGTCGTGTCGCCGGCGATCGTGTCGGGAAGCCGGACGTGAAGGCGCTGCACGAGGGCGCCCCCCTTGGCGCGGTAGGTGAGGACCGCGGTCGGCGCCCGGGCCGCGCTCTCGCCCAGGTTGCGGACGACGATCGTAACCGTGCCGGTCCCGGGGAACGCCGCGGGCCGCTGGTCCTTCGCCGAGAGCACCGTGAGCCTTGCCGCGCCGGCGCGCGAAATCATGGGCGGGTGGCCGGGATCCTCGCCCATGTAGACCCACCGCTGGGCGCCGCTCTCGACGATGACCTCGTAGCGCGAGAAGTTGGGCAGGTTGAGCGCCTCGAGCCTCGCCTTCCCCGAGCCGCCCGCCGGGATGCTGTCGATGCGGCCGGGCGCGGACCGCTTGAGCTCGCGTTCGCTGTCGAAGTAGATCGCCGTGAGCGTGACGTCCCGGATCTCGGCCTGGGTCAGGTTGACGAGGGTCGCATCGGCGACGACCTTATGCCCCACGCGCTCGCGAGCGAACTCGAACTTGCTGAACTCGGGGACGATGTCCTGGGCCCGCGCGGCACGCGCGGCCAGGACGAGGGCGACCGCCGATAGAAGGATCCTCACCATGGTCAGAGTACATTACGCCGGAGACTGGTGAACCTCTAGCGTGCGCCGCGGGAACGGAGGAATTCGATGACCTCGCGGTGGGCCGCATCGGGTTCGGGTTTCTTCGGTGGCTCAGGCTTCTTCTCGGGTCGCGGTTCGCCGACGCGGAGAACGACCGCGACTTCATGCTCGTCCAGGGGGAGCACCTTCGAGATCTGGCCCCGCTCGGCGTACCGGAGCGGGGTCTCCCCTCCGTCGTCCCTCGCGTTGAGATCGGCTCCCGCCTCCACAAGGAGCCTGGCGATCTTCAGATCCCCGAGACCGGCCGCCATGTGGAGCGCGGTCGCCTCATCGTACCGCGCATGATGCACCCGCATCTTGACGTCCGTCGCGGCTCCATTCTTCAGGAGTAGTGCGACCATCTCCGCATCCCGCTTCTCAACGACGACCAGGAGGGGCGGGATTTCGCGTTCGTATCCCTTGAATTCAAACCTGGCTCCCGCGTCGAGCAGGAGTCGAACGATCTCGCGGTTCCCTTTCTCGACCGCGACGGCGAGCGGAGGGCGTATGCACTCGTCCGGCCAACCCTGGCTATCGAGCTCCAGAGATTTCACTTGCTCCCGACTCCACGAGAAATGCCAGGGACCCTTCCCCGCACGGCTGTAGCCCTCGGCCTCGAGCGACGGAGCCAGGTTGGGATCGGCCTTGTGAGCCAGGAGAAGCTTGACCATTTCGAGATCCTCTCGCGCGACCGCCAGGGAGAGCGGCGTGACGACCACGGCAACGGAGTTGACATTTGCGCCCTTGGAGAAGAAGAACCGGACGGTTTGGAGATCGCCCTGCCCCACGGCTTCGTGGAAGGGGGAACGACCCGAGGCGTCAGGAGAGTCGACCTTGGCGCCGTGCGCGATCAGGAACCGCGCGAGTTGAGTGTATCCGCGGTGCACGGCGTCGTTGAGCAACGCGACGCCGGCACTGTTGGGTTTATCGAGATTGCCGCCCGACCGGACGAAGGGAGCGACCTGCTGGTAGAGCTGGTATTCCTCAAAGGACATCTGCCGGACGTCGACGGCACCGTCCATTCCGGAGCATCCGCAGAGCAACGCGGCCCAGACGCATATTACCGGTGATAGTCGCATGCTCATGAGTATATACCCGTCGAGGCCAAATCTTTGATCAAGGCTTCAACCATCCCATGTCGCGGATGTACCGCCGGAGGCCCTCGTCGTCGGACGAGAGCGGCGGGAGCCAGTGACGGACCTTCTCGCGCACCCACGTCGCGCCGCTCCCCCGCGGGGCGAACCGGTACCGGTAGAGATCGACGCGGATGTACTTCGGCGGCGCCGCCGGAAAGGGCCGATTCGCGAGCAGCCCCAGCGCGCCCTCGTCGTTGTGCAGCAACTTCCAGAGGAAGTGGACCAGCCACGGATGCTCGTTCGGCGACTCCATCGCCGCAAACCAGATCTCCCAGTCCAGCCGGTAGTGGTACGGCGAGACGATCGGCAGCCCGCGGGCCGGGTCTCCCGGTTTCGCCTTGAACTCGTAGGCCGTCCACCGCGTCTCCGGCGTCACCTCCGCGTCGTCCGTCCCCTCGAGGATGAGTTCGTCCCGCTCCCTTCCGACCGACCCGAACGCGCCGTACGTGTTGACGAGCCGGATCGACGTGAACGAAAGATTCATCTTCTGATCGGCCGACAGCAGGTTCGAGACGGGCCCGAGGCTGAGAAGCGCCACCACGGCAAGGAGCGACCACGCGACCGCCGTCTGTGGCTTCGTCAGGACCGCCCCTTCCAGCGAGCGGTCCGCCGCCGCGACCATTCGACGCGGCAGGAGCCGCCGACAGACGCCATCGTCAAGGCACGCGAGGCAGGGAACGATCGTCAGCCAGTTGAGGAAGGAAAGATTCCCGCTCAGGATCAGCAATCCCTGGAACGAGATCATGAGGACGCCCGCCATCCGCCGGAGCCGCGGAGGCCAGAAGACGAAGAAGGGCACGATCAGTTCGACGACGTGATTCCAGAGGCAACCGAGGTTGTGGAACCAGTGGGGCATCGCGTGGAGCCACGGGCTGAGCGGGTTGGGGATCGGCTGCGTCTCGTAGTGGTAGTACAGCGCCGTCAGGTCGCGCCAGCACGCGTCGCCCCGCAGCTTGATCAGTCCCGCGCCGAGGAAGATCCGGAACGCGAGCCATCGCAACAGCCAGGCGACCTGGATCGGCGGGTGCCGCCGGGGAAACGGACGCGCGTCCAGCAGCGGGCAGAGAAAGATCGCGAGGAATCCCGTCTCGAGCAGCTGGCTCTCCCAGCCGAACCCGTACCAGTCCTGCCCGACATTGACGAACGAGAGGTAGACGGCCCACACGACAAGCATCAGGATCGAGTTGGCGAAGCCCGCGACGACCGCGATCGAAAGCGCGACCCCCGTCCACGCCATCGCGATCATGAACCCGTCGGACGAACTGATCCAGAAGATCGACGGGATCCTGGCAAACGCACTTCCCGCCCCGTGCTTCTCGCGCAGGTGGTCGAGAAAGAGACCGACGGGAAGGAGGCCGTTGCTCCCGAGAAGAGGGCGGAACTGGTTCGCGAGCGACAGGAACGCGACGAGGTAGACGAGCCCGAGCAGCCGGAGGAAGACGAACCGCGTGAGCGCGTGCCGGCCCGATCCCTCCGGGACGCGGACGCACCAGCGGCCCAGCGCGAGGAGGCGGTCCTTCATCAACGACCCCGATCGTAGGCCCCCCGCGCACGGGAGTCAACGCTCCCCCTTATGGTATGCTTCGGCGATGCGCCGCTGGTCGGTTCCAGGCCTTCCCTTCTGCGTTTCGCTCGCCCTCTCGGCCGCGACCGTCGGGAAGGGCGTGGGCTGGCAGGACTCGGGCTTCTTCCTCGTCGGCGTCCACGAGATGTCCCTCCTCCATCCCCCCGGCTTCGTCCTCTACCTGCTCCTCTGCAAGGCGTGGACCTGGCTCCTCTTCTTCGTCGACTTCACGCTCGCGGTCCACCTGTTCTCCTCGGTCTGCGCCGCGGGCGCCGCCGCGACGCTCGCCGTCACCGCGCGCGACGCCTTCAAGACGAGCGACCGCGCCGCCGTGCTCGCGGGGTGTCTCACCGCCGCCGGCTACACCTTCTGGGCCTCCGCGATCTACGCGAAGGGCTACGCGCTTTACTTCCTCGTCGTCGCGCTCCTCCTCCACCGGCTGGCCCGCGCGGACGAGTCCGGGAAGCCTCGAGACTTCACGATCGCCGCCGCCCTCGCCGGGATCGCGTGGGCCGCCCACCCCTCCGCGGCGCTCCTCGCGCCGGCGCTTCTCCTCTTCGCCTGGAATCACCGGGCCGCGATCGGCTGGAAAGGCCTGGGATGGCGCGCGGCGCTGGCCGCGGGGTGCGCGCTCGGGCCGTCCCTGCTCATCCCGGTCTTCGCGCAGGACGATCTTTTCGGCCGCGTCCGGACGTTCGGCGACTTCGTCCGCTACCTCCGCGGCGGCCGATTCACCGACCTCCCCGGCGCCTTCGGCTTCGCCCCGACGCGGTGGACGAGCGCGGGCCTCTTTACGTGGGAGGAATTCCTCGGCGTCGGCCTCGCGATGGCGATCCTGGGCGCGCTCACGCTCGACCGCCGCCGCGCCCTCTGGATCGCGGCGTGGTCCGCGCCCGTCGCCCTCGTCGCGGTGCTTTTCAAGATCGAGGGCCAACTCGACTTCTGGCTGGTCCCCGCGTGGATGCCGTTCCAGCTCCTCGTCGCGCCGGGCCTCCTGCGGGCGGAGAGATTCCGGCGCGGCGCGATGCCGGTCCTCGGCGCGGCCGCGATGCTCTGGGCCGTCGCGGCCAACGGCCGGGACCTCGTCCAGCGTGGGAACGATCTCCCCGAACAGTTCGGCCGCCTCCACCTGCAGGTGAACCCTGGCGCCATCCTCGTCCTCGACTCCGACGACGCCCTCGCGACGTGCCTCTATCTCCAGAAGGTGAAAGGAGAGCGGATCGACGTCGCCGTCGTCAACGCGGCCCGGGTGGACGTGGCCAGCGCGCTGGTGCCGTGGAGCCGGAGCGGCCGGTTCCTCTACTTCGAATCCCTGCCTTCCTCGGTGCGACTCCCCGCGGGGACGACGACCCAGCCCGCCGGGGCGATCGAGGAGCTGCTGCGGAAGGGACCGGAGCATCTCAATCCGTTCTACTGGGACACGCCGCTCAGGGCCGCCGACGTGCGTCCGCGCTTCCGGCGAAACCGCGGCCAGCACGTGACGTTCTCCAGGGACGGCATCGAGGTGGAGCCCGAGCCCTACGAGCAGCGGCTGTTCGGAGTCCTGCTCCGGGCGCAGGAGCACCTCGGCAGCGCCTATCTCGTGGCCCGGACGCCCGAGGGGCACCGCCGGGCCGCGGAGACCCTCGAAGCGGTCCTCGCGACCGAGCCCTCCATGGAGCGCAGTCTCAAGACCGTCTACCCGCTCGCGCAGGCCTACCTGGGGATGGGGCGTATCGACCGCGCGGAGACGCTCTTCCGCAAGACCCTCACGCTCTCCCCCTCGCCGCGCGTCGAGGCGAACGCCGCCGATTTCCTCGCGCAGATCTGCGACCGGACTGGAAGGGCCGCGGAGGCGCTCCGGTGGCGCTCGCAGGCGACCGCGCGACGCATGGACCTGGATCGGAGGTGAGGGCCGTCAGCGCTTGAGCAGGCCCTCGAGCACGCGGATCGCGACGGCGTAGACGCCGAGCACGTGGCCGCGCTCGTGCTCGTCGGCGAAGACCGCGATCTTCTCAATCGTCGCCCTGGACTGCCGGACCTCCTCGAGCAACCCCTTCACGGCCTCTGCATCGAAGACGCGGTTCCCCGCGACCTCGACCTGCACCGCGCTCGTGTGGGCGAAGAGCGGCCCGCCCAGTTCGGTGACCGGATGCTTCTCGTTCGGCTCCTCTTTCGTGGGCGGCGGCGGCATTCGGAGCGCGATCCAGCACGGTCCGGGGATCTCGAGTTCGCCCTCCATCTCCGCCGTGAAATGGCCCTCCTCCGCGCGCGAACCGGCCTTCGCGACGACGTCGGCGTTCCTGATGAGCTCGATGCGGCCGAAGTCGACGCGGCCCGCCGCGCGGATCTTGAATCGGACGCGACCGGCCTTTTCGAGCCGCACCGTCCCCCCCGGGGTTTCGCCGGCCACGTCGAGCTCGAGAAGCGGGCCGTTCGTGATGAACGTCCGCCCCGCCTCGAGCACGCCCAGCCAGTCCCGCGGGCCCCGCGGCTCTCTCACCGCCGCGTAGACTCGCGAGAAGTCGTAGATGAACCAGTCGGTGCCGGTGGAGAACGGCACGCGGAGCCCGGCGTTCAGGTATCGATAGAACGTGTCCTTGTAGTTTCCGTGCGTCGCCGGATCGCCGTCGAAGATGTTCTGCGCGTGCGGCCGGCCGGTCACCCAGTTGGGGATGTCCTCGAGGCCGAACGTGTTGTGGCACCAGAGGACGGTCGCACCATCCCTTCTCGCCTCGTCGATCCCCTTCTGGAGAGGCAGACCGTCGGTCCCCTTCTTCATGATCCCGGGCCCGATGCTGACGGGATGGATCAGCGCGCGGATGTTGAGAAACATCACGTGGCCGAAGCCCTCGCCGAACCCGGTGAAGTTGTGCCGGTGCTCCTCCCCGTTCCCGAACAGCACGCCGGTCCGCCCGGTGAGCGCCTGGAGGTCGGCCTCCGTGTACCGGTTCGAGATGTAGCCTCGATCGGCGTCGGTGCGCTCGAGGTACGAGACGAAGAGGGCGTCGAGACCGTCGGCGCGGGGGACTTCACCCAGGTAGCGGTCGGACTCCTCGCGCGAGATCTCCTTCAGATGGAGGTGTGTGTTCGCTCCCGTCCAGCCCTTCTCCCGCTCGTTCGCGAAGCGCTTCAACGGGATGCGCAGCTCCGCCTGCTCGCGGTCCGTGAGATCGATTTCGGCACGCGAAAGCTCGGTCTCGAGCCCGTGGAACGCCTGGACGACCAGCTTCTCCCGCGCCAGGCGCGCCTGCGAGGGCCCGGGCAGCACGGACCAGCGCAGGGCGGGATGCTTCTCCTCGAGGCCGAGACCGCGGGAAAGGAGCCCGCCCGGGGCGACCGCCCCGCCCCGCGCGTCTTCGAAACGGATGAGACCGGGGACGGCGCGCCCCTCCTCCTCGAGGACGATCGAGAGGTCGCAGCGGCCGTCCACGCCGATCCACGCGCAGGTGAGAATCGGCGTCACCAGCCCGGCCAGGAGAAGCATACCCAGGATCCGCATCTGCCTATGGTACCCCGCGGTCCTGAATTAAGGTGGACTCCCCGGGCGGGGCGACTAGAATCACCCTCGCCCATGGGCAAGTATTTCCTCACGACCGCGATCGACTACGTCAACAGCGTCCCGCACGTCGGGACCTCCTACGAGAAGATCCTCGCCGACGTCATCGCCCGCTGGAAGCGCCTGAAGGGCGACGACGTCTTCTTCCTCATGGGCAACGACGAGCACTCCCAGCAGGTGGCCGAGAAGGCCGAGTCCCTCAAGCTCGACCCGCGAGCCTACTGCGACCAGATGGAGGAGAAGTTCCGAGGGACGTGGAAGAAGCTGGACGTCGGGTTCGACCGCTTCATCCGCACGACCGAGCCCGCCCATTACAAGGCCTGCCAGGAGATCTTCCGCCGCCTCCAGGCGAAGGGCGACATCAAGAAGGCTCTTTACAAGGGGCTTTACTGCATCGGCTGCGAGGCGCGGAAAACCGAGGCGGACCTGAAGGACGGGAAGTGCCCGAACCATCCCGCCACGCCGCTCAAGCAGATGGAGGAGGAGAACTATTTCTTCCTCCTGTCGAAGTACATCGACCCCGTCCGCAAGCTCCTCGAGCGCGGCGACTTCATCGACCCGGCGTTCCGCAAGAACGAGATGATCGGACTCCTCGACCAGGGATTCGAGGACATCTCGATTTCGCGACGGACGACGCGCTGGGGAGTCCCGATTCCCGGCGACTCCGAGCAGGTCATGTACGTCTGGTTCGACGCGCTCATCAACTACATCACGGCCGCGGGATTCCCGGACGACATGGACCGCTTCGCGCGACTGTGGCCCGCGGACCTCCACGTGATCGGCAAGGACATCACGAAGTTCCACGCCATCATCTGGCCGGCGATGCTGATGAGCGCGGGGATCGAGCCGCCGAGGAAGCTCGCGGTCCACGGCTTCGTCTACGTCCGCAAGGGAAACGAGCGGTTCAAGATGTCGAAGTCGCTGGGCACCGTCATCGACCCCGTCATGATCGCCGACCGCTTCGGCGCCGACCCCCTGCGCAACTTCCTCCTGTCGGAGGTCGCGTTCGGCCAGGACGGCGATTTCACCTGGGACAGCTTCTTCAACCGGTCCAACAGCGACCTCGCCGACAAGCTGGGCAATCTTCTGAACCGGATCGTCTCGATGACCGAGCGCTACCAGGGCGGTGCGTTCTCCACGAAAGGCGTGCCGCTTCCCCAGGACGCGCCGCTCCGCGACGCGATCGGCGGGCTCGCGGACCGGATCGCGCCGCTCATGGACAGGTTCGAATTCCACACGGCGCTCGCCGAACTCTGGAAGGGCGTGACGATCGCCAACGGCCACATCGAAGCCAGCGCGCCCTGGAAGCTGGCGAAGGCGGGCAAGACCGACGAGGTGGCGGGCGTCCTCTACCAGTCGGCCGAGGCGCTGCGGATCCTGGCGGTCCTCCTTTCGCCGTTCATCCCCTCGATTTCGCGGAGGATCTTCGAGCAGCTGGGGATCGCCGACGCCCCGACACGTCTGGAATCGGCGCGCGAATGGGACTATATTAGGGTGGGTACGAAGGTCCGGAAGGGTCCCGTCCTCTTTCAGAAAATCGATGCCGAAGCAGAGCAACTTTGAAGCGAAGTTGAAGGCGGTGGTCGCCAAGGATCCCCGCTTCCCCATTCCGGCCTATCGCTTCATCTACGAGGGGCTCGACTACACCGTCAAGAACATCGGCTGCAAGCGGCACGTGACCGGACGCGAGCTGGCCGAGGGGTTGCGCAATCTCGCGATCGAGCAGTTCGGCGGGCTGGCCCTCCTGGTGCTCGGGCAGTGGAACATCGGGAAGACCGAGCATTTCGGCGCCATGGTCTTCAACCTCGTGGACGCCAGTCTCATGAGCCGCGCGGAGAACGACTCGATCGAGGACTTCATCGACGTCTACGACTTCGCCAGGACCTTCTGTCTCGACGCGAAGCCCACCCCGATCGGCACCTCCCCGTGAACTCACCAGAGGCCCACCCCGCACATGATTCGTTGGCTCCCAAGGGCTTGCGGTTTCTTGCTTTAAAGCACGATTTGAATTGGGTGTGGCTATTCTCGGTTGACACTCATGCGGCGGCCCCCACCGCGAGGGCCTTCACGTCCGCAGCTTTCCCGTAGAGTCGCTTGGCTTCTGACGCTCTATACCACGGCCAGTAGCGATCCCAGTGATCGCTCACGTAGATGCCGCGCAGCGTGAGAATCGCCTGGGCGCCCTTCACCGTCCATCGCATCCCCGAACGCTCCATCCGATCCTTCACCAGATAGCGGCAGGTTCCTTCCACGGCACCTGTTCCGATCGGCAGCCCCATGCGGCGATAGCGATCGTACCTCATGCGCTTCCGGTTGGTCTGAAAGTAGGCGACGATCTTCCGGGCCTCCTCCTTCCGCGCGCGCCCCCGGAGGGTGCCATCGCGCGTTAGCCTTTGGATCTCCCGGATGACCTTCTTGACGTCTCCTTCTCGGAACCGCTTCTGCTGACGCTCCACCCAGGCATGAGCTTCGGGCGACGACTCCGGAAGGAACAGGTACGCGGCCTTCCACAGATACTCCGAGGCGTGCATCCAGTCGAGTACCTCCTCATAGCCGGGGAAGTACTGCTTCCGGAATTCCCAGAGGTCCCGTTGCCCGTCTCCCAGAAAGGCCTTCTTCTTCACCGTCGCCTCTCGGGCCTGCGCTCGCGCGAAGAGTTCCTGCGCGAAGGTTTCCCGCTTCTCGAGTTCAGCGAAGACTTCCTTGCCCACAGGCGCCGGATCGTCCGGCTCCCCACGCCGACGCTCCGTCG
>JBGPCZ010000139.1:0-16951 GCA_041482015.1 Planctomycetota bacterium | reverse complement strand
TGCTGACCCCTGCGATCGCGTTCCTCGTCGTGCAGCTGGCGACCCGGGCCGCGGCGATGCCGTTCGCCGGGGCCGTCCCCGCGCCGGCCGGCTCCCCGATCTCGCCCGCCGCCGCCGTCAACGTCGCCCTCCGCCAAGCTCGATGAGCCGTGTCTCAACGGTTTCCCATCGGACATTAGAAAGGAACGCGTCGATGTACTTCGGCCGTTCCAACCCGGTGAAGGCGTGCTCCCACACGTCCATCACGAGGATCGGCCGGAATCCCGCGGGATGGCCCTCCTCGTGGAGCCCGATCCAGTGATTGGAGAGCGCGCCGCCCGAAGGGTCCTGGTAGAGGATGGCCCAGCCGACCCCGCGCATCGCGCCCACGCCCGCAAACTCCGCTTGCCACGCCTCGAACGACCCCCACTCTTTCGACATCGCGTCCCTCACCGGGACGCCGGGCATTCCGCCGGCCGGCGAAAGGTTGTCGAAGTAGAGCTCGTGGAGCCGCATGCCGTTGATCTCGAACCCCACGCGGCGGTGAAGCTCCGAGAACTCGGGCGTGCCCGGCGCCCGCCCGCCCAGCCGCTGCCGCAGCAGGTTGAGGTTCTTTACGTATCCCGCGTAGAGCTTGAGGTGCGCCTCGACCAGGGCGTCGGGAATCCCCTTC
The DNA here is from genome assembly GCA_041482015.1 of Planctomycetota bacterium. Classification (GTDB taxonomy): domain Bacteria; phylum Planctomycetota; class MHYJ01; order MHYJ01; family JACPRB01; genus JACQFK01. Next base: position 16,299 of record JBGPCZ010000139.1, on the reverse strand, counting down.
AGCCCCCGCACGTTCGGGAAGTCCCGGAGCGGATACTCGATCATGGATTCTCCTTTCGACCCGAGGCAAACTCGATGCGGCCCTTCTTCCAGTGCGCGACCTCGATCTCGTAGCCGGTCGGGTCGTTGACGTACCACGAGGTCGAGTGAGGCCAGCTCATCTCCTCGGTCTCGAGCTTCTCGCGCTCGACGAGCGCCCGCCACTCCCCCTCATCCTCGATCCGCAGCCCGAAGTGACGAATGCCGTGGAGCTGGTGGGCTCCCAGGGCCTCGGGGTCGGCGTCGCCGTACTCGGGCCGCTCGTAGAGGCAGAGCATCGCCGTCCCGCGACCGCCCGCGGACCGGAGGATCCCCCAGCGGACCCCCTCCCGGATGCCCTCCTCCACGAGCTCGAAGCGGAAAATGCGTTGGTACCACGCCGCCGACTCTCCGAGGTCCCGCACCGTCAGGTTCAGGTGATCGAATCCCGCGACGTCCATGGTCCACCTCCTTCTTCATTCCTACATATAATACAGTATATACTGTATATATATGACAAACTCCATAAAATCTTGTGGCGCAGGACGGGGGGCCTAGAATGAAGTCGATGCGCGACTACACCGAGGCGGACCGGCCGGCGATCCTCGACCTGCTGAAGGTCCACGGGCCGTCGAACGCGCCGGCCCTGGCGAAGCTCCGCGGGGTCAACGAGACTGCGGTCCGGCAGCAGCTGGTGGCCCTCCAGCGCGAGGGGCTGGTCGAGCGTCGCGAGGAGCGGCGCCCGCGCGGCCGCCCGACCCACCTCTTCGCGCTCACGGCGAAAGCCGAGGCGCTCTTCCCCAACGCCTATGGCCCGTTCGCGCTCGCGATCCTCCGCCAGATCCAGGAGACCGACGGTCCCGGGAAGGTCGAGACCTTGCTCCGGAAGCGCACCCGGACGCTGGCCGCGGCCTACCGGAAGCGCCTCGCGGGGAAGTCGCTCGGGGACAAGTGGCAGGAGCTGGCGCGGATCCGCGACGAAGAGGGCTACATGGCCATCGTCCGCGCCCGCGGCCTGGTCGAGCACCACTGCCCGATCGCCGCGATCGCGAGGGAGTTCCCCCTCGTCTGCCAGATGGAGAAGGCGCTCTTCGAGGCGGTCCTCGGGACGAAGCTCGACCGCACCGAGCACCTCGCCAGCGGCGGCCGCGCCTGCGTCTACGCGCCGGCGAAAGACTCGACCGCGAGACGCTGAGGTCGATGGGCGGCGACCGTCCCGCGGAGCACGACCGCGATTCCCGGCGCTGGGCCATCCTCGGCCTCCTGTCCGTGGCCGTGTCGTTCGGCATGACGCCGTGGCTCGTGTCGAGCGCCCTCGCTCCCCATTTCTCGGCGGCCTGGGATCTGGACTCAAAGGGGGTCGCTTGGCTCTCGACCCTCGTCCAGCTCGGCTTCGTCGTGGGCACCGCGGTGTCGGCCCTCCTCAATCTCCCGGATATCGCCTCCTCGCGGGCCCTTTTCGGCGTGTCCGCCGCGATGGTGGCGGCGGCCAACGTCGCGGTGATGCTGACCTCGACGTATCCCGCGGCGCTCGCCTCCCGGTTCATGACCGGGTTCTTCCTGGCCGGGGTCTACCCGCCTGCGATGAAGATGATCTCGACCTGGTTCCGGGCCGGCCGGGGCCTGGCGATCGGCACGCTGGTTGGTAGTCTCGTGGTCGGCAAGGCCACGCCCTGGCTCGCCCACTCGGCGGCCGGATCGAACTGGCGGGCCATCATCCTCGCAACGTCGCTCGCGGCGCTCCTTTCGGCGCTTCTCGTGGCCACCCTTTATCGCGACGGGCCCTACCCGTTTGCCCGGCGCCCCTTCTCGCTCGGCCTGGTGCGCACGGTCCTGGCGCACCGCGAGACCCGGCTGGCCATCGCCGGGTACCTGGGGCACATGTGGGAGCTCTACGCCATGTGGGTCTGGCTCCCCGCATTCCTGGCCGCCTCGTCGGCGGGCCGGAATTCCCCGGGCACCATCGACGCGCTTTCGTTCGGGGCCCTGGCCTGCGGAGGCCTCGGATCGGTCTGGGGCGGGTGGTTCGCCGATCGCCGGGGACGCGCGCTCACCGTGAACCTGTCGATGGCCGCGAGCGGGGCCTGCGCGCTCGTGATCGGCGCTTTCTTCGGCGCGAGCTTCTGGATCCTGGCCCCGATCGCCTTCGCCTGGGGCTTCTTCGTGGTGGCCGACTCGGCGCAGTTCTCGGCCATGGTGACGGAGTCCGCGCCGCCCGAGGCGGTCGGCACGGCGCTGACGCTTCAAACGTCGCTGGGGTTCCTTCTCAGCATGGTGACGCTCCAGGCCATCCCGGGAATCGTGGAGGTGAAGGGCTGGCCCTGGGCGTTCTGCGGCCTCTCGATCGGCCCGGCGCTGGGCATCGTGGCGATCCGGAGGCTCTCCCGGCGCTGAGGAGCCTACCCCTTCTCCAGCCACACCGTGTCGACGACGGAGCCGAGCTCCTCCCGCAGCAGCGCGCGCGCGCGGAACGCGCGGACCCGCGCCGTCCCCTCCGACGCGCCCGTGATCGACGAGATCTCCGGGTAGTCCATCCCGTCCACGTATCGCAGGAGGAACGCCTCGCGCATCGGCGTCGGCAGGCGCGACACCGAGATTTCCAGCCGCTCCGCCATCTCGTGGCGGATCACCGAGGAGAGCACCCCCCGGCTCCGGGCGGGCAGCGCCGCGAGCACCTCCGGCGATGCCGATGTCGCGTGCCGCCCCTTGTCCCGGAGGTGCTTCCGGCACATGTTCAGCGCGATCCCGTAGAGCCACGTCGAGAACTTCGAGCGGTTCTGGAAGCGGTCGATGTCCTTGAACGCCGTCGCGACCGCCTCCTGGACGATGTCCTCCGCCTCGCGCCCCACCATCATCGAGACGAACCGCGCCAGCGCGTCGCGGTGCGGCGCGACCAGCGCCTCGAAGGCGTCATTGTTCATACTTCTTCACGAGCTCGACGAACGCGGGCTTCTGCCGGAGGTCGCCCAGCTCGTTGTCGTCCCTGAGCTCCTGCGGCGCCGCGCCGAGTTTGAGCGCCTCCTCGAGATGCCGGAGCGCCTTCTCCTCGTTCGCCGCCGAGAGCCGCGCGATCCGCCGGTGGTTCCCCCGGAGGAGGTCCTTCTTCTCCTCCTCCACGAGGTCCTCCCCCGTGATCAACTCCGCCGTCGTGAGCGCCGCGTCCGCCCGCCCGAGGTGGAGCTGGAGATCGCATGTCGCGTCGAGAAGCTTGCTCCGCGACGTCCCCCCCCAGACGAACGACGCCAGCCGCTCGTGGTCGACCGTGATCCGGTCGAGCGACGCCCGTTTCTCCATCTTGCGGAGATCGTCCTCCGCCTCCTCCCATTTCGATTCCAGCGCGCGACCCACCGCCCGGAGGAGAAGCGCCGCGGGATAGTGATCGTGCTTGAGGCGCTCGTCCAGCACCTCCCGCATCTCCTTCAGGTCCATCTTCTTGCTGGCCGGGTCCACGTCGACCTTCTGGTTCTCGGGATCGTTGAGCACCTCGAGCCACCGGAGGTAGACCTCGTAGACCGCCAGGTCCGGGTTCTTCGGGTCGAGGTCCTTCGCCGTCTTGAACTCCTCGATCGCGAGATCGATCCGCCCCGCGCGCTGGAAGAGGATCGCCGAGACGAGGAAACTCTCCACCGCGTGCGGGGCCTGGCGCTTGAGCCGCTCGGCCGCCTCGCGCGCCGCCACGCCGTCGCCGTCCACCTGCGCGGCGATCGCCTTGACTGGCAGGAGGAAGAGCTCGTTCGAGCGCTCGAGATCGCGGCGGAGTTGCGAGAGGACGAGCTTCTGCGACTCGCCACCCGGGTCGAGCCACGCGTCCCAGAGATCCAGGTGCGCGCGGACAAGGAGGACGTGCGGGAACGGCGCGTCGGCGTACTCCGCGTTCTTGAGTTTCAGCCGCGCCGCGTCCCCCTTCCCCTCCAGGTGCCGCGCGACCGCGTCCATGAGGAACGCCTCCGGGCCCTTGAGATCGCGCGGCCGAGGGATCGAGAGGCGGAAGAGCGCCGGCGACGCGAACCGCTGGAGCGACCGCGCGCTCGCGAGATCGCAGACCGCCCGCTCGTACCCCTTCAGGTACTCCAGGGCGCGCGAGAACTCCCCGCGCTTCTGGTAATGCTGGGCGATCACCCGGCGGAGGGTGGCATCCTCCGCGAACTTCGCCAGCTCCGGCGCCGTGGGCTCGGCCTTCCGCTCGAGGAGCGCGTGAAGCCCGGCGGCCGGATCGGAAGGGGTCGACGCGAGCACCTGCCTCGGCGGCGGCGAGTCGGTCGGTGCCGTCTCGCCGGGATGATGGAGGGCGGCCCAGAGGACGAGGCCGAGCAACCCCGCGGCGCCGGCGCTCCCGAGCATCCATTGGATCCTGGATCGCCGGGGGGCGTTCCCGGGCGGAGGCTCGACGGCGCGCCGCTCGGTGGGCGCCGCGCGCGGGATCGCCGTCTCGGAGCCCGAGAGGCAGCCCTTGATCGCGTCGCCCAGGTCGCCCGCGGTCTGGAAGCGCCGCTCCGGGTCCTTCGCCATCGCCTTCTCGACCAGGGCGTCGATCGAGGGCGAGACCCCCGGCGGGGGCGGGTCCTCCTCCTCGATCTTGCGGAGGATCGCGAGCACCGTGGCGCCCTGGAAGGGCGGCCGGCCCGTCAGCATCTCGTAGAGCACCGCGCCCAGCGAGTAAAGGTCCGTCCGCGCGTCGACCTCCTCGGGCGCGGCGAAGGCCTGCTCGGGCGACATGTAGAACGGCGTGCCGATCATGACGCTCGACAAGGTCAGCGACTTCCCGTCGGCGAGCGACTTGGCGAGGCCGAAGTCGAGGATGCGGACGCGCCCCTGCCTGTCGATCAGGATGTTCGCGGGCTTGATGTCGCGGTGCATGACCTTCTGATCGTGGGCGAACTTGAGCGCGCGGGCGACAGAGTGCGCGATCTTGAGCGCGCTCTCGGGCTCGAGCCGCTGCTCCGACATGAGGTCCTTGAGGGAGCGCCCCTCGACGTACTCCATGACGATGTAGTGGAGCTTCCCCTCGGTCCCAAAGTCGTGGATCTGGACGATGTTGGGGTGGACGAGCTTCGCGGCAAACCGGGCCTCGCGCTGGAAGCGCTGGAGAAAGTCCTCGCTCGCCTGCTCGCCCGACAGCAGCGTCTTGATCGCCACGTGCCGGTTGAGGTCGGGCTGGAAGGCCTTGAAGACCTCGCCCATCCCGCCCTTCCCGATCGGGCCGACGATGATGTACTTGCCCAGAGATTTGGGGATCGAGGCCATGGGCACCTATTATACTTACCCGTCCACCTCTCCGCGGGGCGCCGGATCCTTTTTCGGAACGCATGAACCCAGCCCCCTGGGGAACGTCTACAATAGAAGAACACATGCGCTGGAAGACCGCCGCCCTCGCCCTGTTCCTGTCGCTTCCCCATGGCTTCGCCCAGGAGAGCCCCCGCAAGCCGGCCCCGGCCGCGCTGACGGAGGCCGAGCGCGCGGCGTCCGCCAAGCGCGGGCTCAAGTGGCTCCTGCGCGCGCAGAACCGCGACGGCTCGTGGGGGCTCGACGAGGGCCGCGAGGGGTGCATCAGCTGCACGGTCGTCGCCTCGCTCGCGATCATGTCGAACGGCAACACCGAGCGCGGCGGCCCCGACGCCGACGGCGTGCTGGCCATCCGGCGCGGCCTGGAGTTCGTGATGCGCCACGCGCGGCGGATGAAGAGCGACATCTGGAAGGGCGAGGAGACGCTCGTGCAGCGCAAGCTCGGGCGGAGCATCCACTCGATCTTCGCGACGGTCTTCCTGACGCAGGTGTACGGGCAGCGGGCGGCAGGGCTCTCGAACGACACCCACCTCGAGCTCCGCGACGCGATCTCGCAGCTCTCCCAGATCATCGTGAAGTCGCAGGAGCCCGACGGGAGCTGGCACAAGGAGACCTTCGGGAGCCTCAAGGCCACGTGCATGGCGTGGCTCGCGCTCCGCTCCGCCGCGTCGGCGGGCGTCGACGTCGAGGATGCGTCGGTCCGCAAGACGCTGGAATTCCTGAAGGCGCAGTGGAACCCCGCGTCGAAGCTCTTCGACAAGACGTTCGGGAACGGGAACTACCAGACGATCTACGCGACCGCCAGCTGCCTCCGGGTCCTCTACGCGATGGGCGACGCCTCCTCGCAGGAGGCGCGCGGCGCGACCGAGGCCTTCCTGCGGCTCGTCCAGACGGGCCAGATGGGCGGCGCGTTCCTGACGGTCGAGGGCGAGGACTACCTCTCCGCGGCGCTGTTCACGCAGGCGCTCCTCATCGAGCAGGACAAGCGCTGGGGCGAGTGGTACCCGTGGATCACGAGGGAGCTCGTGAAGCGCCAGAACGCCGACGGGAGCTGGTCGACCACGGCCTGCATCAGCGGCCGGACGTTCCCGACGGCCTGCGCCGTCCTCACCTTCCTCGCTCCGCAGCGGATGCTCCCCATCCTGGAACAGTAATGCGGCCTCCGCGGATCGTGCCGGTCCTGTCCTTCTGCACCCTTGCGGTTTCCCTCCTCTCGTGTTCGAAGCCGCTTCCTCCCCCGCCGACGCCCGCGGCCCCGGAGACGCCCGTCACGAGGGCCGTCAACTTCCTGGCATCCCGATGCGAGAACGGACTCTGGACATCGAAAACAATGAAGGAGCTCGGGAGCGGGCAGGCGCTCACGCCGTTCGTCCTCTACGCGCTCTCGCACGCCGCGCCCGCCGAGCTCTCGAAGCATCGCCCGGTCATCGACCGCGCCCTGGACCAACTGCCGATCGCCGGGGGCGAGTACCCGACCTACTCGCTCGCGCTCTCGATCCTCGCGCTCCAGCGGCTGCGGCCCTCGAAGGACGCAAGCGCTCTCGTCCGCGACCTGAAGTCCAGGCAGCTCACGGAGGAGCTCGGCTGGAGCGAGGGCGATCCCGAGTACGGCGGGTGGGACGAGGGCGCGATCACGGCCAGGAAGCCCCAGTGCCAGCGGCCGAACCTCTCGGTGACGGCCTTCGCGTGCGAGGCCCTCGGGGGCGATCCGAAGGCGGCGATTTTCGCGAGGCGTTGCAGGGCCGCCGACGGAGGCTTCCTCTTCACCCCGAGTTCGCTTTGGGCCCACCAGAACAAGGCGGGGAAAAACGGCTATGCGACCGCGACGTTCGACGCCCTTCGAATCCTGATGCCAGGGAAGCCGGCCTGGGCGGCGGTCTTGCGGACCCGGGACATGCCCCCCTGGCTCACGCTTCCGGAGGAGTGGGGGCGGGCGATGATGTACTACAAGCTCTTCGCGGAGTCAAAGGTCGACCCCTCCCCCGTGATCGCCCGGATCCTCCTCGCGCACCAGCAGCCCGACGGGTCGTGGGTCAACACGAACCGACTGATGAAGGAAGACGATCCGGTCGTGGCGACGGGACTGGCCCTCATCGCGTTGTGCCTCTGTCGCTGAGAACTTCGAAGAAAACCACGGCAGAGAAGCGGCTCGCTCCAAATCCGGATGAGCCTATATAATAGGGGCATGCCTCCCAAGGCCCCCGGGTCGTTCGAGAAGGCGGTCTTCACCGACGCGAAGAAGCGCGACCCGCGGAGCCGGTGGGCGCTCCTGGTCTTCCTCCTCGCGTGTCTCGCGGTGGTGTACTGGGTCGTCCGGGACATCGTCTACCAGCGGTTCGTCTACCGCTACGCGCAGCAGATGTTCAACGATCTCGCGAGCGCGGCCGTGGAGAAGATCGAGGACGTGGACCTGGAGCGGGAGGGCAACATCGTCCTGACGCGCCCCGAGGTCTACACCCATCACGGCGGGCAGCGGCGCCTTTTCTTCCGCGCGGAGCAGCTCCGGCTCACGCTCGACGGCATGCCCCTCCGCGACACCCGGATCCGGGTCATGCAGGTGGACCTCTTCCGGCCCGAGATCCACGTGCGCCGCGAGGCCGACGGCGAGTGGAACCTCGAGTGGGCGCTCCAAAAGGCGCCCCGCGCCCCCGACGCTCCGCCGACTCCCTCCGAAGGCACGAGGTTCGTCCCCTACCGCGATCCGGACGAAGGCTTCCCCCGTAACGGCATCCACATCCGCGACGGGGTCCTCCATATCACGTTCGTCGCAAAGTCGGGCCGGGAGGTCACCTGGACCGTTCACTCGGTAAACGGAGTCCTGGTGAAGGAGGGCGGGAAGCTCTACCTCAATCCCTTCACGGGCGATTTCTACGGCGGGCGGATGACGGTCTACGCCGAGATCCCGCAATCCAGCCCGCTCGTGATCTCCCAGATGAAGATCGACGTGCGGGACGCGGACGTGGCGAAGATGTCGGCGGGCGCCCCGTTCCTCAAGCGCGCGATGACGGGGCGGTTCAACGCGGTCTTCGCCCTGAAGGTCGACCCGGGGCTCGCGACCCGGAGGCCGATCGTCTCGGGCCACTGCGAGATCACCGACGGGGATCTCTGGGAGCTCCCGGCCTTCTCGAAGATCATCCACGTGCTCGCGCTCAGCCCCGTGTCGGAGAAGCGGATCGACACCGCGGTCCTCGAATTCACCGTGGAGCAGGACCGCTACCGGATCGACAAGATGCACTTCCTGGGCTACCCGGTGAGCCTGTTCGGCGACGGGTCGGCGAGCCTCACGGGGGACTGGATCGACGTGACGTTCATCCCGAGGCTTGGCAAGAAGGACTGGAATAGTATACTACCGGTCATCGGTGCTCCGCTCGATCTCCTCTCGAACATCTTCAAGGGAATCTTCGTGCCGGTCTCGCTCAAGGGCTCCTTTGACGATCCCAAGCTCGAGGTCGGCGCTGCGTCCCCACCGAGCCCCGAGGTAAAAAAGCTGATCGAGGAGAAATCGCCCCGGTGACCAAGCCCGTCTCCCGGATGGAGCCCTCGGCGCAGGCGAAGAAGATCGTCGAGCAGCACGTCCACGCGATCGAAGCCCAAGGCGACGAGTCGGTCAAGAAGTTCACCTCGGCGCAGTCGGTGCTCGGGGCGGTCTGCAGCCTCCTCAACCTCCGCCAGCGGTACTTCGGCGCGACGGGCGAGCACTTCAGCGTGCACGAGTACGACGGGATCCAGGTGATCGACCAGCTGGACGAACGCCTGCTCCGCCGGGTGCGGGCGATGCTCCAGGCGTACGTCGACCGGGCCCGGAAGAAGCCCGACCCGAAGGCGATCGCGCTGCTGGTGGAGAAGCTGATGCCGGGCGCGAAGGAGATGCCGCAGTACCCGGTGGGGTACATGGTCCACTACATGATGGTGGCGGCGTTCCAGGGGTTCGAGCCGCTGGTCGAGGCGGGCCATGGCTTCGACGCGGCGGCGCTCGAGATCGCGATGGTGCACCACCTGCTCTCGGTCCTGGACAAGTACATCCTGACGCGCGAGAAGCCCGTGATGCGGCACTTCAGCGACGTCGCACGGGAGTACAGCGTGGTGATGCGGCTCAAGTGCGCCTGCGGGGTGGAGAAGTTCGACGTGCGGCTCCAGGCGCTTTGCCAGACGCCGGCGGGAGAGCCGTTCGACCGGCTCGATCTCCAGTGCAAGCACTGCAGCGCTCAGCGGTCGATCACGTTCGACCTGCCGCACTTCAAGGACATGTACCAGATCTAGTCCGAGGTCCCAAGTCCGAAGTCCACGGTCAAGAACCCCCTCGCGTTTCTCCGAGGAAGTTACTTGTCGCCCTTCTTGCCTTCGTCCTTTCCCTTGTCCTCACCCTTCCCTTTGTCTCCCTTGGGCTTCTCGTCGTCGCGCGGACTCTTGGGAGGCGGCGGTTGGTCGGGGCCCTTGGCCGGGGCTTTCGGATTGTGCTCGGCCTCTCCGCCCTTCCCCGCGGGAGGATTGGGATTTCCACCCTGCGCCGGTGCGCGGCCCGGGTTCCGGTCGTCGCGCCTCTCCGGGGCGCCGCCCGCCGCGGGCCTCTGCTGCGCCTGCGGCTGGGCCTTCTGCACCTGTTCCTTGTGGACCTCCTTGAAGGACGTCTCGCTCCGCGTGACCTGCGCCTGGTGCGATTGCTGCCACGTCTGTTTCTGCTGCGGAGGCATCGTCCACGGACGCGGGGCGGTCTTCTGGACGGCCACGCCGGTCACGGTCGTGCCGCCCCGCCCGCAGCTGTCGCGACTCTGCACGACGACCCGGCTGGTGTTGCCCCCGCACTCGTTGACCCGGGTGAAGTACGTCGTCGAGGTGTGTCCCTGGTACTCGACGCCGACCTTCATGTGAACGAGGGCGACGTACTCCTGGTTGGTGAACGTGACGCTGGCGTAGTTGCCCGAGTGATAGCACGCGTAGCTGCGCTGGTAAACGGGCGGATAGGCGACGCCCGGTCCGACCGCGACGAAGAACTGTTCGCGCGGGGCGCGGTAGTAGACGACGAGCCGGTCGCAACTCCGGCCGCAGTCGTAGTAGTAGCTCCTCCAGCAGACGTCGAACGAGAGCCCGCAGCGACGCGAAACGAACCAGCAGAAATAGATCTCGTCATCCGTGCACGCGTAGTACCGCCGGTAGTGCGGGATGAAGGCGACCTCCTCCTCGGTGCAGCCGAAGTACTCGCGGTAGACGACGTAGTGGACCTCCTCCTCCTCGGTCCACACCACCGTCGTGGCGGGCGGCGGAGCCGGAGGCGGGGGCGGCGGCGCGCGGTAGACGTGCCGCGGCTCGTCGTGGACCACGATGCAGCCGCCCAGGGCGGCGGCCAGCAGAAGCATCGCCTGTTTCGCAAGACTCATGGTTCTCCTCTCACTTCAGGAACGGGGTTGATATCAGAAAGGACCCGGGACTTCAATGCTGGTTCGTCCGGGCCAATCTCATATACGACAGAAAGCGTCGGAAGACGCAGGAGGTTCGCGCTTCTTTACTCCCCCGGAGGGCCGTGCTACGATTTTGCCCATGAAGAACCTCGGATGCGGGATCTCGCTCCTCCTCCTTCTCGCGTGCGGCGAAAGCCCGGCCCCGCCCAAGGCGGCCCCTCCGCCGGCGCCCCCGGAGACGAAAGGGCCGTCGATGTCGATGGACTCGAAGCCCGCGTCCAGCCCCAAGCCGGTCGAGGAGGAGAAGCCCCCGGCGGAAAAGAAGCCCGCGGCGCCTCGGGACAAGAAGGACCCCGTCGACAAGAAAGGGCGATCGAAATCCGCCGAGCTCTTCAAGAAATACATGGCGATCATGGAATCCAACGGCGAGGTCATGGAGTCCATCGAGCAGGACGTCGAGGCGAAGAAGGGGGACGCCGTCATCAAGCCGAGGGTGACGACGCTCCTCAGGAACGCCGAGGCCGCGCGGGCGCTCCATTACCGGAAGAATGCCGACGAGGACAAGGAGCTCGACGACGATTTCGAGCTCTTCCTCTTCAAGATGAAGGCCATAGAAAAGGAGACCTGGGACGCCGACAGCGGTGACGGGCTCCTGGAGAGAATCCGGCGCCAGTGCATCGTCTGCCACGACAAGTTCCAATAGGCCCCCGATGGACAACCGGGAGATCGCCGGGGTTCTCGAGACCATCGCCCACCTCCTCGAGCTGCAGGACGAGAACACTTTCAAGGTCCGCGCCTACCAGAACGCGGCCCGCGCCATCGAGGGACTGACGCAGGACGTGCGCGCGCTCGTGCGCGAAAGGACGCTGGGCGAGGTCCCGGGAATCGGCGAGGCGCTCGAGCAGAAGATCACCCAGCTGGTCACGACCGGAAGGATGGAGTACTTCGAGAAACTCCGCGCCGAGGTCCCGGCGGGCCTCCTCCGCATGCTCGAGATCCCCTCCCTCGGACCCAAGAAGGCGAAGGTCCTGTGGAAAGAGAAAAAGATCACGACGATCGAGGCGCTTCAGAAGGCGTGCGAGGAGAACGCGCTCCTCGAGCTCAAGGGGTTCGGCGAAAAGACGCAGAAGAAGATCCTGGAGGGGATCGCGTTCCTCAACCAGCACCAGGGGCAGGCGCGCCTGGATGACGCGATGACGGTCGCGCGGGAGTTGCTCGAACACCTGCAGTCCGGGCCGGGCGTCGTCCGCTCGAGCCTCGCCGGTAGCATCCGGAGGTGGAAGGAGGTCGTGCGCGACGTCGACCTCCTCGTGAGCTCCCCTTCCCCGGTGGCCGTGATGGATCACTTCGTCAAGGCCGACGGCATCGACGCGATCCTCGTGAAGGGCGAGACGAAGACGAGCGTGCGACTCAAGAGCGGTCTCCAGGTGGACCTCCGGGTGGTCTCCGACGAACAATTCCCCTTTGCTCTCAACTACTTCACGGGAAGCAAGGAGCACAATGTCGCGCTCCGCCAGATCGCCCAGAAGAAGGGGCTCAAGCTGAGCGAGTACGGGATCTTCAGAGGTTCAAAACTTATTGAATGTCCCGACGAAGAGGCCATCTACCGGGAGCTGGGTCTTCCCTACTTCCCTCCCGAGATGCGCGAGAACACGGGCGAACTCGACCTGGAGAAAATACCACAACTCATTGGATTTCAATCACTTAAGGGAGTATTTCACACCCACTCCACATGGAGTGACGGCACGGCCGAAATCGAGGCGATGGCTCGGAAGGCCCGGTCGATGGGGCTCCGCTACATGGGGCTCTCCGATCACAGCAAGGCCGCCACGTACGCGAACGGGATGGACGAATCACGGCTGCGGAAGCAGATGAAGGAAATCGACCGCTTGAACCAGACCTGGTCCGATTTCCGCATCCTCAAGGGACTGGAGTGCGACATCCTGCCGACCGGCGACTTGGACCTGGACCCCAAGGTCCTGGGCGACCTCGATTTCGTCATCGGCTCGGTCCACTCACGGTTTGACATGTCGCAGGAGGAGATGACCGCGCGCGTGTGCAAGGCGCTGGCGAACGAACACCTCGACTTCCTCGGTCATGCGACGGGTCGGCTCCTTCTCAGCCGTGACGGTTACAAGATCGATCTCGACCGGGTGATCGAGGCGGCGGCGCGGCACGACAAGATCATCGAGCTGAACTCGCACCCCAACCGCCTCGACCTCGACTGGGTCCATTGCCGGAGGGCCAAGGAGAAGGGCGTGATGCTCTCGATCAATCCCGACGCCCACTCGACCGCGGACCTGGAGAACATCGAGTACGGGGTGGCGACCGCGCGCCGCGGCTGGCTCGAGGACAAGGACGTTCTGAACACCCGGGATCTCGATGGGGTCTGTGAAATCCTTGGGATCGGGTAGGGCGGCGCGGGCGCGGAGAGTGACGGGGAAACTCGCCCGCGACTACGCCGACGCCGAATGCGCACTCGTCCACACAAGCGCGCTCGAACTCCTGGTCGCCACGATCCTCTCGGCCCAGTGCACGGATGTGCGTGTGAACCTGGTAACGAAGGAGCTTTTCAAAAAATACCGCACGGCAAAGGATTATGCAGAGGCCGCTCCCGGGGCCCTGGAGCAGGAGATCCGGTCGACGGGCTTTTTCCGCAACAAGTCGAAAAGCCTGAGGGGAGCGGGCGCGGTATTGGTGGAGAAGTTCGGCGGCGAGGTCCCGTCCACGATAGAGGAGCTTCTGGAGCTCCCCGGCGTGGCGCGGAAGACCGCCAACGTGGTGCTGGGAACGTGGTTCCGGAAGGCGACGGGAGTGGTCGTGGATACGCACGTCCGCCGGCTCAGCCAGAGGCTCGGGTTGACGAAGCAGGAGGACCCGGAGAAGATCGAGCGGGAGCTGATGGAGGCGCTGCCCCGGGAGGAGTGGATCAATTTTTCACACCGGCTGATCTGGCACGGCCGGAAAGTGTGTAGCGCACGCAAGCCGAAGTGCGATCAATGTACGCTTGCCTCTTGCTGTCCGTCGGCCGGGAAAATATGCTAGTGGCAGGATTGGACCATGAAACTGAACGAGATCAAGCCTGAAGACGTGCTGGCGGGGAAGTGCTGGCTCATGGAAGCCGGCGGCGAGGAGACCAACCCGAACGTCCGCGAAACGATCGGCTTCGCGAGCGACGACCTCGGACTCTTCTCGGCCGTGGTGAAGATCGCCGACGGGAGCGAGCATGTCGCCCTCGTGGTCAAGTCGTTCCCGCAGGGCGGCGACGACATCGACATCTTCATCCACACCAAGTTCGGGTGGATGAACATCCACGCCGCCGGCTTCATGAGGGCGATTGGGAAGTACAGCCACGACATGTTCCCGTTCGACTACTTCCTGGCCAACCCGTGGAAGGGCGGCAAGCAGCCGGAGCCCGACAAGGCCTCCCCGCACAACAAGATCTTCCGGGAGACCGCCGTCCGCATCAAGGGCGTGCCCGCCGGCAAGAAATAGCCCCCCCTTCGCACCTCCCGGATTGGCGCTACGGGGGGCAGGCTGTTCCACGTGGAACACCAGGTCCAAAAACTGCCTCGCAGTATTTTTCCCGGCTACAGTACCCCCAGGCGGCGAAGGATGTCGCTCAGCTGCTTGTTCGAGCCATAGGGGATGACGATCGCCTCGGGCATGATCTCCACCCGGACGCCGATCTTGTCCATCAGCTTCTGCTCCAGCTCCTGCAAGTAGGGCTCGCGGGCGGAAGAGGAGGCCGGGGAAGGGGGGGCGGGGCGGCGGGTCAGCAACTTCTCCACCTCTCGCGTGGACAAGTCCTCCTCGATGATCCGGCGCAACATCTGGAGCATGGCCGCCCTTTGGGAGATCGACAGGAGCGCGCGGGCGTGCCCCATCGTGAGCGTTCCACGTGAAACAGCCTCCTGCACTTCCAGGGGCGCCTCGAGGAGCCGCATGAAGTTGGCCACGGTCGGCCGGCCCAAGCCGACCGCGTCGGCCAGCGATTCCTGGGTCCAGTTATTGAGCTGCATCAGCTGCTTGAAGGCGCGCGCCTTTTCCATGGGGTTCAGGTCGCGCCGCTGGAGGTTCTCCACGAGGGCCAGCTCCAGCATCTTCTGATCGTCAACCTGGCGAACAATGAAGGGGATGCGCTCGAAACCCGCCAGCTTGGCCGCCCTCCAGCGCCGCTCACCGGCGATGAGCTGGAAGAGCCCTCCGGGCACGGAGCGCACGACCACCGGCTGAAGCAACCCCTGGCGCTTGAGGGATTCCGACAGGGACCGGATCTCCTGCTCGTCGAAATCGGCGCGAGGCTGGTAAGGGTTGGGCCGGATCAGCGAGACTTCGATCGTGCCGGGCTCACCGGCCGGCGTCGTCACCGAAGGCAGGGCATCGGCTTCCGAGCCGCCAATGAGTGCACCGAGACCCATGCCGAGACGTTTGACCTGGGACATGATTCCCCCCTCTCAACTCTCTACCTACTACTCTCTCTCCATTTCGGGAGCCGTGCGACTCCCGATTACGCCGCTATTATAGCACCCTCCCATGTGGAATTGGGGCTATAATTGACGTCGGACAGGTTTTCAAACGATGAAGTACAGCGACCCATAAAATATACATGAGCAGCATCCGCACCCTCGCCTTTGCCACCTACGGGGAGATCGTTCGCAAACCCCTCTATTACATCCTCCTCCTCAGCCTCGCCGTCGCCGTCTTCTTCTCCAAGTTGCTCACCCTCTTCTCCTTCTACCAGGAGATGAACATGGTCCGGGAGATGGGCGTCGCCACGCTCACCTTCTGGGGCTTCATCATCATCGTCATCACCTGCGGCCTCGTCGTCACCCAGGAGCTCGAGGACCGCACCGCCGTCACGCTCCTCTCCAAGCCGATCCGCCGCTCCGATTTCATCCTCGGCAAGGCCCTCGGCATATGGCTTGCCATCGTGCCGGGTGTCCTCTTCCTCGCGGGCGTCCTCCTCATCACCCTCTGGATGATGGCCCAGCCCCACCTCCACCTCTCCGACCGCGACGTCGCCCTCGGACTCGAACGCGGCGTCGGCCCCTTCGCCACCACATGCCGCGCCCTCTGGGACCAGTTCGTCCTCACGCAGGGCATCGTCGTGTTCGAGGGCGCGCTCCTCTCCCTCCTCCAGTCCGCGATCCTCACCGCGCTCGCGGTGAGCTTCTCCGCGTTCTTCCCCAACGTCGTCGCCGTCTCCGCGACCACGCTCGCCTTCATCCTCGGGAACATCTCAAGCTACATGGTCTCCAGCGTCGAAAGAATGAAGGTGGGGCCGCTCACGCTCGCCGCGCGCGGCTTTTCGTTCGCGATGCCGAACCTGGGTTACTTTAACTTGCAGACCCATTTCAGCGAGGGTAAGATCGTTTCGTTCCGGTACCTGGCGATGTCGTCCGCGTACGCGGCCCTCTTCGTCGGGGCCGTGTTTCTGGTGTCCTGTTCCCTCTTTCAGAAGCGGGAAATCCGTTAGCCCATGAAATACGGAATCCTGGGAGACATCCACGCCAACCTCGAGGCGCTCAACGCCGTGATCGAGGAAATGGGAAAGCAGGGCGTGAAGAAGTACGTCTCCGTCGGCGACCTGGTCGGCTACG
>JBGPCZ010000138.1:0-17154 GCA_041482015.1 Planctomycetota bacterium | reverse complement strand
GATCTGCTTGTTCCCCGTCACCTTCCCCTCGCGCTCGAAGTAGCCCACCCCGTGCTTGTAGACCACGATCTTCTTGATCGTGAGCGGCTGCTCGGTCCTGGCGTCCTGCGCCCGGACCGGCAACGCCAGGAACAGCGCGACAGCGAGGGCGGCGGCGAATCTCATAGCTTCTCCTTGGGGAACCCGTCTGAGTGTAGCTCGCCCTTGGACGCGAAGGGAGGGGAGGGGTTCCGAAATTCTAAGGTGATTCAGTGATTGAGGAGATAGGGAGATTCAAATCGATGGACCCATCTTCGGATCTCCCCGATCGGCGTATCCCCGGGAAATTCAGGTCACTTCAGCTTCTTCTGGAGATCGCGAAGCCACGCGTCCCCGGGCGCGGCGTCGACTTTGAGGATCCGCTCCTCGAGGTCCTTCGGGTGGTGGGCCTGGAGCGCCTTCATCGCGGAGGAGCGCACGAGGGGCTTCTCCCCCGGATCCTTGAACGTCGCCCAGAGCGTCTCGCGGGCGCTCTCGCTCTCCGGGTAGTTCGCGAGGTCGAGCGCCGCCTCCGCGAGGACCGCGTCGGGCAGTCGCTTGCGCTTGACGGTCTCGCGGTCGAGGTGCAGCTCCAGCTTCAGCCGCGCGCGCGGATCCTTGAGGTCGGCCAGCCAGCCGATCGCCTCGACGAACGAGGCCTCCTCGAGTTTCGAGAACGAAAGGCCGTCGGCGAGCGATGCCTCGATCCAAACGCGGTCCTTGACGCGCTCGAAGGCGCCGCGGCCGCCCTGCCGCCTCAGCGTGTGGAGCGCCCCCACGCGCTCGGCGTGCGGCTTCTGCGGGTCGTTGAACGTCGCGACCGCGGCCTCGACGTCGGTCGGGGCGGGCGGGATCGCCGGGGTCTTCGCGGCTGGTTCCGCGCCGCCCCCGCACGCCGCGAGCCCCGCGCAGAAGAGGAGGGCCGCCGCCCTATTCATAGCGGAGGGCTTCGACGGGGTTGAGGCGCGACGCCTTCATGGCGGGGTAGATCCCGAAGAAGATCCCCACCAGGCATGAGAAGGCGAAGGAGACCACGATCGAGGCGGGCGAGATCACGGCGTCCCAGTCGCCGCCGTTCGAGAGGGACTTCAGGAGCGGGAGCTTCGTGACGACCTGCGCGCCCACGATGCCGATGAGGATGCCGAGCAGCCCGCCCAGGAGGCTGATCGTGACGGACTCGATCAGGAACTGCTTGAGGATGTCGGACCGCCGCGCGCCGATGGCCTTCCGGATCCCGATCTCGCGCGTCCGCTCGGTGACGCTGACGAGCATGATGTTCATGATGCCGATCCCGCCGACGAGCAGCGAGACCGCCGCGATCCCCGAGAGGAGCTTCGTGAACGCCCCCGTCGTCTCCTCCATCCGCTGCCGCCATTCGTCCATCGACGAGAGGATGAAATCCGGCTCCATCCTCCCCGTGATCTTGTGGAGGCGGCGCATCATCTCGTCCAGGTCCTTGAGCAGCTGCGGGATCTGCTCGCGGGTCTCGGCCTGGAGCGTCACCTGGCTGAGGTGGCGGCGGTTGAAGAGCCGGTAGAGCGCCGTCGTCACGGGGACGTACACGGTCTCGTCCAGGTTCGCCCACGTCCCGCCCCCCTTGTCCTCGAGGACGCCGAGGACCTGGAAGTTCTTCCGGTCGATCTGGAGGGTGCGCCCCACGGGGTCGATGTCGCCGAACAGGTCCTGGGCCACGCGCGCGCCGAGGACCGCCACGCGCAGCCGGCCGAGGACGTGCGACTTGTCGAAGAACGTCCCGCGCGCCATCTTGAAGTCGCGGATGGCGAGCGTGTTGGGCGTCGTCCCCATCACCTGGGCGTTGGTGTTCTGGCTCATGTACTTCAGCTGGTAGTAGCGCTTCACCTCGGGGGCCACCTGCGCGACGCCCGGGAGGTCGGAGAGGATGGAGCAGTCCTCGAGGGAGAGGGTCTCCGCGGTCGTGGTCTTCGCGTGGCTGGAGCCCACGCCCTTGTAGCCGGGGTAGATGAAGATCAGGTTGACCCCGAGCTTCGTGATCCCCTCCTCGACCTTGGCCTGGGCGCCCTGGCCCATGCCGATCATCATGATCACGGCAGAGACGCCGATGACGATGCCGAGCACGGCCAGCACCGACCGCAGCTTGTTGGCGGCCAGCGCCGTCAGCGCGACCTTGAAAGCTCTCAGGAAATACATAAGAAAAGAAGATGAACCACAGAGACACAGAGGCACAGAGAATCTTCTCCGTGTCTCTGTGCCTCTGTGGTTTTGCTTTTCTTCATGGACTCAAAAGAGTCGCGGTCGAGTCCGTCCGCTCGACCCGCTCGATCTTCCCGTCCTTCAAGTGGATGATCCGCTGGGCGTGGAGCGCCACGGAGTGATCGTGGGTCACGAGCACGACCGTCACGCCCCGCCGCGCCAGGCCGTCGAGGATCTCGAGGATCTCCGTCCCGGTCTTCGAGTCCAGGTTCCCGGTCGGCTCGTCGGCCAGGATGATCGCGGGATCGGTGACGAGCGCGCGCGCGATGGCCACCCGCTGGCGCTCGCCGCCGGAGAGCTGGCTGGGCTGGTGGTCGGCGCGGTGGGAGAGGCCCACCGATTCCAGCGCGGCGACCGCCGCCTTCCGCGCGGGCTTCCCCTGGTAGTGGAGCGGCAGCTCCACGTTCTCGAGCGCGCTCGTCCGCGCCAGCAGGTTGAACGTCTGGAAGACGAACCCGATCCGCTCCCCGCGCACGAGGGCGAGCTCGTCGTCGCTGAGGTCTCCCACCTCCCGGCCCTCGAGGGTGTAGGACCCGCTCGTCGGGACGTCGAGGCATCCGAGGATGTTCATGAGGGTCGACTTGCCCGAGCCCGAGGGGCCCATGAGCGCGATGTACTCGCCCTCCTGGATCTCGAGGTCGACCCCCTTGAGGACCGGGACGTCCATCTCGCCCAGGCGGTAGTTCTTGACGATGTTCTCGGCGCGGATGATGCTCATAAGATAGCCGCGGCTTGCCCGCCCAAGGCCCTGCGAAGGCGGGAGTCGCAGGGCCCCAGACCCGCTTTCTTCAGAGTTCCGACCGCCCCCGCCCGACAGTCCATATGGGGATTCTCTCTGCGCCTGTGCGCCTCTGCGGCCTCTTCTTAGTAGCGCCGGAAGCGCGGGGTGCCCTTGGGCTCGGGGATGGTCGTGTGCGTGATGTAGACTTCCGTCCCCTCCGCCACGCCCTCCAGGATCTCGGTCTTGATGCCGTTGTCGAGGCCCGTCTTGACGGGAACGGCCCTGGAGCCTTCGCCTTCCGGGACGTACACGACCGGCTTGTTGTTCTCGTACTTGACGGCCTCGCTGGGGAGCAGGAGGCAGCCTTTCTTCTCATCCACCTTGATGCTCACCGAGGCCGTCATTCCGGCGTAGGCTTTCCCGAAGACGTTGCCCTGGATCGCCACGCGCGTCTTGAAGACGATGACGTTCGAGTCCAGCTCCCCCTTGGGCAGGATGAGGTCCACCACGCCTTTGAACTTCTCCTGCTAGCCGCTCATGAGCGAGACGTCGGCCGGCTGCGTCTTCTTCACCTTCGGGATGTCCGTCTCGTCGATGTTCGCGTCGACGTAGAGCTGCGAGACGTCGGCCACGCTCGCGATCGAAGTCCCGCCGGTCGTGGCGGAGATGCCGCTGGCGACGATCGTCCCCTCCTCGACCAGCTTCTTCAGGAGGATGCCTTTCATCGGGGCGCGGAGCTCGGTGTCGGCCAGCCGCTCCTTCGCGTCCTCGACCGTCACGCGCGCCTTCTGGACCTCGGCGGAGGCCAGCTTCTCGTCGGCCTCCCGGCGGCCCCGGACCAGGGCGAGCCCGGCCTCGGCCTGCTTGATCTTCTCCTCGGCCAGCCGGGCGCCCAGTCGCGCGGTCCCGAGCTCGCTCTCGGTGATGAGCTCGCCCGTGAGTTTCTCGAGCCGCTTGAGCTCCGCGGACTTCTGCTTGTCGTCCTCGCGCGCGGAGGCGAGGTCGCTCTCGATCTGCTTGAGGTCCTTCATCGCCTGGAGTTGGCAGATCAGGAGCTGCGCCTCGGCGCTCGACAGGTTGGACTGCTCGCGGTCGAGATTCCGCTGCTCCACCTTCTTGTCGAGCTCGGCGATGAGCTCCCCCTCCTCGACCGGGTCGCCGGGGAGTTTCTTGAAGCGGACGACCAGCCCGCTCGCCTTCGATTTGAGCTCGACCTCGCGGATGGGCTTGATCTCGCCCGTCGCGGTGACGAAGACGACGATGTCGCCGCGCTCGGCTTTCGCCTTCTTGGTCTCGACCTTCTTCTCGTCCTTGGTATTCTTGGGCCAGAGGGTCCAGCCGCCCGCCCCCAGCGCCCCCAGGACCACGATCCAGATCAACGCGTTCTTCATGGTGTCTTCAGGGTTGTTTCTTCATTATATATACGTTGATCTTCCCCAAGGGGGTGGGGGTCCGGCGCTCTACGAACTCGTCGGGGAGCGGTTCCCCTTGAAATTGCCGCAGACGGCGTCGCGGCCCGAGCGCTTCGCCGTGTGGAGCGCCTCGTCCACGGCGCGGAGGAGTTCGTCGCCGGAGCGGACCTCGGGGTGGTGGGCCGTCACCCCGATCGAGAGCGTGAGGTGCAGCGGCTTCGCGGGCTCGCCCACGTTGGTGAACTCCGTCGAGCGCACCACCTGTCGCAGGTTCTCCGCCTTGGTGAGGGCGTGCTCGTAGCTCGTTTCCGGCATCAGGATTGCGAACTCGTCGCCGCCGTAGCGGCAGACCATGTCCACCTCGCGCGTGTGGGTCTTGAACAGCTTCCCCGTCTCGACGAGCACGAGGTCCCCCTGCTTGTAGCTCATCCGGTCGTTGATCTCCTTGAAGTGGTCGACGTCGATGAGCACGAGCGAGAGGTCGCGGCTGTACCGCGTGGCGCGGTTGACTTCCTCGGCGAGCTTCGCGTCGAAGTGGCGCCGGTTGTAGACGCCCGTCAGGTGGTCCACGATCGACTGCTGCCGGACCTTGGCGTACAGGTGGAGGTTCTCGACGAGCAGGCCCACGACGTTCGAGAGCGTCTCCAGCAGGTCGCGGTAGCCCTTGAGCGCGCGCTCGTTGTCCTCGAGGACCTCGATCTCCTTGGGGTGGAAGAAGACCTCCATGACGCCGATGTTGCGCTCGCGCCCCTTGAGGGGCAGCATCGCGTCCTTGTTGGTCATCCCGCCGGGCACCTCGCCCGCCAGGACGCGAACGAGGCGGTGGTCGCTTGAGAGCTTGAGCTTGCGGCGCTTGATCTTGATCGTCGAGTGCGCGAGCTCGAGGCCGTCCTCGCGCAGCAGGTAGAAGTTCACGTCGGCGTATCCCAGCCCCTCGCGGGCGCAGAGGAGCTGGCCGGTGCGCTCGAGGAGCTCCTCCTCGTCGGTGATGTGGAGGAGCTGCGGGGTGAGCTCGGGCACGCGGCGGATCTTCTCGGTCAGCGCGTAGATGCGGCTGTTCGCGTAGCCCAGCTCCTCGATCTTCTCCCACATCTCCTGCTCCAGCTTCTTGCGGTGGGTGAGGTCGCGGATGGCGCCGACGACGACCTCGCGGCCGAAGAGCGAGATGCGGCGGACCGAGAGCTCGACGGGCTTCTTCTCGCCGGACTTGGTCAGGAACTTGAGGTCGTAGCGCTCGGAGGGCGTCATGCGCCGCGTCTCGCGCTTGGCCTGGTAGGTGGGCATCGACTCGCGCGCGACGAGCTTGGCGACCGTGATCGAGCTGTCGAGGAGCTCGTCGCGGGTGTAGCCCGTCAGCCGCTCGAAGCTGGGGTTGAGCTCCAGGAACTTCTGCGTGTCGAGGTCGAGCACGTACTGGGGGTCGTTGGAGTTCTCGAAGAGGATCTTGTAGGTGTCGAGGGTGGCCACGCTGATCGCCCCCGGGTCGGCCGTGACGGGCGAGGCGAGCGGGGTCAGGAACTTCTCGGGGATGGGCTTGCCGTCCACCTCGACGCGGGCGGCCTGGACGATCGCGTCGATGTGGACGGGGACCTGGATGCGGCCGCCCATCGAGTGGTTGGCGCCGAGGGCGATGTGGGCGGTGCCGACCGCCTTCTCGTCCTCGAGGACGTTGCCCACGATGGAGGCGCGCGGGTTCGTGCCGATCCCGAACTCGGCCAGCTGGAAGGCCTCGGGCCCGTGCGGCTGGAGGAGTTCGCGGAGGGCCGGGTCGGAGATCTCGACGGCGCGGCCGCGCGAGAAGCGGACGAGGACCGCGTCCTTCACGCGCCCGATCCCGCCGATCGAGCCGTCGATCCGGACGACCCCCTCGGCCGTGCCCTCGAGCGGGGCGAGGCAGACCTCGCCGGCGGGGAGGTTGCCGAATGCTCCGGGCTGCGAGAGGTCGCCGTTATCGCGGAAGACGGGGCGGCCGCCGATTTCGAACGAGAGGTCGGTGCCGGAGGGGGTGGTCAGCCGGACACGCTGGTGTCCCTCGAGGAGGGAGGCGAGTTCCTCCTCTTGGATCTTGAGCTCGTCGTAGTCGATGTCGAGGAGGCCCTCGAGGCGCGCGACGTCGACGCCGGGCATGGAGGCGATGCGGACGCCGTGGCGCTCGGAGGCCTCGCGGCGGGCCATCGTGTGGGTGAGGGATTTCGAGGTGAGGAGGACGGCGACGGGGCAGGACTTGAGGGCCCCGGCGACGGCCCGGCCCGGCTCCTCTCCGTGGGTTCGGCGGGGGGACATGGACAGGAGCGACGTCTCGATCCCGAGGGAGGTGGCGTGCGCCTGGAACGCGCGGGCGAAGGGCTCCATGGCGGAGTCGGTGACGACAAGCACCGGCTCCCCCTCGCGGTGGCCGAGGCACCGTTTCAGGATCAGTTGAACCGCTCTGGCTCTCATGGGGCTCGGATATTATAGCGTAATTTATGTGGATTCACCCATGAAATATGATCCGGCGCCCGGGGCCCGCGAAACCGTGCGTGGATGCGCGCCGATGGTATACTTCCCCAAGCGCGGTGACCACAGAAATCGACAACTGGGTCGGGCAGTTCCTCCTCGCCCGCGGCCCGGCCGAGGCGAACATCGCCTCCCGCCCCGACCTAGGGCGCCTGGCCGGCGAGCTCAACACCCTTTACTGGCGCGAGGTGGAGAAGGTCCTCGCCCGCGCCGCCCGCGAGAACCCCGACCGCGTCGTCTTCTCGCCCGACGAGCGGCTCCTCCTGGACCTCGGGCTCCTGGACTACCGCCTCCTCCCCGGCGGCGAGAAGCTCCGGCCCGGGCTCCTCAAGGAGATCTACGCCCCGGGACGGCCCACCTTCCTCTACTTCTCCGAGTGGATCGCCCAGCGCTTCCGCCAGTTCCTCCTCTACGGCGGCATGGCCCCGCCCGACGACGGCCCCAACCAGTCGCGCCTCATCCGCGATCTCCGCCAGCAGGTCTACCTGCGCCTCTCCCTTCTGCTGCGCGACCTCCCGGGCTTCAGCCCCCAGCACATCGAGCTCTTCATCAGTGGGCGGATCGACGAGACCCTCGAGGCGATGACGGGCATGCTCGACCGCGCCGTCGACGAGCGCCTCGCCGAGCAGCGTCGCCAGCTCCTGGAGATCCGTACGCGCCTCCTCACCCGTGCCCGCGAGCGCGCGAAGTCCCCCGACGAGCTCGCCCTCTTCGACTCCCTCCGCCAGATCGACCGCCAGTCGGCCGAGAGGCGCGCCGGGCGCCGCGTGCCCGCCGCCGTCTCGGCGCCCCGCTCCATCCTCCCCGAGCAGCGCGAGAAGTGGGTCCAGGACGAGCTCAAGTTCGTCAAGTCCGCGCTCTGGCTGGGCATCATGGGCTCCGGCCTCGCGCGCACCTACTCCGTCCTCCTCACCGCCCAGGCCCGCATCACCAAGGCCGACCTCGAGAGCGTCCTCACCCTCGCCAAGGAGTGCGACCCCGCGCTGCCGGACACCTCGGCGGTTGTCATCGCCCCGTACACCGGCGGCGGCTTCTACGACTGGGACCGGGACACGCTCTTCGCCCCCCTCGTCCCCACCCGCGGCGCCGACCACGCGGTCCTCCAGGCGCTCGCGACCTACCGCATCCTCCTGGACCAGTTCCAGCAGGGCGCGAAGCTCCGGAAGGACTACGAGGCCGCATTCGGCAAGGCCGACGACTTCAACACCGGCTTCGTGCGTGACTACAAGCAGTGGGTCCTGGGCGTGGGGAAGGGCTTCAAGGGCGCCCTGGAGCCCGACCGGTACGCGTTTTTCCGGGACCGCCTGGGCCCGCTGCCGGCGAACCTCTACGCCCCGCGCGAGTGGGCCGCCCTCACCCCGCAGGAGTGGGAGGACCTCGCCAGGCAGATCCGCCTGAAGGTCAACCGCGCGGAGGCCGGCTTCGACGACTACTACCGCCTCGCGATCGCCGCCGCCCGCGACCAGCAGTTCGTCCAGGCCCAGAAGCACCTGGAATCCGCCCTCACGCTCCAGCCGATGGACGGCCGCGCGCTCCTCGCCATGGGCCACCTCACCCTCCGCCTCGGGACGCCCGACGGGGCGCGCGCCCGCTTCTCGGAGTGCATGGCCCTCGCTCCCAACACCCTCTGGTCCGTCTACGCCGCCGACGAGGCGCAGAAACTCTGAAGAGAGAATCAAGAATCAAGGAGCGGCGAGTCGAGAGGGCGCGGAGAAGTGACCCGGGTTTTTTCAGGAACGCAGGAACTCGTCGAGGATCGCGTTGAATTCCGCCGGGCGCTCGACGATCGGGATGTGGCCCGTCTCCGGGATCAGCACCTTCTTCTGCGCGGGCACCCACTCGTACTGCCGCGTCACGATCACCCGGTCGTGGTCCGTCCCCACCGAGAGCGTCGGCACCTGGAGCGACGCCAGGCGCCCCGTGAGGTCGGTCCGCATGCACGAGAGCATCGAATCGATCGAGGACTGGTACGTGCCCCGCGCGGCGTCGCCGGCGAGTTCGTCGTCGAGCGGGCCCACGTAGGAGAAGTCTCGGACGACCCAGCGCCGCAGCGACTCCGACCGGAGCATCGCGAACGCCGCCGCCCGGACCAGCGGCATCATCAGGAGCTTGATCTGGCCCCCGAACGCCGTCGCCCCCTGCAGGAGCGGGTTCACCAACGCCAGCTTCTCCACCCGCTCCGGGTGGTCGAGCGCGAACTGGAGCGCGATCGTCCCTCCCATCGAGTGGCCCACGAGCGTCACGCGCGGATAATGAAGCGCGTCGAGGAGCTTCCCCAGCCACGCCGCGTACGCCTCGATCGAGTAGTCCCGCCGCGGCTTCTCCGAGAGGCCGAAGCCGGTGAGGTCGGGCGCGAGGCAGCGGTAGCGCGGCGCGAACGCCGTGAACGCCCAGCGCCAGAACTTGTGCGACGCCCCCCAGCCGTGGAGGAAGACGAGCGGTGGGTGGTTCACCGTCCCCTGCATCGCGTAGGCGACGTCCGCGCCCTCGACCGGGACGCTCAGGAGGTCGTAGGCGGACGACGGCTTCGTGGTGATGGGGAGCGACGGGTAGGTCTCGGGCCGCCCGAACACGCGGTCCTCGACGATCCGGTCGTGGCTCATCGACGGTGAGTGTAGCGGACCCCGCCGCCGCGATCAATCCTTCGCGTCCCCCTTGACTTCGATGACGCAGGGCGTCATCATCCTTTTGACCGAGCGACCGGGGATCCCCATGACAACGATCAAACGATATTCCAACCGGAAGCTGTACGACATCGGCAGGAAGCGGTACGTGACGCTGGAGGAGATCGCCGGGCGGGTCCGGGACGGCGAGGAGGTCCGGGTGATCGACCACGCGACCCGCCGCGACCTGACGACCGTGACGCTCGCGCAGATCCTCCTCGAGCGCGAAAAGCGCGGCCGCAGCCCCCTCTCGACGTCGTTCTTCGTGGGCGCTCTCAGGCAGGGCGCAAAACGCCGCCGCCCGTAGCCGGGGCCTTACGCGCCGAAGCGCAGGACGATGTATCCCGCCACGATGACGTACAGGGCCAGGCTCCCGCTCACGAACGTCGCCGCCATGAGCGTGATCCTCCCCTCCACCAGGTAGGCGGCGCCCCGGGCGACACGGACGAAGCGGTGGATTCCCGTGACCAGGCCCGCGAGGCCCGCCAGGCCTGCGGGGATGAGGAGCGCCGCGCCCGTGAAGAGGACGGCCCCGAGGCAGGCGAGCCCCAGCGCGGCCATCAGAAGCGTGCCCCGGGCCGAAACGGCGGGCAGGGTTTGGTAGTGGATGGTGGACTCTTCCACGGCGGGCCCCCTCTCTCTTCCTCTTTATATCACATCGGCATCCGCCGGGGGGGTTCCGCAACCAATCGGCCTTGTCGCGTCCCCGGCGGCTGTGATATCCTGCGCCCACGATGGCTGGGAAACGACTGTCGAAGGACGAGGCCGCCGACCTCGACCGCCGGTTCGAGAAGGCCGCCCCCGAGGAGGTCCTCCGGTGGGCGCTCGCGACCTTCGGCCGGTCGATCGCGCTCGCCTGGAGCGGCGCCGAGGACGTGGCGATCCTCGACATGATGCACCGGATCGACCCGAAGGCCGCGCGCGTCTTCACGCTCGACACGGGCCGCCTGAACCCGGAGACCTATGACCTGGTCGACCGGGTCCGGGAGAAGTACGGGATCGACGTCGACGTCGTGTTCCCCGATGCGCCGGCGGTTGAGGCGATGGTGAAGGCGAAGGGCGTCAACCTCTTCTATCACTCGCTCGAGAACCGGCAGGAGTGCTGCCGGATCCGGAAAGTCGAGCCGCTCAAAAGGGTCCTTGGGACGCTCGACGGGTGGATCACGGGCGCGCGTCGCGCGCAGTCGGTCACGCGCCAGGAGCTCCGGAAGGTGGAGCTCGACGCCGCGCACGGCGGGATCGTGAAGGTGAACCCGCTCGCCGACTGGACGACGGCGCAGGTCTTCGACTATCTTAAGGCGAAGGACGTCCCGAAGAACCGCCTCCACGATCTCGGGTATCCCTCGATCGGCTGCGCGCCCTGCACGCGGGCGGTGAAGCCCGGCGAGGACGAGCGCTCCGGCCGCTGGTGGTGGGAGAACCCCGACTCCAAGGAGTGCGGCCTCCACCGGAGATAAGCCCCGGCCTCAAACCAGGTCCCGGGGAATCCGGCAGCTTCATCCATGGCCGGGGTCCAGGAGATCGGGGGGACAAAGACCCGGACTCTTGTCTCCCGATCTCCCGGGGCTTATCTTCCCCGCGCGGGGGCCCGGAGCTCCTCCGAGACCCAGGTGCACTTCACCGGCTCCGTCGCGCCCGCCGGGAAGTACCGCCATTCCAGCTTGGCGAATTTCAGGCAGAGGTTGTCGTAGGCGGGGTTGTTCGGATCCCCGCCGGCCGAGAGGTTGTAATTCGTGATCGTGGCGTCGGAAAGCCGGAGCTCCATCACCTTGGTGCCGTCCTCCGCGCACGTCTCGACGACGATCTCCTCGAGCCGCCACCCTTCCGAGCAGGCCAGGGCGAGGAGCGGGCTGGAGCGGTCGAGGTACTTGTTGACGGCCATGTCCATGTACTGGGCCGGGCGGCCGTGCGTATCGGGCGCGGCGACGGAGTTCGAGCAGTTGAGAAGGACGACCCAGTCCTTGTGGGCGGGCTGGGCGCAATCGCCCGGGATCCCGGAGACTTTCATGTAGGTGGCGTAGGTCATCGGCTCCTCCTTGGTGGAACGTTCAGCGGAGAAGGAGGGCCTGCCCACGGTTACGGGAATTCACCGCGGCGCAAGGCAAGCCGCTTCGAGCGAGGAGGGGCCCCCGCCGGGGCCCCGTCCCGCCCATGACTCCGACCATCGGATTCACGGAGGAGATCGGAGCAAGCGGTGTGCCGTATTAGTCAAGAATAACGGTGACTTTAGGGCCGGGAGCGACACGATTTGAAGACACGGGTGCGCGGAGTGACGCGTTCCGTCAGCTGCGAACCACCGCCGTCCCGTTTGCGAGGACGATCTCGCCGGCCGGATTTGCCGTCTCGAATTCGAGGGCGTTCCCCTTTCGCCAGATCGACGTCGTCAGCGTCTCGCCGGGATAGACCGGCTTCGCGAACCGCACCGACAGGCGCTCGAGGGGCTTCGGAAGCTTTGCCACGACGAGCGCGAGCGTCCCCAGGCCGTGCATGATCACCCCTTTGAATCCGACCGACTTCGCCAGCGCCTCGTCCAGATGGATCGGGTTCGTGTCGCCCGAGACGTCGGCGTACCGCTTGGGATGATCCACCGCGACCGCGACCGTGAAGGTCGACGTCGGCACCGGCCTGCCCGCCGAAGCCGGAGGCGGAGGCGCGGGCTTTGCGGGAGGCACCGCCGCCGCGGACTTCTCCCCTTTGGATTCGCCTCGGAAGAAGAGCCGCGACTCCATCTCGACGACGAGCTCGCCCTCGCAGTAGATCTGCTGGCCCAGGTTCAGGATCTGCCCGCTCGACTTGTCCTCGATGCCGAGCACGCGTGCCCGCGGCGAAAGCAGGTCCCACGCCTGGATCGGCCTCCGGACCGAGAACACCTGCTCGCCGTGCACCATCCGTGAGAGGTCTCCGTTGAACTCGGGATCCTCCACGAACTTCATGAACAGGTCCCGGACGAGCGTGACGGGGAAGACGGGCGAGCCCGTGTCGCCGACCACCGTGTCGTACCCCGCCAGGCGCTCGGGTCGGACCAGCATTGCGGCCGCGCGGTACGTCCGGCCGACGAGCGACCGGTGGAGCCCCTTCTCGGCCTCGAACTTGAAGACCTGGCGGAACTTCATCCAGCTCGGGAGGTGCGTTACCTTGATCTTCCCCTCGGAGAACGCCTTCTGGCCGTCGATCGTTCCCTCGAGCACGCCCGCGAGCGTCGTGCCGTCGGTCGTCAGCGTGCAGGTGGGGGAGGCCACGCCCGGGCGCACGGTGCACGTCTTGTCCTTGATCTCGAGCGCGGCCTCCGAACCATCCGCCTTGAAGAGCAGGGTCCCGTTGAACCCTGCCGCCTTGTCCGGGAGGAACTGGCCGGGCATCCTCTGGAGGAGCGCCGCGACGTCGACCTTGCCCGCCGTAGCCGGAGCGGAGGCGGGCGCCGCCGGGGCGCTCGATGCCGTCGCGGCGTTGATCTTTTTGAAGTCGAACACCTTGCCGAACTTGCCGAGGTCGCGGACGTTCGTCGCCTTGAGCTTGCCCGCCATGAACGCCATGTCCCCTTTGACCCTGCCGTCGATCATGCCGACCATCGTCTCCGCGTCGACCGTGATCACGCTCGTCGACGAAGCCGGCTTCCCCTCGGCCACGCGCAGCGTCTTCGCCTTGACCTCAACCGTCCAGTCGCCCGCACCCGTGATCGCGAAGTGCATGAGCGCGTCCCACCCTTCGGACTTGGCCGCGTCGAAGCCCGAGGGGAGCGCCTTGAAGACCGCCGCGATCTTGGAACTTCCGCCGGTGGGTGCGGCCGGGGGAGCGGGCGCCGCCTCGGGGGGCGCGTGGAGGAACGTCGAGATTTCGCTCGGCGTCCACGCGTCCTTTTTTTCCTTCCCGCCGCTCGTCTCCATGTGGTACTCGAAGAGGTGCCGGCCGTGGACGCCGATGATCCGGCCCGTGACGTCTTTGGCGAGGTCGCTCGCCAGGAAGACGACGACGGGCGAGACCTCCTCGGGCCGGTACTCCGCCGGGATCGTGTCGATCTCCTCCGTCATCCGCGTCTTGGCGAGCGGCGCGATCGCGTTCACCGTGATCCCGTCCTTGCCGAACTCCATGGCCGACGTGAGGGTGAATCCGTAGATCCCCGCCTTCGCGGCGGAGTAATTCGACTGCCCGAAGTTCCCTTTGAGTCCGGCGACGGACGTCGTGTTGATGATCCTCCCGCCCGCCCCCTTCTCCTTCATGACCCGCGCGGCCGCCCGCGTGCAGGCGAACGTCCCGCGCAGGTGGACCGCGAGGACGAGGTCCCACATGTCGTCGGTCATGTTGTGGATCGTCTTGTCGCGGAGGATGCCCGCGTTGTTGACGAGGATGTCGACGCGGCCGAATGTCTCGACGGCGGTCTTCACGATCGCCTCCGCGCCCTCCGTCGTCGCGACCGAGTCGTAATTCGCGGCCGCCTCGCCGCCCGCCCTTTTGATCTCATCGACGACCGCGTCGGCCATCTTGTGAGTCGTACCCGTTCCGTCGCGGCCGGCGCCCGGGTCGTTGACGACGACCTTCGCGCCCTCGGCGGCGAAGGCGAGCGCATGGGAGCGGCCGAGGCCGCCGCCCGCGCCCGTGACGATTGCGACCTTGCCTTCGAGCAGCTTCATTTGAGTCTCTCGATGATCGTGGCCATTCCCTGGCCCATCCCGATGCAGAGGGTGACGAGTCCGTACCGTCCGCCGCGCCGCTCCAGCTCGTGGAGGATCGTGGTCAGCAACCGCGCGCCCGTGCAGCCAAGCGGGTGGCCGAGCGCGATCGCGCCGCCGTTCACGTTGACGCGCGCGGGATCGACCCCGGTCTCCTTCATCCACGCGAGCACGACCGGCGCGAACGCCTCGTTGCACTCGAAGAGGTCGATGTCCTTGAGGGCGAGCCCCGCGAGCTTGAGCACCTTCTGAGTCGCCGGGATCGGTCCCGTCAGCATGATCGTCGGGTCGACCCCCGCGGCCGCCGTCGCGACGAACCTCGCGCGCGGCTTGCGGTCGAGCTTCTTCGCCTTCTCGGGCGACGCGATGAGGAGCGCCGCTGCGCCGTCGGAGATCTGGCTGGAATTGCCGGCCGTGATGACGCCGCCCTCCTTGAAGGCGGATTTCAGCGTGCCCATCTTCTCGACCGACGTCTCCTTCCGCGGCCCTTCGTCGACAGCGAAGCCGCCGATCGCGAGGATCTCGTCCTTGAACGGGGCTTTCAGCGCCTTTTGATGGCTGGCGTAGGAGAATTCGTCGAGCTGCCGGCGCGAGATCTGCCACTTCTCCGCGATGAACTCCGCCGAGATCCCCTGCGGGACGAGGTCGAAACGGTCGAGGATCCGGGACGAGAACGCCCCCGCGTCGCTTCCCATGGGGACGCGCGTCATCGACTCCGTCCCGCCGCCGATCGCGAGCTCCATTTGACCGGACTGGATGCCCTGTGCGGCGACGGCGCAGGCCTGGAGGCCCGAGGCGCACAGGCGGTTCACGCTCGTCCCGGGCACGGTCACGGGGAAGCCGGCCGCGAGGGCCGCGTTCCGGGCGATGTTCACGCCCTGCTCGGACGTCTGCGTCACACATCCGAGGATCACGTCGTCGATCTCGGCCGGGTCGACGCCGTTCCGCTTGACGAGCGCGGCCATCGCCTCGCCCGCGAGGTCGTCGGCCCGCCAGGCGCGGAGGCCGCCGTCGTTCTTGCCCACCGGCGTGCGGAGGGCGTCGAGGATGAGCGCGTCCCTACTCACTTCCGCCTCCCTGCGACAGATAACGGACGATCGCGTTCTTCTGGATCTCGGCCGTGCCTTCCCAGATGCGGTAGATGATGGCGTCCATGAGCCAGCGGCCCACGTCGTACTCCTTCATGAACCCGTAGCCGCCGTGGATCTGGATGGCGTCGAGGCAGGCCTGGACGGCGACCTCGCCGCAGTAGTACTTCGCCTGGCTCCCCTCGCCGCGGGTGAAGGGGACCTTGTTCGTGTCCATCCACGCCGCCTTCCAGACGAGCGCGCGCGCCGCCTGGTAGTGGGTCTCCATGTCGGCCAGCTTGTGGCCGACCGCCTGGAACTCGATGATCGGCTTCTTCTGGACGCGGGTCTTCGCGTACGCGACGGCGGTCTCGAGCGCGGCGCGGGTGATGCCGAGCGCGCCGGCGCCGACCATGACGCGCGAGCCCTCGAGCGTCGCGACGACGCCCATCATGCCCCCCTCGGTGTCGGAGCCGAGCTTGTTCTCGGCGGGGACGCGGACGTCCTCGAGGACGACCTCGGTGGTGTTCGACGCGAGGACGCCCCATTTCAGATAGTCGTTGCCGGGCTTGAGGCCTTTCGCGCCCTTTTCGACCATGAAGCCCGCGAGTCCCATGGCGCGTTCGGTCCCGGTCTTCGCGTCGGGGTTGGTCTGGGCGACGATGACGTAGGCGTCGGCGATGCCGCCGTTGGTGATGAACTGCTTGGTGCCATTCAGGACCCAGTCGCCGCCCGACTTCTTCGCGGTGGTCGACATGCCGCTCACGTTCGATCCGGCGCCCGGCTCGGTGAGCCCGAAGGCGCCCGTGTACGGGATCTTCGCCTCGTTGTTCGGGTTGCAGAACAAGGTGAGCCAGCGCTTGTGCTGTTCGGGCGTGCCCATGGCCTCGATCGCCTTCGCGGTGAGGCCGCTCGCCGAGATGTGGATCGCGACGCCGGCATCGCCCCAGTGGAGCTCCTCCGCGATGAGGCAGGTGATGAGCTTGTCGGTGACCCCGAGGCCGCCGAACTCAGAAGGAAGATAGTAGTCGACGAGGCGGAGCGCGTTGGCCTTGCAGAGGACCTCGTCGAGGACCTCCTTGGGGATCTTCTGGCCCGCGCGGTAATACTTGTCCGCGAGCGGCCGGATCTCGACCCGCGCGAAGTCGCGGGCCATGTCCTGCATCATCTTCTGTTCTTCGTTGAGCGCGAAGTCCATGGCTTATCCCTTCACCAATGATTTTTCCTGGACCTTCTTCCGGAGCTTGAGCCACCACCGCTCGTTCGTGTCGGCGATCTCCTTGGCTTTTTCCCGGAGGTAGAAGAGGTGGAACGGCCAGCGGACGGGGAAGCGGGCCTCGAGGCGCCGGAGCCCTTCGCGGTACTTGGCCAGGTCGTGGATCCGCTTGTCGACGGCCTTGACGACGGTCTGGGGCGAGAGCCGGGGGGTGAAGTAGAGGGCGACGTCGAACGAGGAGACGAAGCGATCGTCCTGGAAGGCGGCTTCTTCGAGGAGATGGAAGAAGGCGTTCCGTCCGCCCTCGGTGATGCGATAGGTGCGCCGTTCCGGACGGTTTCCGGTCCGTGAAGTGGTTCCCTTGACCCACTTGCGGGCCTCGAGCCTCTTGAGGGTGTAGTAAACCGTTCCCGAGGTGATCTCGAGGATGCCTTCGAGGCGTTCGTCGATGGTACGCTTGAGGTCGTAGCCCGACCGGGGGGCTTCCTCGATGAAGCCCAGGAGGGTGATCGCATTGATCGGGTCGAGCTTGGCCGGCATCTCTTCTCGCTAGTCGCTGACCGCTAATCCATCTACTTAGTCCTACAGCGTAAGGTCCATCGTGATACTACGTAAAGTCGCCATTCAGTTTCGAATTGTGATCCCCCTGACGGGTCCCGCGG
>JBGPCZ010000137.1:0-17268 GCA_041482015.1 Planctomycetota bacterium | reverse complement strand
ACTGTATGCGGTATGCATGGGTGGCGGTCCTGGCCCTGGCCTTCGGCGCGCCGGTCGAAGCCGGGGACAAGAAGGAAAAGAAGGCGGTGTCCTCCGTTCCCACGAAGGGCACGGCGGAGAACGGAAATGACGTCAAGAAGGACGTCACGGCCCTCACGACGAAGATCTTCTGGCAGACCTCGCTGGACGCCGCGAAGGAGCTCGCCCGCAAGGAAGGCAAGATGGTCTTCTGGATGCACATGCTGGGCGACCTCTGCGGCGCGACCTGAAGCGCGGGCCAGAGCCTGAGAGCCGTGTCGCTCTCGGAAGACCCGACCTTCAGCGCCCTCCAGTCCAAGTTCGTCTGCGGCTGGCGCGACATCAAGGACGAGCCCTGGTGCGGCGTCTCGGGCCGCTACGACCCGGACAACGGCGCGGCGTGGACCACGAACGGCGCCGGCCCCCACAACATCCAGCTCTTCATGCTCGCCGCCGACGGCACCGTCCTCCACTGCCTCCCCGGATACTGGGAGAGCCACGATCTCGCGGGCGAGATCAAGCTCGCCGAGGACCTCAACAAGGTCTGGACCGACAGCTCGCTCTCCCGCGATCAGAAGGAGAAGAAGTTCCGCGACATGCACCTCCAGCACCTGAAGGACCACCCGAAGGAGATGGTCGCGCGCAGCCAGCTCCAGGGCTTCGACAAGAAGTTCGAGGAGAAGCGCAAGGAGATTTCCACCTGCTTCACGAAGGACGGGGAGCTCAAGACGACCGACCGGATCATGCACGAGCGCATGGCCGCGCGGCCGTTCGTCGCCTTCGAGAAGTTCGACATCGAGAAGTACGTCGACTACGGCCGCCAGAAGTACGACAAGAAGAAGGTCCTGACCGAGTCCGCGACAACGAAGTGAAAGGAAAGAACATGAAAACGCTCGCGACCCTGCTGGTCCTCGCCGGCGCCGTCGCCGCCCAGGACACGACGGAAAAGAAGCCCCTCCAGCTGACCGACGCCCAGTCGGGCGAGCTGGCCGGGTTCGTGGTCGACAAGCTTGACGCCAACCCGTCGGCAGAAGAGCTGGACCGCGCGATCGTGGAGAAGATCGACGCCCTCCAGAAGGGCACCACGGTCGAGAAGAAAGAGGAGCCCGCCCCCGCCAAGGCGAAGGGAAAGAAGAAGAGGGGGAAGAAAACCTCCAAGAGCGGCTCCAATACCCAGGCGCCCGAGACGATCAAGAACGGCCTGACCGATTCGGACCGGATCGTCCTTGGAAAGTTCGTCGTGACCGAGATTAGCGCGGACCACAAGGGCGAGGCGCTCATGGACGCGGTCAAGAAGGAGCTGGCCCGGCTGCGCGACGAGAGGTCGAAGGCCTCGACGGCGGAGACGGCCCCGGCCAAGAAGAAGAAAAAGAAGGCCAATAACTAGCGACGGCGACAACCAGAGGGACTCCATGAAGCTGCTCCTGCGCGCGGGCGGGCTCGCCCTGCTCCTCACCGGCAGCCTCGCCGCCGACGTGCTCGTCCTGAAGGACGGAACGAAGGTCGGCGGAAAGGTCGTCGACAAGACCGAGCGGTATGAAGTGACGACCGACATGGGCCTGCGCTCCTACCTGAAGGACGAGGTCGAGAAGGTCCTTACCTCGCCCAAGGAACTCGTCGGCGACTCGGACAAGCTCTTCGAGGAGGCCAAGCAGGAGTACACGGCGGCCCTACAGATCACCGACCAGGCGCAGCAGACGGTGAAGCTCAAGGAGACGCTGACCAAGGTCAAGAGCGTGCGCGAATCGCTTTCCCTCGCGCGCGATCTCTTCCCCGACGACAAGTTCTCCGACCTCGACGCGCGGATGGTCCAGGTGATCCAGCTCATGCGACTCCTCCGCGAGCGCGTGTCCGTCGACCTGGCGAGCGGACGGGAGTCGCGGGGGGGCGGGGGAGGCGGCGGGTCGGCGATGATCAATCCGCCCGTCGTGAAGCCGCCCTCGCCCGAGGCCCTCGCCACCGCCTTCTCGGCGCTGGTCGACCCCGCCAAGCGCGTGGAACCGCTCGTCCGCACCGTGGCGCGCGAGACGTTCCGGAGCCAGCGCGCCAACTTCCCGCAGGCCTACGACATCGCCACCGCGGCGATGATCTTCCTGTCGCGCCCGGAGGCGGAGTGGAAAATCTCCCCCCCGGTGGCCAAGACGCTCCAGGACTACTTCGCGAAGCCCTGGCTGAAGGACCCGGTCAAGCTCACGCCCGCGATGCACCAGGAGGCGGCGGCGTGGCTGCTCGACCAGGTCAACGCGGTTCGCAAGACCGACCCGAACGCCGCGGTCGACGCGCTCACGCTCTTCGGTGTGGGCCATTACGCCAACGCGCCCTTCGGCCCCGACAGCGAGAAGACGGCGCGGGCGCTCGGCCTCACGGTCAAGAACGGGATCGCCGGGACGATCGAGGGCTACGTGGTCCGCGAGCTCGACTCGTGGATCTCGAGCGGCGAGTTCGACATCGCCGTGCTCACCTGGAAGAAGGAATACCGCGATATCGACACGCCGGCGGTGCGGTACGTCTGGGCCTACGCGCTCCTGCGGGTCGCGCAGCTGAAGAAGAAGGGCTTCGACCGGCCGGTCTCGGCGCTCGAAACCGTGACGGCGTCCGACGCGCCGACGCGCGACCATCTCCTGGCGCTCGAGAAGTCGATCAAGGCCGAGGCCTCGTGCTCCTCGTGCGGGGGCGAGGGCAAGTTCCGCTGCCCGAACTGCTGCGGGAAGAAGGAGATCCGGACCAACTGCACCGAGTGCAAGGGGACGGGAAAGAAGATCCAGCCCGGGAAGGGATTCCGCGCCACCGAGATCCCCTGCTACCCATGCCGCGGACGCGGCTACACGCAGCGGATCGTCTGCGAGAAGTGCAAGGACGGGCACGTCACCTGCGCGCAGTGCGGCGGGAAGACGCAGAAGCCGCCGGAGCTCGAGGAGATCTGCACGCTCGCGACCTGCCCCGATTGCGACGGCCGCGGCTGGTCCTTCCGCACCGTCATCTGGGCGTGCCGGAGCTGCATGGGCCTCGGCCTGAAGATCACGCCGAAGGCCGATCCGACGAAGCTGCTCCCGTAGGCAGCAGCCACGCCATCGCCTGCTCCATCGAGCGGAAGGTGCGCACCTCGCGGGTCGACCTCGGATTGGCCTCGCGGAAGGACTGGTACATGCGCGCCAGGCCGAAGTGGGCGTCGTGGGTGGCGACCATGGCGAGCTTCGTCCCGCCCTGCGGAGGATCCATGGTCGCCGCAAACCCCGCCACCTCGCGCACCCGCTCCGGCGACTCGTAGTCGATCTTCCCAACCTCCCTCATGTCCACCAGTTCGCTGAAGCCCGCAACGTCCGGCCGGGACCATACCTCTTTTTGGTAGGCGAGAAGTTCCGGGGCGGTCAGCGTCCCGCGGGGCGTGACGTAGACGATGCGCTGGACGGGATCGATGCGGTATTCGACCGGCATCGCGACAACCCCCTGCAACTCTCTACAGCCTACAGCTCCTCGAAGAAGTCGTTGCCCTTGTCGTCCACGACGATGAACGCCGGGAAGTTGACGACTTCGATCTTGCGGACCGCCTCCATTCCGAGATCCTCGAAGTCGAGGAGCTCGACCTTCTTGATGTTGTCCTGCGCGAGGATCGCCGCGGGGCCGCCGATCGAGCCGAGGTAGAAGCCGCCGTATTTCTTGCACGACTCGGTCACCGCCTTCGAGCGGTTGCCCTTGGCGAGCGTGACCAGGCTGCCGCCGTTCTTCTGGAAAAGGTCCATGAAGCTGTCCATGCGCCCCGCCGTCGTCGGGCCGAACGATCCCGTCGCCATCCCCTCCGGGGTCTTCGCGGGACCCGCGTAGTAGACCGGGTGGTCCTTGAAGTACGGCGGCATCGGCTTCCCTTCGCCGAGCATCTTCTCGATCCGCGAATGGGCGGCGTCGCGGGCGACGATGAGCGTGCCGGTCAGCGCCACGCGGGTCTTCACCGGGAAGCGGGTCAGGACCTGCCGGACCTTGTCCATCCCGAGCCGGAGGTCGATGTGGACGGGCGGCGCCATCTTCGGCGCCTCGGACGGCAGGAACTTTTCGGGGTGGAACTCCAGCTGCTCGAGGAAGATGCCGTCCTTCGTGATCTTCCCTTTGACCTGCCGGTCGGCCGAGCAGGAGACGCCGAGCGCGATCGGGCAGCTCGCGGCGTGGCGCGCCATCCGGATCACGCGGGCGTCGTGCGCGAAATACTTGCCGCCGAACTGGGCGCCGATCCGGCTTTTCTGGGCGAGCGCGAGCAGGCGCTTCTCCCACTCGAGGTCGCGGAACGCGCGGCCGCCGGCGGACCCGGTCGTCGGCAGGTGGTCGAGCGAGCCGGTCGTCGCCAGCTTGAGCGTCCTCAGGCACGCCTCGGCGCTCGTCCCCCCGACGACCATCGCGAGGTGGTACGGCGGGCAGGCGCTCGTCCCGATCTCCTTGAGCTTGGGCTCGATGAATTTCTCGAGCGCCGTGTCGTTGAGCACCGCGGGCATGGCCTGGTAGAGGTACATCTTGTTCGCGCTGCCGCCGCCCTTGGCGATGAAGAGGAACCGGTACTCGCCGCCGGTCTCGGCGTAGAGGTCGATCTGCGCGGGGAGATTGCTGCCCGTGTTCTTCTCCTTGAACATCTCCAGCGGCGCGAGCTGGCTGTAGCGGAGGTTCTTCTCCGCGTAGGTGTCGTAGACGCCCTCCGAGAGCGGGACCTCGTCGTCGCCCTCGGTCAGCACGTTCTGCCCTTTCTTGCCCAGGATCGCCGCGGTGCCCGTGTCCTGGCATCCGGGGAGCACCCCCGCGGCGGCGATCGCGGCGTTCTGGAGGTGCGTGTAGATCACGAAGCGGTCGTTCTCGCTCGCCTCGGGGTCATCGATCTCCTTCCGGAGCGTCTCCAGGTGCTTCGTGCGGAGGAAGAAGGCGATGTCGCTGAACGCCTGCTTCGCGAGCTGCTTGAGCGCGCGCGGCTCGACCTTGAGGAACGTGCGGCCCGCGGCGTCGACGGTCCCGACACCCTCCCTCCCGAGGAACCGGTACTCGGTCGTGTCCTCGCCGACCTGCAGGGTCGGCTCGTAGCTGAAGGGCGCCATCCCCCCATTCTAGCGTGTTGACGAAAACGCGCGGCAATTATCGTTAACACTCGCCCCCGGGCGGCGTCTGGTGGATCAGGAATTCAGAGGAGCCGGCCATGAGATCCACGCTGCTCGTCGCCATCGGATTTTCGGCGCTCGCGGGTGCGGGCTCCGCGCAGGAAGCCCAGGACCGGTGGCGCATCCACGAGTGGGGGACGTTCACGTCGCTCCAGGACGCGAACGGGCAGACCATCGGCTGGATCAACACCGAGGACGAGCCCGTACCCGAGTTCGTCCACCGCCTGCGAAAGTCGCTCCTCGTGCCGATCGACGACCTGGCGCCCGCGTTCTCAAAGGGGGCCCCCGAGGTGCATCCGGACGTGCTGGTCCGGCTCGAGACGCCCGTCCTCTACTTCCATCCGCCCAAGGGCGCGAAGCTGCCGGTGACCGTCGACGTCCGCGTCGAGTTCCGCGGCGGCTGGCTCACCGAGTACTACCCCAACGGGAAGTCGGTCGCGCCCGGCCTTGAGCGCCGCGACGCGGAATTCGGGCGGATCCGCCAGAACACGCTCGGCAGCCTCGAGTGGAAGGGCCTGCAGGTCGGCAAGGAAGGGGCGTTCCCCGAGACGAAGGACGCGGTCTGGCTGGCGCCGCGGAACGTGAAGGCCGCGCCGCTCACCGCGGCGAACGGAGAGTCCGAGCGCTTCATCTTCTACCGCGGCGTGGGCTATCTCCAGGCCCCGCTCGCCGCGCGGCGAAGCGAGGACGGGACGACCTACTCGATCCGCGGGCGGCTCCCGGCGGAGCTGGCCTCGAAGGCCCCTTTGAAGATCCCCCGCCTGTGGCTGGCCGACATCCGCGACAACGGAAGCGCCGCGTTCCGCCCGCTCCCGGCGGCGACACTCCCCGCGGGCCTCGACCCGGAGGTGGCGAGCGTCGCGGCCGACTTCTCGGAAGGCGACTACTCGCCGTCCCGCATGCTCGACCTTCGCAGGGAGATGAAGGAAGGGCTGGTCGCCGACGGGCTGTACGGCGACGAGGCGGACGCCCTTCTGAACACGTGGCAGGCGTCGTACTTCCAGAGCGCGGGACTGCGACTCTTCTTCCTCGTCCCGCGCGCCTGGACCGACCACGTCCTCCCCTTGAGCGCCACGATCGCCGCCGAGAAGACCCGCGTCATGGTGGGCCGCCTCGAGCTCGTGACGCCCGCGCAGCGCGCGTGCCTGAAGCGGATCGCGGACTCAAAGGAATGTTCGACCCAGTGGTACTTCGACTGGCTGAAGACCAACCCCGAGGCCTCGCGCCGCCACGAGCAGCGCCGCCGCGAGGGCGACCTCCAGTCCCTCCGGCAGGACTGCGTGAAGATCCCCGACGACTACCTGGCCTACCTCGAGCTCGGCCGCTTCCGGAACGCGCTCGTCCTCGACGAATACCGCCGGACCGGTTTGACGCAGATCTTCAAGTTCATCCAGGTCTACGACCTGGCGCCGGCCAAGGTGCCTCCGCGGTAAAAAAAGACCGTCCGTTTTTGCTAGGCGAGGATCTCCTTCACCACCCGGGCGTCAACGGTGATCGACGTCAGCCGCTGCTCGAGGCTGTTGTGCTTGTACGTCAGCTTCTTGTCCTCGAGCCCCATGAGGTGAAGAATCGTCGCGTGCAGGTCGTGGACGCTCACGCGGTTCTCGACCGCCTTGAAGCCCACCTCGTCCGTCGCGCCGTAGCTGACGCCGCCCTTCGCGCCCCCGCCCGCGAGCCACGTCGTGAACGCGTGCGGATTGTGGTCGCGCCCCGGCTTCCCGCCCTTCTGGGCGATCGGGAGCCGCCCGAACTCGCCACCCCAGATGACGAGCGTCGAATCCAGGAGTCCCCGCTGGGCGAGATCCGCCACCAGCGCCGCCACCGGCTGGTCGGTCTCCATCGCGAAGCCCCGGTGGTTGCCCTCGATGTCCTTGTGGCCATCCCAGCTGAGCTGGTTCTCCATGCCGCCCGAGTAGATCTGCACGAAACGCACGCCGCGCTCCACCATCCGCCGCGCGATCAGGCACTGCCGCGCGAAATGCTGGCAGGGCTTCTGGTCCAGCCCGTAAAGCTTCTTCACGTGCTCGGGCTCGGAGTCGAGATCGAGCGCCTCGGGCGCCGCCGACTGCATCCGGTACGCGAGCTCGAAGCTTTCGATCCGCGCCGCGAGCTCCTTCTCCCCCGGGGTCTCCTTCAGGTGCTCCCGGTTAAGCTCCGCGACGAGATCGAGCTGCCGCCGCTGCTTCTCGCCCGCCAGCTCCGCCGGCGGCGTCATGTTTTCGATCGGCACGCCGGCCGGCTTCAGGTACGTCCCCTGGTAGACGCTCGGCAGGAAGCCCGCACCCCAGTTGGTCGAGTGGCCCTTCGGCAGGCCGCGGCCGAGCGGGTCGCTCATGACGACGAACGCCGGGAGGTTCCGGCTCTCCGACCCGAGTCCATAGGTGACCCACGAGCCCACGCACGGGTAGCCCATCCGCGTCTCGCCCGAGTTCATCATGAAGAGCGCCGGCGAATGGTTGTTCGACTCCGTGAATCCCGAGTGGACGAACGCCATCCGGTCGACGTGCTTCCCGAGGTTCGGGAAGATCTCCGAGACCATCTTCCCACACTGCCCCTGCGGCGAGAACTTGAAGGGCGACTTCATCAGCCCGCCGACTTCATTCGCGAAGAAGCCGGTGAACTTGTTGAAGCCGGCCAGCTCCTGGCCGTCCCGCTTCTCGAGCTCCGGCTTGTAGTCCCAGGTGTCGACGTGGCTGGGCCCGCCGTTCACGAAGATCCAGATCACGGCCTTCGCCTTCGCGGCAAAGTGGGGTTTCCGCGCCGCCAGCGGATCTCGCGTCTCGTCCGCCAGCAGCCCCTTCTCGCCCAGCAGGCTTGCGAGCGCGACGAGGCCGAACCCGTTCCCCGCTTTCGCGAGGAGCTCGCGTCGGGAGCAGCAATCCATAAGGTCCTTCCTCATTCGGGGTAGATAAATTCGTTGGTGCTGAACAACGCCTGGCAGAGATCCGCCATCGACAGCCCCTTGGACAACGCGGCCGCCGCGAGCGCCGCCTCGTCCGTCGACGGAAGACGCCCCAGCGCGAGCCGGTACGCCTCGCGCACCGGGCCGTCGGCGGGCAGCCGCATCGCGAACGCCGCCGCGTACCGGCGGACATGCGGGCTGTTCATGAAAAGGAGCGCCTGCGGCGCAATCGTCGTCGTCGGCCGCGAACCGATCGAGACGAGCGGCTCGGGCGCGTCGAACACCATCATCATCGGGATCAGCCGGCTCCGCTTGACGGAAAAGTAGACGCTCCGGCGCGCCATCCCCTCGTCGAGCGTCCCGGGACCGTACATCGTCCGGTCGATCACCCCGCTGACCGCGAGCATCGAGTCGCGGATCGCCTCTCCCTCGAGCCGCCGGAGCTCGCGCCGCCAGAAGAGCCGGTGGTCGGGATCGAGCTTCTCCTTCGCCGCGTCCGTCGCGGTCGTCTCGAGGTAGACGGCGCTCGACATGATGAGCCTGTGGATCGCCTTGAGGCTCCAGCCGCTCCGGATCAGCTCGCCCGCCAGCCAGTCGAGCAGCTCGGGATGGGTGGGCGGCTCGCCCTGGACGCCGAAGTCGCTCGGCGTCGAGACGATGCCGCGGCCCAGGTGGTGGGCCCAGAGGCGGTTGACGATCACGCGGGCCAGCAGTGTTCCCGCGCCCGCCTCGACGTCCGTGAGCCAGGCCGCGAGCGCGGCGCGCCGGCGCGGGGTGCGCGATCCGGCCGGCACCGGCCCGATCCAGTGATTCTCCTGGTCCGGCGAATTCTCCAGGACGCGCAGGAATCCCTGCGTCGCCACGCCCTGCTTCTTGTTCACGTCGCCCCGCGCGAGGATGTGCGTCTCCTTGTAGAAGTGCGGGAAGCCGCGGTCATCGGCGTGGTGCTTCTCAGGCTTTAGGCCCTCGCTCGTGGCGAGGATCTTCGTGGTCTTCGGCGCCGGCTTCTTCGCGAGGTGCTCCTGCACCGCGCGGCTCCGCTTCTGCCACTCGGGATCGAGCGTCCGGTAGACCGCGGCGGCCGCGGCGTCGCGGGCGCCGCCCACCTTGAGCTTCTCCAGCAGCTCCGCGACCGCCTGCGGGCGTGCGTCGCCCTCGAGCCCCACGGGCCTGGCGCGGGTCGTGATCGACAGTCGCGGCCGCCCGATCGCATGGCGGACGTTCAAGTTGAACTCGAAGTCAAAGGTGAGCACCGTCCCGGCCGCGAAGCCCACGGGTGGGTCGAATTCGACCACGATCGCGTGGCTCTTCCCGAACTGAGGGTCGACCGCCCAGCCGCTCCCCTTGTCGGCGTCGATCGATGCCGCCGCCGAGAGGTTCGTCGCGTTCTGTTCGAAGTCGGCCTTTGCGGAGACGAGCTTGACCGCGACGGCCGCGCTCTTCCCGTCGGCCGGCTTCGCGGTGACGCGGAAGTCGCTCAGCGCGAAGTTCCCGTTGTCGCCGCGGCCCGGCCCGCTCTTCTTGAGCGACGGGTCGGCGAGCGCCTCGAGGCGGACGGCGGTGATCCCCGCGACGGCGGTCCTCGCGGTGAACGTCCACTTGTCGTTGTTCGGATTCTGGCCCGTCGCCAGCAGCGAGCCGTCCCCCTGCGGGACGAACGTCGTGCCGCCGTGAGACTTCGCCTCGACCTCGAGGATCGACCACGCGGGCGCCGCCTCCTTCTCCCACGGCTTCCCCGCGGCCCACGCCTCGAACCGCGCCGGGAGCTCCTCCTTCTCGAACTTCTCCAGCGCGGCGGCGAGCGGCGCGTGGTCCTTCTCCCACCCGGCGACCGCTTTTTTCGACGCTTCGGGGTCGAGGTCAAAGTCAACGTGGGTCCGGACGGCGGTCGTGAAGGTCGAGAGGAGGCGATAGTAGTCCTGCGCGGGAATCGGGTCGAACTTGTGGTCGTGGCAGCGGGCGCAGCCGACCGAGAGGGCGAGCATCGCCTGCCCGGTGGTCGAGGCCATGCTGTCGAGCTCGTCGTAGCGCGCCGACTCGAACTCCATCTCGGTGAGCTGCGTGGGGAACGCGCCCGCGCCGAGGAAGCCCGTCGCCATCCACGCGAGCGGATCGTCCGGCGCCAGCTCGTCGCCGGCGACCTGCCACTGGAC
Source organism: Planctomycetota bacterium (assembly GCA_041482015.1). Lineage (GTDB taxonomy): Bacteria > Planctomycetota > MHYJ01 > MHYJ01 > JACPRB01 > JACQFK01. The sequence goes on along the minus strand of JBGPCZ010000137.1, from coordinate 7,066 downwards.
GAACCGCGTGAAGGGCATGTCCGCGTTCAGCGCGCGGATCACGAAGTCGCGGTAGGCGTACGCGCCCTCGCGGTCGTAGTCCTGCTCGAAGCCGCTGCTCTCGGCGAAGCGGGCGAGGTCGAGCCAGGGGCGCGCCCAGCGCTCGCCATAGGCGGGGCTCGCAAGAAGGCGGTCGAGCAGCTTCCCATACGCGTCGGGCGAAGCGTCGTTCACGAACGCGTCGATCTCCGCCGGGGTGGGCGGCAGCCCGGTGAGATCGAGCGTCGCGCGGCGGATGAGCCGGCGCGGGTCGACGGGCCCGTTCGGGGCGATCCCCTTCTCCTCGAGCTTCGCGAGGATGAAGCGGTCGGCGGGCGTCCTCGTCCAAGCGGCGTTCTTGACGGCGGGCGGGGCGGCCTTCTTCAGCGGCTGGAAGGCCCAGTACTTCCTGCCTTCGTCGAGGTCGATGACGCGCTTCTTCGGCGCCGCGGCCGCCTCCCCCGCGCGGGGGTCGGGCGCGCCCCGCTTGATCCAGGCCTCAAAATCGGCGACGACGTCGGCCGCCAGGCGCCCCTTGGGCGGCATCTTGAGGTCCTCGTCCTTGTAGCCGATCGCCTTGACGAGGAGGCTCTTCCCGGGGTCACCCGGGACGATCGCGGGTCCGGTCTCGCCGCCCTTGAGGACGCCGGCCTTCGTATCGAGAAAGAGCGCCCCTTTGAGCTTCTCCGCCTTGGCGCTGTGGCAGGAGTAGCAGCGCTCGACGAGAACGGGGCGGATCTTCTTTTCGAAAAGCTCGAGGCCCTCGCGGTCGGGCGGATCCTGGGACCGGGCCTGGCCGGGGGCGACAGCGAGAAGCGCGACGATCGCGAGCGTGCGGGTCATGGTTCGTTCCCACCATTATAGAGCGCGGGCGAGAGCCCGAGGGCCCGGGTGATCTCCGCCGCCGCCCGCTCCACCGCCTTGTGGACCTCCGACACCGCGGGCCAGCGCCCGCGGATCTTGAGCGCGGGCACGCAGAGCGCCGCCGCGACGCCGACCCGCGGGTTGCCGACGAGCGCCGCCACGTCGCGCACGCCGTGGAACGTCTCGCTCTCCGCGCTCGAGAATCCCTCCCGCCGGATCTCCAGGAGCTGCGCCAGGAGCCGCTTGCGTCCCGCCGGCCCCATCGCGCGGAACTCCGGGTCGTGCCGGAGGATGGCGTCGAGCTCCGGCTGCGGGAGGTGCGCGAGGAGGAGCCGGCCGGAGCACGTGGTCGCGACCGGGTGGCGGCCGCCGACCTCGACCGAGAAGCGGACGCGCTCGGGGCTGTCGACCTGGGCGAGGACGAGGAGCCGCCCGCCGCCGAGGACGCCCAGGTGGACCGACTCGCGGAGTTCCAGGGCCAGCGACCGCATCGGCCCGTCGGCCGCGCGGAGGAGCTCCCCGACGGGAGGATGGGCGTGGGCCAGCTCGTAGAGCCGGAGCGAGAGCCGGTAGCGTCCGGTGGCCGGCTCCTTGAGGACGAACCCGCGACGCTCGAGGCAGTTCAGCATCCGGAAGAGCTCGCTGCTCGACCGGCCGAGCGTCCGCGCGAGCTCGGCCAGCGACGGCGGCTCCTTCCGCCCCGAGAGGAGCTCGAGGATGTCGAGCCCCTTCTCGAGGGCCGGCACCGGGTAGACGTTCGCGAGCGGCTGTCCCATGGTCGGTCGGCTATTTTACTATTGAATATACGTTTCTTCCATGAAAGAAGTGTTAAGTGACCAATCGGATTCGACACTTAACAGTTGGAACCCCGGGCGGGCGGGCGTCGTGGGGATGGGATGAGAGACATTTGCGCCGCCCGGGGCGCGTCGCTATACTTGGTCGACCTTCAAGGAGGAATCATGCTCGTCACGCTGCTCGCGGGAATCCTGGCCCTGTCGCCGAAGGACGCCGCCTTCGACGAGGCGAAGAAAGACGCCACCAAGCGCAAGGCGTACGTCGAGCAGCTCACGGCGAAGCTGAAGGGCGACGTCAAGGGCATCTTCTTCATGGCCGACGAAACGCAGGCCGCGGCGGCAAAGACGGAGCTCGCGGCGCTCTGGAAGGTCGACGGCCGCGCGTTCTTCTTCGAGAAGGAGTCGAAGCCCGTCATCGCCCTCCTCGAGAACCCCTCCCTCCGCATCCTCCCCGTCTACTCCGAGAACGCGATCGCCGGGAACGGGAAGAAGTCGGGCGTCATCCTCGTGGGCGACCTCTTCTCGCTCGCAAGCGAGGACGAGGTGAAGAGCTGCCTCGACTACGCCACGACGATCGTCGCGGTCCGCGAGGGCGGACTCAAGGTCGGCGACCAGGAGCTCGACGCGAACATCCCGGCCCTCAAGCTCGTCGCCCACCGGAGCCTGATCCAGGTGTGGGCCCAGACCGGCCAGCTCGAGGCGGCGCTGAAGGGCACGCGCAAGGTCTCCGACGCCTTCAAGGCGGACATCAGCAAGCAGTACCTCTCGACGCACAAGATCTACAGCCAGCAGTTCGCCAAGGAGAGGAAGGTCTACGACGACAACAACGAGAACACGCTCCAGAAGGAGATCGTCGACTTCCTCGACTTCATCTGGAAGGACATGCACAAGCGCATCGAGGCCGGCGGCCTCGAGCACAAGCTCGTGAGCAAGGAGACCCACGAGTACGAGCTCGCGCCGAAGAAGTAGCAAGGCTACTCCTTCATCCGGTCGAGTTCGAAGTCCTCGCGAAGCAGCGCGCCCTCTCTGACCTCGATCTCCCGCTTCACGCCGACGTAGAGCTCGTGCCACACCTCGATCGTGTAGCGCCCCGGCGGGAGTCCGCGAAGCTCGAACGCCCCGTCCGCGCCCGTCACCGCGAAGAACGGATGATCGACCGCTCCGACCCACATCCGCATCCAGGGATGGACGTCGTCCTTGATGACAATCATCCTCTCGGGCTTCTGGAACCGTTTCACGGTATCCATGCCCTTGCCCGGCAATCCGAGATTGAATTCCTTGTTGTCGAACGGGAGCGCGTGAACGAACTGAGGGTGATCCTCCAGGTTCACGATTCTGAACTCCTGCCCCACCCGGACGCCGACGACATGCGGCCAGAACCGGTGGCCGCGGATGGAGATCGGAACGATCTCCTGGGGTTGCTCGAAGGTCCGGCCCTCGAGGCCTTTCGTCACGACGACGAACGCCCAGCGGAGATGGCCCTCCGCATCGACGACGGCGGCCTCCGACGGGACGGTCCTCGAGATCAGAGGCTTGCAATAACGCCACTCGAGGACCCGGACCAGGGGCAGCTCCGCCTCCAGACGGACCACGCCGCGCACGGAGGGCGCCCCGCCCGGAAGACCGCCGATCGATGAGGGCGGCGACCCAAGATCGGGAAGCATGGCCTCCTGCGGCGTCAGCGTGAAGACGGCCGGGGCGCACCCGGACAACAGAAGAATCCAGAGAGGCTTCATGCCGCCTCTCCAAGCAAGTCCCGTTCCGAGCGGAATGCGAAGAGGGATCGCAACCGGGTGTGCGCGCGCCTGCTCAGGCGATGACCGCGGCGGCCTTCCGCGGAAGCTCGCGGACGATGAACCAGTAGCTGAGCGCCCCCGCGGGAACCATCACCGCCGCGAAGACGAAGGCCGAAGTGTACGAGCCGGTCTTTTCGATCAGGAATCCCGTCAGGATCGGGGCCGTGATCCCCGCGATGTTCCCGATGAAATTGTAGACGCCCGTCCAGAGCCCGATCTTGTCCTGGGGCGCGCAATGCTGCAGGATCACGATCTGGTTCGCGGTGGAGAGGCCGACCAGCGACCCCGCCATGATGAATCCGATGGCCACGTACGGGTTCGAGGCCTTCGCCGCCGGGATCAGGAAGAGCCCGGTGAGAAAGGCGATCGTGATCAGCCCCTTCCGCACCCGGGTCTCGTTCCAGCCGGCCCTCGACAGCCGGTCGCCGATCCATCCCCCGAGCGGCTGGCAGAGCCCGAACACCACGAACGGGAGCGACGCGAAGAAGCCCGCTTTGATGATGTCGAAGTGCCGGACCTCCACGAGGTAGTCCGGGAGCCACGTCAGAAGCAGGTACCAGTAGTAGTCGAAACAGAAGAAGCCCAGGCAGATCCCGACCAGGTTGCGGTTGGCCACCAGCGACCGGAGACCCGCCAGGAAGGCCGCCGCGTTCATCGTCGCGGGGAGCGGCGCGCGGGACTTCAGGGTCTTCGGCGCCACCAGGAACCAGGGGACGAGCCAGAGAAACGCCGTGAACCCCACGATCATGAAGGTCTTCGGCCAGCCCAGCTTCTGGAGCATCCAGGGAACCAGGAGGCCTTCCAGCACCAGCCCGGACCGCGTTCCAAAGTCGATCAGCCCGCATGGAAACCCGCGCTCGGACGGAACGAACATCAGGCTGACGATCTTCGTTCCGCCGGGAAGGTAGATCGCCTCGCCGACCCCGAGCATCACCCGGAAGACGATCAGCATCCCCAGACTCGTCGCCATGCCGGTCAGGCCCTGGGAGAACGACCAGAGCGCGAACGCGCCCGCGTACAGCCAGCGCAGGTTCACCCGGTCCGCGCAGAGCCCGATCGGGATCTGCATCAGCGCGTAGGACCAGAAGAAGGCGGAGGAGAGGGCGCCCTTCGCCGTCGGCGCAAGATGGAAGTCCCTGGAGATGAGGGGCAGGGCGAACGAGAGCGTGGCGCGGTCGAAGTAGTTGATCAGCGATGCCGTGAAGAGCAGCCCCACGATCGACCAACGTCGCCTGTGGATGACGTCCAGCGGCGTCTCGGACGATGCCGGTGGCCCGGGGAGAGGGTCTTGAGCGCTCATCGTCGGGACCGAGTATAAGTCCGGAGGGAGGCCCGCGCGAACATTCCGTTGACAGCGACGCGGTGCGGGCTCATCCTGCGGACGATGGACGCCGCCGCGCGACCCCGGATCGCCCCGTGGAAATGGTGGGTCATCTGGCTGCTCTTCCTCGCGACCTTTGTCAACTACCTGGACCGGTCCACCCTGGGCTCCGCCTCCAAGTTCATCAAGAACGAGTTCCACCTCAACGAGGAGGGCTACGGCACCCTCGAGATGTGGTTCGGCTTCCCTTACGCGATCTTCCTGGTCCTTGCGGGGTTCATGGCCGACCGGTGGAGTATCCGCTGGCTCTACGCCATCGCCCTCGTGGTCTGGTCCGTCGCGGGGTTCGCCACGGGACTCGTCGAGACCGTGCTCCAGCTCCAGCTCTGCCGCGCGGTCCTCGGGGCGGGCGAGGCGTACAACTGGCCGTGCGCCGTCGGGGTCGTCAAGCGCATCCTACCCCGCGAATCCCAGGGGCTGGGCAACGGCATCTTCAACAGCGGGATGGCCCTGGGCGCGGTCATCACGCCCCTCCTCGTCCGCTCGATGGTGGCCAAGGACGGCCACGGCTGGCGGGGCCTCTTCATGGTCGTCGGCGCCGTCGGCTCCCTCTGGGTCATCCTGTGGCTTTGGGGCACGCGGGGCGAGCGGGCCCGCGAGATCGAGCGCCCTCCCGAGGACGACCTGGTCCAACCCCCGATCCCCTTCATGGAGGTCTTCGGGCTCCGGAAGTTCTGGATCACGTTCGCCATCGGCATGGCCGTCAACATGGCGTGGCACTTCTACCGGGTGTGGCTGCCGCGCCATCTCGACGTCGACCTCCACTTCGACGCCAACACGCAATTGCAGGACATCCTGATGGTCTTCTTCACCCTCGCCGACCTGGGAAGCATCGCGACGGGCTTCGTCGCCCGCCGCTTCGCGCGGACCTCCTCGAGCATCGAGCGCTCCCGGAAGATCGTGCTCCTGCTCGCTGCGATCGTCTGCCTCGTCGCCACGCCCGTCGTCTTCCATCCCGGCCGCATGGTGATGGTCCCTCTCTATTGCATCGTGGGCGCGGGGATCATGGGCGTCTTCGCGATGTTCTACGCGCACATCCAGGACATCGCCCCGGGCCACACGTCGAAGTGCCTCGGCTTGATCGGCGCCTCGACGTGGGTCGTGAATTCGACGCTCCACCCCATGATCGGAAGGTTTGCCGACACCCACTCCCCCGCCATGGGGAAATTCGCGCCGATGATCCTGGTCGCGGGATTCCTCCCGCTCATCGCCGCCCTTTTGACCTTCGCCTGGCCCGAGCCGAAGAAGTGGGCGAAAGTAGTGTGAAGCCCACGGGAACCATCGCAATCAAGTTGGACCCCGCGCTTCTGAAGAATCCCGATCTCGATTTATCCGCTACACTCCCGCCCGATTGGTAGAAATCGCCTCCGCCGGCCACTCAGAGGTAGAGTTTTCCAGCGGAATCCATAGCGCTCTCGACCAGGAGTTCGTATTGCTAAATGGAGAAACCCGAATGAAGTATCTGAACGCACTGATCCTAGGTGTTGGAATCATGCACCTGTCAAATTGTTGTCCGTCACCCTCGCGCAAGAGCGCTCAATCGATGCTATTGGAGTTCATTCACCGGAACGGAGAAGAGCACCGGGTGGTCAAGAGCATCGTTACTGACGCCGAAGGTATTCGTAAGGTCGAGAGGTGGGTCGAACGGTACTACCGGGAAGCGCCAGATGAAAGGCTTGGCGCCGTATTTCCTCGTGGAACGCTTCTTGTATTCGAGTCGGACGACATGAGCTTGCGCGGGGAACCCGCAAAGCTATGCGACCTCTACCAGATTCTGGATGAAAACACGCCCTGGATTCCCGAAGAGGCCTTTCGCGAGTTGTTCTCCATCTTCAGAGCCTACGGGGTTGACTATACCGGTCCGCGCAAGACTAGGTGGCTTGAGCCTCGTGACGAACAAGACGAATATGTTGCTGTATGTTTTGATGGCGATGGTTTTCTAAGTTCGTGGACCACCTCGATGGCGGATGCGCAAGCAATTGTGCAACGCCATAAGGAAGTTTCGGGACACCAGTGTGGACTGAAGAGTCGGCGTCTAGACAAATAGAAAACACTTATGGACAAGAATTATGGTAACTGTTTAGCGCGCCGCGCCGCGAAAGCGGCGCACGGCGCGCATTTTCTTTAGATCGCTGCAACCCCTCAAGCTCGAGTCACTTCCACTCGTCATCCTCCTGGTCCGAGCGAAGCGGCTCGAGTCGATTCTGCGCCGT
>JBGPCZ010000136.1:0-17330 GCA_041482015.1 Planctomycetota bacterium | reverse complement strand
GGATGGTATGCCCGACAGGACTTGAACCTGTAACCTTCTGGTTCGTAGCCAGACGCTCTATCCAGTTGAGCTACGGGCACCCGTGGACTTGAGCGACCCCAGTGTACTCACCGAGAGGTCCTTTTCAAGGACTTCTTCGGGAGGGCGTCGGATCGAATTCCGGGTCCTTCAGGTATTTCTCCGGGTCCTTCAGGAACGCCGCTCGGCAATTCGCGTCGCAGAACGCGTAGGTCCTCCCGCGAAACTCGAGGGGCCATTTCATCGCCGCCACGTCGTGCCAGTCCGTGCAGATCGGACAGTAGCCGCGGCCGTCGCGAAGGTTGACGCCGCTCGGCGGCGCGCCGGCGCACCCGGCGGCCAGGAGAAAGACCATGGCCAAGACACGCATTTGAAGAGTCCTAAAAATCGTAGACGATGCCCATCAGGAACTCGAAGCGTTCGTGGTGCTGCTCGCCGAAGAGGTTCTGGTAGACCGGGAAATAGATCCCGCCGCCGAACGAGACGTGCGGGTCGATCCGGGCCTTCAGGCCGGGGCCCATCTCCAGGATGAAGCCGCCGGTGTCGCGGTTGATGTCGCTCCCGTGCTTGTCCCGCCCGATGTAGTCCCCGACGATCTCGAAGGATCCGTACACGCGCGGGTACGATCCCAGGCCCGAGACCTGGTATTCCGCGCGGGTCGAGACCTGGAAGAAGCGGCCGGGCCGGAAGCGGTGCTGCCCCTCCGTCGTGATCCGCGCCGTCGCGCTGCCCCCGACGTAGAGCCGCTCGTTCATCGATTTTCCCAACGCAAACCCGACGAGCGGGTCCCACGACCCGGACCCCGGCTGGTGGTCGGGCTCGACCAGGTCTCCAGCGTTGGTCTTCTCGTCCGTCGCCCCGGTCGGGGCCTTGATCCCGACGATGATCGCCAGCTCCACGGGATCCGCCAGCAGCGAATACTTCGCCGTGAAGGATGCATCCCCCACGCCGGCAATCTCGTTCGCCCGGTCCTCGACGAACGTGCCGGTCCCATCGTCCGCTCCGGACCGGAAGTTATGGAGGACGCTATAGGGGACGCCGGCCGAAAGGGTCAGGTGGTCCGTCACCCCGTAGGAGACGGACATCGAGTACTCCAAAAACCAGGAGACGTTGTGGACATCGTGGCCCTCGAGGGCCTTCTCGATGAACCGGTCCTGGGGGATGGCCTCGGCCTCCTGGTACCGCATGCCGATCTCGAGACTCGCGTCATTCTCGTGGAGCGTGCGGGGGGAGACGGTCTTGCCCCCGATGGCGCCCTTGCCGTGATCGGCCCGGGCGACGGAGGCGGCGAGAATGAGAAATGAGATGACAAATGCAAAGCGAGAGCGCATGGAAGATCTCCTTTTGACTTCGAACGCAGGACGGAACGCGGCCCGCCCCCCGTAGCCCCACCAGGGTGGATGGGCGAAGGAGGGCCTACGCGAAGGAGATCGGAACTTTTTCCAGCCGGGATTCGGAGATCGGGAAGTGGGGAAACCGCTCGGGTTCGTCGCATCGCCTGCCGGTGTCGGGTCGCGGGGGCGGCCGCATTTGCTCGCACGCCAGCTTGAGGGGCGGCAGGGCGTGGGGCGAGGCCACGTCGCGGGCGAGGTCATCCGAGGAGCGGAGGCACGCGGTGGTGGCGCCCGGGTCGCAGGGGCAGAGGCCGAGGCCGGGGCAGCTCGGGCAACAGCAGTCATGGTGGGGCGCGGGACGGGAATGGCCCATGCGCGCGGGCGGGCTCGAGGCCAGGGGAGACAGGGTCGCCGCCGTCACCGCGAGCGCCAGGACAATGCCGAAGGTCTTCATGGACAGTCGAAGCGTTGTATCGGGAGAACGGGATTTCTTCAAGTATTACGCCATCCAGTCCGTCCGGTATGTCGTAATATCCTCGGTTTCGAAGGAGGGGTGGGGCGGTTATGCGGAATACATCCTGGGCTTGGAATCGTTAGGTACGGGAGATATTGTCGGAAATTAAGAAGGAGATGGCTATGCGGAAACTAGTGGCTGGGGTGAGCGCGCTGGCGCTGGCGCTGCTCGTGGCGGGACCGGCGCTGTCGCGCCAGGCGAAGGCGGCGGCGTGTCCGATGACCACCAAGGCGCCCGCGAAGTACTGCGAGAAGTGCGCGATGGTGATCGATGCCAAGGACATCAAGGACGGAAAGTGCGGGAAGGACCAGAGCGCGCTCATCGCGGTCCAGATCTGCGTCAAGGAGCACTACATTTGCGGCTGCGGCAAGAGCTGCTGCACGGACGACAAGGAGAAGCCCGGCAACTGCAAGTGCGCCAAGCCCCTGAAGAAGGAGACCAACAACTCGCTCATCACCTACACCTGCTCGGACTGCAAGGCGTCGAGCCCGGTGAAGGACAAGGTCATGCACACGGCCGACTGCAAGAAGAAGGACGCCAAGATGGCGTGCAGCCACTAAGCATCCAGCATCGCGATCCAGGACTGACCGAAAGGGCCGGGCGGGAGCCGATCCCCCCGGCCCTTTCTTTTTTCCGGGCTGTTGACGAATCACACCAGCTTGCTCATGAACAGCAGCGCGAACCCCAGGAAGGAGGCGAAGCCCACCACGTCCGTCACCGTCGTCATGAAGATCGACGACGACTGCGCCGGGTCGCGGCCCAGCGCGTGCAGCGCGAACGGGATGGCGGCCCCGGCGAGCGTCGCCGCCGTCATGTTCACCACCATCGCCATCCCGATCACGAGCGCCAGCCACGGCTGACCGAACCAGAGATAAACCACGCCCCCCGTCACCCCCGCCACCGCCACCCCGTTCACGAACCCCGCCGCCAGCTCCTTCAGCAGCAGCCGCCACGCGGTCCCCGGCAGGATCTCTTTCACCGCCAGCCCGCGGATCACCACCGCCAGCGTCTGCGCCCCCGTGTTCCCCCCCTGCCCCGCCACGACCGTCATCAGGACCGAAAGCGCCGCCACTTTCGCGAGCGCCGGCTCGAACTGCGCGATCACCGCCGACGCGAGGAACGCCGTCGCCAGGTTGACGAGCAGCCACCCGAGCCGTTTCCGGACCGCGTCCGAGAGCGGCGCGAGCGCCCGCTCGTCGCCGCCCGCGCCCACCATCCGGCGCAGGTCCTCGAACGCCTCCTCCTGCACCGACCCCAGCACGCGGTCGTGCCTCACCACGCCCTGCAGCCGGCCTTCCCCGTCGACCACCGGGAGCGCCAGGTACCTCGACTTCTGCATCACCGCGGCGACCTCCTCGCTCGCGGTCTCCGGCCGCACCGTCGTCACCCCGCGGCGGACCAGCGGCTCGACCGGATCGCCCGGTTCCGCGAGCAGCAGGTCGCGCATCCCGAGCACGCCCGCCAGGCGGCGCTCCGCGTCGGTCACGTAGAGATAATGCAGGGCCTGGCGGGGGGCGTGGCGGAGGAGCTCGATCGCCCCCTGCACCGTGTCCCCGATCGGGATCGAGACCACGTCCCCTTCCATCATCCCCGCGGCGGTCTTGTCCGTATCCATCGCATCCCCCCTTCCCGGTCAAGCATAGCACGCCTTGACTTGACCGGGACGCGCGACTACGCTGGGCGGACCTTCGTCGGAGGCCGAATGGCGCTCATCGAATTCGTCAAGAATCACCAGGACCTCTCCACCGACCACGGCTACCAATTCAAGTTCTTCTGCGACAAGTGCGGAGGCGGGTGGCTCTCGGAATTCCAGACCTCCGTGACCGGCATGGCGGGGGGAATGCTGCGCGCCGCGGGAAGCTTCTTCGGCGGCGTCCTCGGCCGCGCGGCGAGCAGCGAGTACGAAGTCCGGCGCGCGATCGGGGGCCCGGCCCACGACGCCGCGATGAGGAAGGCCGTCGAGGAGGGCAAGGTCCGTTTCAAGAAGTGCAGCCGCTGCGGCAAGTGGGTCTGCCCCGACACCTGCTGGAACGCGACGAAGGGCCTCTGCGAGGAGTGCGCCCCGGACCTCGCGGAAGAGGCGGCCGCCGCGCAGGCCCAGGCCGCCAAGCAGCAGGTCATCGAGAAGGCGAAGCAGGTCGACTACACGAAGGACATCAACGTCGCCGCCAACATCCAGCTCCGCTGCCCCCAGTGCAACGCGCAGGTCCAGGGCGGCAAGTTCTGCCCCGAGTGCGGCGGGCCCCTCGCCGTGAAGTCCCAGTGCAAGGGCTGCAACGCGGAGATGAAAGCGGGCGCCAAGTTCTGCCCCGAATGCGGGCTGAAGGCGGATTGAAGGTATAATCACCCCGCCATGGCCAAGAAAGAACCGGAAGCGAAGATGGAGTTCGGCTCCTCCTCCTTCAACATCAAGACCAAGAAGATCGACGTGAAGGGCGAGGTGGACATGAACACCGCGCCCAAGCTTCGCGAAAAGCTCCAGTCCGCCCTCGCCCTGAAACCCCAGGTGATCATCCTCAACCTGTCCGCGGTCACCCGGATGGACAGCGCGGGCGTCGCGGTCCTCGTCGAGGGCATCCAGTGGGCCCGGAAGGAAAAGATCATCCTCTCCCTCCAGGAGGTCAGCAACGCCGCGCAGGCGGTCCTCGAGATGGCCCGCGTCGACAAGCTCTTCCAGGTCTCGGGCAACAACTACATCCCCCCCATCAAGTGATGGGTTAGAATACCTCCGAACCCATGCTCTCCCGCCTCGCGCGCACGCTGACGCATTTCTTCTCGCACGCGGGCGGCATGTTCCACCTCTTCCGCCGCACGCTCTACTGGGTTTTCGTCGGCCCGTTCCGCGAGAAGACCGAGTACCGCCGCTCCGTCTTCCCCCTCATGGAGGCGATCGGCAACAAGTCCTTCGGCATCGTCGCGCTCGTCTCGTTCCTGATCGGCGTCATCCTCGTCCTCCAGACGGGGTACATCCTCGAGAAGTACGGACAGGTGCGGCAGGTCTCCGGGCTCGTCGCCGTCTCCTTCACGCGGGAGCTCGGGCCGCTCATGACGGCGATCGTCCTCGTCGCCCGCGTCGGCGCGGCGTTCACCGCGGGCCTCGGCACGATGCAGATCTCCGAGGAGGTCCTCGCGCTCCGCACCATGTCGATCAACCCCGTGGGCTACCTCGTCGCGCCGCGGTTCATCGCGATCCTCGTCATGCTCCCCTGCCTGACGATCTTCGCCAACGTGCTCGGCATGGCCGGCGGCTGCCTCATGGGGACGACGTACGACCTCGACCCCTGGGGCTACGTCGACGACTCGATCAGCTTCCTCGCCGTGCCGGACATCCTCAGCGGCGTGGCCAAGTCCTTCCTCTTCGCCATCGTGATCTGCATCGTCTCCTGCCACATGGCGTTCCGGGTCGAGGGCGGCCCCGAGGGCCTCGCGCGAAACACGATGGTCTCCGTCGTCACCTCGCTCGTCCTCGTCATCATCGTGGACGGCCTCTTCACCGCGCTCCAGAGGAACCTGTCGTGAGCGCCCTCATCGAGCTCCGGCACGTCCGGAAGGCCTTCGGGAGCCAGGTCGCGCTCGAGGACGTGACGTTCTCCGTCGAGCGCGGCACGAACTTCGTGATCCTCGGCGCCTCGGGCGGAGGCAAGTCGACGCTCCTGAAGATCATGATCTCCGCGCTCCAGGCCGACTCCGGCGAGGTGCTCATCGACGGCGTCGACCTTGTGAAGGCCGGCGAGGACGACGTCGAGGCCTCGCGCCGGAAATTCGGCGTCCTCTTCCAGGACGGCGCCCTTCTGAATTCCCTGACGGTCGCGGAGAACGTGGCGCTCCCCATCCGCTATCACACGAAGCTCCCGGAAGAGACGATTGACATCATGGTCAAGATGAAGCTGGAACTCGTGGGGCTCCGGAACGCGGAGGCGAAGCTCCCGTCGCAGATCTCCGGCGGGATGCGGAAGCGCGCGTCGCTCGCCCGCGCGATCGCGCTCGACCCGCTCATCGTCTTCTACGACGAGCCCTCGAGCGGCCTCGACCCGGTCGCGACCGCGGTGATCAGCGACCTGATCAACGACCTGAAAAACAAGATGGGACTGACGAACGTCGTCATCACCCACGACATCCAGAGCGCCTTCGAGATCGCCGACCAGATCGTGCTCCTCCACCGCGGACGGATCGCCGCGCAGGGGACCATGAAGGAGATCCTCCAGAACGAGGACCCGTTCGTGCGGCAGTTCATCACCGGCAGCGCGACGGGACCGCTGGAGATCCGGAGCTCGGACCTGGAATACTACAACGACCTTCTGAATCTCTAGGGACCGCCTATGGCCGTGAAGGGCTCCGAGGTCCGGTCGGGTATCTTCGTGGTGCTCGCCGTCGTCGTGCTCGGCATCCTCATCTTCTCGGTGGGCAATTTCCGCCAGCGGCTCCAGACGACGACCTTCTACTCCTCCTACGTCACCGACGCCCGGTTCCTCAAGGCGCACGACCCCGTGACCTTCGGCGGCTTCCGCGTGGGGGAGATCCGCGCGGTCGAGGTCTCCCCGGAGCGCTTCGGCCTGGTGAAGATCACCCTCGAGGTCGAGCGGGATATCGTGGTGAAGGAGGACTCGATCCTCATCCTCAAGCAGGACGGCCTGCTGGGGACGAAGTACATGGAGATCTCGCCCGGCACGCCCGCCGCGAAACGCGTCCCGCCCAACGCGGAGCTCCGCGGGGTCGTCCCGCCCTCGATCACCGACCTCGCCGCCGCGATCGAGCGCCCGATCGTGAAGATCGACCGCATCCTCGACCACCTCGACGCGATCCTGGGCGGACCGGAGAACCAGAAGAACATCGCCGAGATCCTGTCCGAGGCGAAGACGCTGCTCGCCACGATGGACGTCCAGGTGAAGAAGTTCGGCGACGTCGCCTCCCAGACCGGCGAGAAGACCCAGAAGGTGCTCGACGAGGTGCAGGCGGCGGTCCGCGACACGCGGGCGCCGCTCGCCTCGACCCTCAAGAACGCCGAGGAGCTCTCGTCAAAGCTGGCGAAGGGCATCGACGAGCTCACCGCGAAGCTCACGAAGACCGCCGACGGCCTCGACCAGCTCCTCCGCGATGCCGACGCCGTCGTCCTCCAGAACAACTCGAACCTCTACGAGACGATCCGCGGGCTGCGCGACACGGCGTACCACCTGGAGCTCGCGGCCAAGCGCGTGCGCGCGAACCCGTCGGTCCTTCTCTTCGGCGCCCCGGAGACGCCCGAGGAGCGCCGGCATGGCGACGAGACCGACCTCCGCCTCAAGGGCCGCGCCCGCCGCTACGACAAGGAAGACCCGAAGTGAAAGAGAAGATAACCACAGAGTCACGGAGACACGGAGAAGAAGTTCCTTGTCCGTCCCCCCTCCCCCTGGGGGGGAATTCCAAAGGGTATCTTTCTCTGTGCCTCTGTGTCTCCGTGGTTTTCTTGATTTACTCTCTTCTTGGCTGCGGCTCGTACTCCCCTTTGGATTCGCACTACAACCGGGGGGTGGAATACTACGACCAGGGGCGCCTCGCGGACGCCATCCGCGAGTACCGCATGGCCCTCGAGGACGAGCCCAAACATGCCCGCGCCCGCTACAACCTCGGCGTCTGCTTCCACGACCAGGGGAAGCTCGAGGAGGCCGCCCGCGAGTACCAGGAGGTCCTCCGCCTCGCCCCCGACAACGCGCGCGCGCTGGTCGGCCTCGCCGCGATCCGCATGGAGGAGACGAAGGACGAGGAGGCGCTCGCCCTCCTCGACCGCGCCGCGGAGGCCGACCCGCACAGCGGCTTCCCGAAGTCGAGCCTCGGCGCGTACTTCGAGCGCAAAGGGGACCTCGACGTGGCGCTCCGCGCGTACGGCGAGTCGGTCGCCCTCGAGCCGGGCCACGGGGCCGGCCACTCGGGCCTCGCACGCATCCTCCTCAGGAGGGGCGAGACCGAGGGCGCGATCGCCGAGCTCGACCTCGCCCTCGCGGCCGACCCGGACGACGTCGCCGCGCTCCTCTCAAGCTCGGAGGCGCGCGAGAAGAGGGGGGACATCAAGGTCGCGACGCTCCACCTCGAGCGCGCGCTCGTCCACGTGAAGGACCGCGCCCCCTCCTGGATCCGCCTCGCCGACCTTTACACGCTGCAGGGCCGCCTCGAGGACGCGGTCGCGGCCCTCTGGGAGGCGCGGGGCGTGGATCGGTCGAATGCCGGGGTCGGGCCGCGCCTCAAGGTCCTCTACGCGAAGCTCGCCGAGCGCGAGCGCTGACGCCTCCTCACGATCGAATCTCCTTCAGCGCCTCGGCGCGCAGCCCCATCGCCGCGGCCCGTCGCGCGACCTCCTCGATTTCCCTCGCGGCGCCGTCGCGATCACCCGATTCCCTGAGCAACCGCGCCCGCGCGAGCCTCGCCTGGAGGTAGCCGGGCGACGCCGCGACCGCGTGAGCGAGCGATTCGAGCGCCTTCGACCGGTCCCCCTTGGACTCCCCGACCGAGGATTCGACCCGGAGGATCGCCGCGTGCACGCGCGTGCGCGACGAGAGGCCTCCCCCGAGGTGCGCCCGCGGGCTCTTCCGGTCGGCATGCCGGAGCAGCATGATCCACGCCTCGCGCTCCCCCACGCTGAACGCCGACTCCTCCTCGGTCCTCGCGAGGCCGGCCATCGCGCCGCGGGTCTCATCCGCGAGCGAGGCGACCGCCGCGTGGAGAAACTGCGCTTCGTCGCGGACCCGGGCGGAAACCCGGGCGCCCGCGACGGCATCGAGCGCGCGCCGCGCGCCCTCCCACTCGCCCCGCGCGATGGCGCCATACGCCCGGGCGAGCGCCCCGGAGACACCGGTGACGCGCTTCGCAAGCGACTCCATCCCGGATCCTTCCCGCAACGACAGCCGATCCGCGAGGGCGCGGGCCACGTGAGGAAACACCCTCCGGTCGAACTGGATCTCGAGCTGCTCCGTCACAATCCCCCCGCCCCTGGCCATCAGCGCTTCGAGATTCCCGGGATCGCGCGCCAGGACCGGGTCCAGCGCGGCCGCCGCTTCGCCGTGCCGTCCCAACTCGGCGAGCAGCCTCCCCAACGCCAACGCGCCGGGGTCGCCCGCGCGCCGGAGGAGCTTTTCGCACTCCAGGAGCTCCGGCAGCGCGCTCTCGAACGCCATCGCGCCGTTCATCACGCGCGTCGACCGGCGGGACGCCTCCTCGATCAGCGCCGTCTCCGCCGCCGGGCCAGGGGCCCGCGACGGCCACGCCGCCACGGTCACGAGGAGGAGGACGACGGCAGCGGCGGCCGATCCCCAAAGGAGCAGGCGGCGGCGCAACGAGGCCTTCGCCTCCATCGCCCCCTCGAGCGCCGCGGCGAATTCTCCGGCGCCCGCGTGCCGGTCGGAGGGCTTGATCGAGAGCGCCTTGCGGCAGACCGCGTCGAGCCCGGCCGGCACGTCCGCGCGCACCTCGAGCGGACCGGGGACCCGCCCGCGGCGAAGCACCTCGGCGTACTCCCGCACCCCGCCGATCTTGTACGGAAGCTGCCCCGTCAAGACCTCGAAGAGAAGGACGCCAAGTGCGTAGACGTCGGCGCGCGCGTCGGCCTCGCGGGTCCCGCCGGTCACCTGCTCGGGCGCCATGTAGCCCGGCGTGCCGATCACGGCCCCCGTCCCGGTCATCGCGACGGACGCCTCCTCGTCGCGCGCGATCCCGAAGTCCATGATCACGGGCCGGCCGCCGCGGTCGACGAGGATGTTCGACGGCTTGAGGTCGCGGTGGACGATCCCCTGCCCGTGGACGTGCTCCAGCGCCCGCGCCACGGCGACGAGCCGGCGCAGCGCCTCGCCCCGGTCCTGCGTTCCGGGGAACGGCACGCCTTCGACGAAATCCATCGCGATGAACGTCGCGCCGCCCTCCCGTCCCAGCTCGTGGATCTCGACGACGTTCGGGTGGCGGACCCGTGCCAGCACGCGCGCCTCGCGGAGAAATCGCTGGAGCTGCGGGGCCTCGACGCCCTTCTCGTCGAGCACCTTGAGCGCCACGCGCCGGTGGAGGTCCGGATCGCGCGCCTCGTAGACGGTGCCCGTCCCTCCCTTTCCCACCTCGCGCACGACCTCGTATTTCCCCAGGCGCGCGGGCATCGAGCCGCTCTTGTCCGGAAGGTGACGGAGCGCGGCGGGGACGTCGACCAGCGCGGCGCACGTCGAGCAGAAGGTCACGTCGTCGGCGCCGACCAGGTCCGCGTCCCGCCGCCCGCAGAAGGGGCACGTCCCCGTCACGCGTCGTCGCCCTTCCAGTACGGCGCGAGGCGGCGCACCTCGAGATCGAACTCCTCCGGCGTGGTGCAGTAGGCCTTGATGGACTCCAGGAGCTTCTGCTTGAACTTGAGCTTGCCGTAGTAGACGTAGTTCTTCGCGTTGAACACGGTGCAGCCGAGCCGCTCGGCCACCTGCTCCTGCGTGAGCCCCTCGAGGTACTTGAGTCGGAACGCCGCGGCGACGGGCGTGGATCGGGCGTTCGCGTCCTCTTCGAGCCCGTGAAGGGCACGCGCGACGAGCTCGCTCACCCAAAGCTGGTCGAAGACCGAGTCGTCCGCCGACGGGGCGGCCGCCTGCTCGTAGAGATTCGCCGTCGTCTCCGCCATCTCGCTCTCGTGCAGCACGCGCGCGCTGCCGCCGCGCCGCTCGGCGTTCTCGTGGCGCGCGTGCTCCGAGATCACGTGGCGCGTCACCGCGAGGAGGAGGGAGCGGAACCGGCCCTTGGAGGGATCGACCTTCTGGAGAAAGCCGGGCTGCGAGACCCTCAGCAGGACCTCCTGGGCCAGGTCCTCGGCCTCGTGCTCCGTGGATCCCTTCCAGCGGAGAAACCCGGTGATGGGCGCGCGGTAGCGGCCGAGCAGCAGGTCAAGCTCGCGCGCGTCGCCCTTCCGCGCCGAGCTGATGCCCTCCCAGATGGTGGTCGGGAACTGGCGGTCCGTGGTCACTGTCAGGATTGTAGCAGGCCTTCCCGCGCGGCGGGGCGGCTTAGAAGAGGAAGCGGTACCCGAGTTCCAGCGCGAGGCCCGGGGAGGCCTTCGTGAGGCCGAATCCCAGCGACGCGAAGACCTGGCTGGAATCCGGGAACCAATGGTCGAACTCGAACGACAGGAGCGCGAACGTGGGCGTGTGGGCGACCACCGCGGTGCTCCCCTCGAACCGGAGCCAGGCCTCGTTGTCCCGATTGAAGGCGTAGGCGAGCCCCGCGCCATAGAGCGCGATGTCCCGGTATTCCGTCACCCCGGAGGGGATGTCCTCGGGCTGGCCGATGTGACTGTACCCCGCTTTGACCGAGGCCTTGAACGAGTCCAGAAAGTTGATGCCCGAGGAGACGAGGAACGTCTCGTCATAGGATCCCGTGCCGAGCCCGCGTTCGTCGTCCGCGGTTGGAATTTTCACCTCGCCACGAAGGACCAGCGACGGGAGGCCGTCGTGCTTCTCGAAGAGGGCGTAGCCCGCGCCCGCGACGACGTCCCCGAGTCCCGATTCCGTGGTGAACTTCGCGGACCCCGACTTGGAGACCCGCGTGGGACGGCCCGCGATCAGGACGGTGTTCCCGTGGGTGCGCTGCCAGATCCACGGCACCTCCACGTCCCCGATGAACCCGTCGCGATCGTAGCCGATCGTCACGGGGACCGTCAGGTAGGAGGACCGGAACTTCGTGCCGTACTTTCCGGTCTCGAACTCGGGATCGGACTCGACGTAAAGCCCCTCGTACAGCGGGCGGGGCCGGGCCTTCTCCTGCGCCGCCGCCTCCGCGGCTACCACAACGGTGAACGCGACGGCCATGCACGTCCGGAGCCAGAGCTGCATGAGGTCACCCGGTGGAAAAAAGGCATCGGTCACTCGCCGGGCGGCATCCCGCTCCGGCGGTGACCGATGCGATCGTTCGGTGGATACGTTCGCGACCTAGCTGCGGTGCCTCCCGCGGGCCCGGTGCTCGCGGGACTCTTCGCGCCGGTCCTCGCGGTGATCCTCACGCTTGTCCTCGCGCAGATCCTCACGCCGATCTTCGCGGTAGCGACCGAGCTCCCGATGGTCCTGGCCGGCGTCCTTCTTGTCTTCGCGGAGATCCTTCCGGTCCTTGTGCTCGTCCTTCTCGTCCTTGCGGAGGTCCTTCCGGTCTTCCTTGAGATCGGCGAGATCCTTCTTCACGCCTTCCTTGTCGCCTTCCTTCAGGTCCTCCCGGAGTTCCTTCCGGTCTTCCCGGATGTCCTTGCGATCCTTGCGCTCATCCTTCTCGTCCTTGTGGAGGTCCTTGCGATCCTCCTTCACGTCCTTCTTGTCCTGGTGGAGGTCGCGCTTGTCCTCGCGGACGTCCTTCCGGTCCTCCTTGCGATCGCCTTCCTGGGCGGACGCGACGGCGCCGGCGCCGAGCGACACCGCGGCTCCGAGGAACAGGCTGCGGATCCATTCAATCTTCATCGTGGCCTCCTCTTTTGTGCGGCCCCGGGGAACCTCTCCCCGGCGCCTTATAAGAGTGGGATGGCGGCCCGGAGTGCGAGTGATTAAGAAATCGGGGGAATCCGCGGGAAATTATTTTGGCGAATCGCCCTTGCCGCGACCGGCCGCGCGCATGGCCAGAACGAGGATCACCGCCAGCGCCACGATGAGAAGGACGAATCGGCCCATAGGAGCGACATTATAGGGCCGCGGACCCGCCGCCGCCAAGGGGGGATCAGCGGCCCTTCACCTTCTTGAGTTGCGCCAGGAGGGCCTCCACATCCTTCCGGCTCCCCCAGTCCACCGGCGCCACCTCGAGGGCCTTCGTCACGTCGGCGATCGCACCGTCGAGATCGAGACGTTGCGCCTTGATCGACGCGCGGTTCACGTAGACCTCCGGGTACTTCGGGTTCAGCCGGATCGATTCATCGTAGTCCGCCAGCGCCTTCGCGGCCTGCTGCTTGGACTCATACGCGTTTCCGCGGTTGAAGAACGCCTCCGCGTGATCGGGCTTCCGCCGGATCGCCTCGGAGCTGTCGGCGATCGCGCCGTCCGCGTCCCCGGTCAGCTGCTTCGCCAGCCCACGGTTGTGCCAGGCCTCCGTGTCACGGGAGTTCAGCTTCAGCGCCCGATCGTAATCGGCGATCCCCTTCTGGAACTCCCCCTTCTCGACCCACGCCGCGCCGCGATTCACGTACACGTGGGAATTGCGCGGGTTGAGCCGGATCGCCTCCTCGTGGTCGGCGAGCGCGCCGTCGAGATCGCCCCGCGACTGCTTGAGGAAGCCGCGATTGGTCCACGCCTCGACGCTCCTCGGGTCGACCTTGAGGGCCGCCTCCACGTCCGCAAACGCCCCGTCCGCATTCCCTTGCGCCTGCCGCGCGAGCGCCCGGTTGTTCAGCGCCTCCGCGTTGTCCGGCTCGATCGAGAGCGCCGCCTCGAAATCCGCCATCGCCCCCTTCCCGTCCTTCTTCTCGTGACGCGCGCTGCCCCGCGTGACGAACGCGGGCACGAACTTCGGATCGATCCGGAGCGCCTCGTCGCAGTCCGCGATCGCGCCGGCGATGTCGTCCAGGTCCAGCCTCGCCGACGCCCGGCACGAAAGGGCGGACGCCTCGAGCGGATCCACCTTCAGCGCTTCCGTCAGGTCCGAGACCGCCCCCGCCGGGTCCCCCTCGTCGTGACGGAGGATGCCCCGGTTGACCCAGGCCGCGACCAGCCGCGGGTTGATCTTGAGCGCCTCGGTGTAGTCGGCGATCGCTGGCGCGGCCGGATCGTTCCCCCGCGCGGAGCCCCGGCAGAAGAGCGCCATCGCGTGCTTCGGGCGGATCGCCAGCGCCTCGTCGCACTCCTTTACCTGCTCGGCGTCGGGCAGCGTCAGCCCCAGGAGGAGGTGGAACTCCTCGGCCCCTTCCGTGGTGCCGTGCTTCCGGATCCCCTCCCTCGCCAGCCGCCGGACGGCGTCGTAGTCCCTCCGACCGTACGCCAGCATGGTCTCGGCGATCTCGGCCTGGAGCGCGTCGTCGAACACGGACCGACCCTTCGAAGCCTCGAACTCCTTCACCGCCTCGGCCGCCACCCGCTCGGCCGTCGCGCGACGGACGTCGAACGCGTGCTGCACGGGCGCGTAGCGGAGCCCGAGGGATCTCGCCAGGAGCAGCCGCCCAAGCTGGTGGTGCGCCGGACCGAACGCGGGGTCGAGTGCGATCGCCTTCCGAAGGCAAGCTTCGGCCTGGTCGTCCCAGCCCCGCAGCTCCCAGGCACGCCCCAGCAAGTACTGCGCCGACGGCAGGCCCGGCGCCTTCTGGATCGCCTTCTCGATCAGCCCCTGGCCCTGCTCGACGCGACGCACCAGCTCCTCGTAGACCGCATCCCGGTTGTAGAGGTACCGCGCCGCCTGGTCGAGCGCCGGGCGGCCCTGCTCGATCAGCTTGATCGCCTCGTCGGTCGCGATCCGGTCGCGCTCCTTGCGCGCCGCGATCCCCTTCAGCGCGGAGTCCGCGCGCTCGAATCCGGCACGGGCCTCCGCGTGTTCCTCGAGATCGAGCACGCTCTTGTAGGCATCGCGCGCGCGGGAGAGATCCATCGCCTTCTCCTCCCGCGCGCCCGAGGCCAGGCCGTCCCGTATTTTGCGCGATTTCCCCGCCGCGCCCGCGATCGCCCAGGCGCCGAAGGCCGCGCCCAGCAGGATCGCCGCCGCGGTGGGAAGCAGGACCCCCCGCCGTTTCGCGACGTACTTGCGCAGCCGGTACGCCGTCGAGGGCGGGTGGGCCTGGATCGGCTCCCCCGACCGCCAGCGGTCGAGATCGTCGGCGAACTCCCGCGCCGTCGCGTAGCGCTGCACGGGGTCCTTCTCCAAGCACTTCATCACGATCGTCTCGAGCTCGGGGTCGATGCGCGGATTCGCCTTCCGGAGCGGGAGCGGATCCTCCTCGACGACGCGCCGGAGGATCGCGTAGACCTCGCGGTCGGCGAACGGCGGCCGGTCCGCGAGCAGCTCATAGAGCGTGGCGCCGAGCGAGTAGACGTCGCTCCGCGCGTCGACCTTCGATAGCTCCCCCCGCGCCTGCTCGGGCGGCATGTACGCCGGCGTCCCCATCACGGAGCCCGCGATCGACAGCGAGGAGTCGACCGACGACTGTTTCGCAAGGCCGAAGTCCAGGACGGTGACGCGGCTCCCCTCGACCATGAGGTTCGCGGGCTTCAGGTCGCGGTGGACGATGCCGCGCTCGTGGGCGTACTGGACCGCGAGCGCGGCGTCGCGAAGCAGGTCGACGAGGACCTTCCGGTCGTCGCGGGGGAAGGTCACGAGGGTCTGCCCCTCGACGAGCTGCATCGCGATGTACGGCCGCTCGCCGTGGCCGACCTCGTAGACCGCGGCGATGTTCGGGTGGGAGAGCTTCGCCGCCGTCTGCGCCTCGCGCTCGAAGCGGGCCACCTCGCCCGGGTCCTCGCCGCGCAGAAACTTGAGCGCCACCCACCGGCGGAGCTCGCGGTCCCACGCGCGCCAGACTTCGCCCATCCCGCCCGTCCCGAGCCGCTTCACGCGGACATACTTCCCGGCGGTGTTCGCCACCTCCTTCGCGGCCTCCTCGACCTCGGGCGGGAGCGGCGCTTGCCGCGACGACGTCGAGACCCGCGAAGAGGGTGTCTGCCGCGAGGCGTGGAGCGTGGCCTCGACCTGGCTCGTCGAAAGGTAGCCCTTGCGCGTCAGCAGGTCGGCGAGACGGGGGAGCGGGGCGGCGCCCCCGGCCGCGAGTTTCTTGAGCGCGGAGAGGCACTCCTCGACCTGCGCGGCCGTCGCCAGCCCCTGCTCGACGACGAGGCGCCCGAAGAGGATGTCCGACTCCAGCGACGAGGAGTCCGCCATGTGGGGATTATTCTATCACCGCGACGCGAGCCCCGCGGCCGCCGCGCGCCGGCCTAACAACTCCCGTTTGAATGTATTACCCGCCCTCTCCGCGACCGTCGTTTGTAAATCCTGGGCCGGAGTCTCTTTTACCTTGAGAAATTCCCGACCGTTGCGCATATTCATCCCTGAAGTCATCCCTCGAGCCCGGATGGGCCCGCGACCGGGGCATGTCGTAACCAGGTGCGGTTAGGGCATCGCTATGCATGTGTCGGCTCGCGGAAGTGTTCCTCACGCGATTGGACCCCGGGTCCGGGCTCCATGGACGTGCACCTCTGTACGGACATCGGTTGAGGATCGCGTCGAAGACGGAGACCCGGACACCTTGGAGAAACACCCATGAAGCGCATCGGAATCATCGTCACCCTGGCCACCGTGGCCGCGCTCGGCCATGCCGCGCCCCTCGCGCCCGCGGCTCCCACGGGGCTCGCGGCCGAATGGCACTTCTCGGAAGGAAGCGGCACCACCGCCGCCGATTCCTCCGGAAATGGATTCAACGGGACGCTGACCAACGGCACGGCCTGGACGACCGGCCGGATCGGGAGCGGCCTCTCCTTCGACGGGGTGAACGACTACGTCAACCTCGGGACGAACGTCAACCTGATCAGCAACGTCCCGGCCGCGACCGTCTCCCTCTGGATCAAACCGGGATCTACCATTCCGTCGGGCTCGTTCCGGGAACTCGTCTCGATCTCGGTCGCTTCGAGTACGCCGACGAACAACTCGCGCGTGGCCCTCTCGCTCCAGGGCGACGGCACGGCGGGGGACCTCTATGCCGGCGCCCGCGCGACCGATACGGAGACCCAGAAGACCCTGTCGGCCAACACCAATCTCGCGGTGGGCACGTGGTATCACGTGGCGGGCGTCTACGATTTCGCCGGCAATACGATCAAGCTCTATTTGAACGGAAACCTCGTGGCGACGAACGCCGCGGCCGGGTTCGCCGCGGCGGCGACATCGAACACGCCGTCGAAGAGCCTGGCGCTGGGCGCCCAGGACATGGGCGACTCCAACTTCTATAAGGGACTCATGGACGAGGTCCGGGTCTACCGCCGGGCCCTGGCCGCTTCGGAGATCCAGGCGCTCGCCTTGGCCGACCAGCTCCAGGGGCGCTGGTCGCTCGACGAGGGGGCCGGCACGAGTGCCGGGGACTCGTCCGAAAATGCGCTAACGGGGACGCTCCGGAACACCCCGACGTGGACGACGGGGGTCATGGGAGGCGCGCTCCACTTCAATGGGACGAACCAGTCCGTCGACCTGGGCTCGAACCTCCCTCTCCTCCGGAACGTGAACGCAGCGACGGTCTCGACGTGGGTCCGTCCGGGATCGACCATCCCGCCGGGGGCCTTCCGGGAGCTCGTCTCAATTTCGGTCAACAGTGGAAGCCCGACCGACACGTCGCGCCTGGCGCTCTCGCTCCAGGGGGACGGTACCGGTGGGGATATCTTCCTCGGCGGCCGCTCGACCGAGACCGAAACCCAGAAGAACGTGGTCGCCGACACGAGCTTGGTGCCGGGGACTTGGTATCACGTGGCGGGCGTCGTCGACTACGCCCAGGGGACGATCTCGATCTACCTGAACGGGAACCTCGTGAAGTCGGGCCCCGC
>JBGPCZ010000135.1:0-17429 GCA_041482015.1 Planctomycetota bacterium | reverse complement strand
CTGGAGCGCCACGCAGTACGTCGCCTCCAGCTGCCGCCCCAGCATGTCCTTGAGCAGCGCCTGGAAGTTCGCGTCAGACTCCTTCACGTCGGCATGCACGTACGTCCAGAGCACGAGCTCCGTGTGCTGCATCTTGCGCTTCGCGTGGTCGAACTGCGCCGTGTGCGAGCCGTTGTTGGACATCAGGTACGTGATGCCGTCCCGGATCGCCTTGTCGATCTTCGACTGGTCCACGAAGATGGGGCCCGCGGGTGCCGCACCGCCGGGCTGCTGTTGAGCCACGGCCGGAAGGCCGCACGCCACGACCAGGGATAGAATTAGTACACGCTTCATAAGGTACCCCTATTATGGACTCAATACTCACGCCGTGGGAGCCTCCCGACGTGACAGAAAACGGCATGGGACAGCCCGATCATAACCAACTGCAACACAATATCTTATGAACACAAACTCCCCGATCCCGGAGGTCCAAAAACACGTGACAAGGACGATCGGAGGTGGGAATCTCATGGGCAGGCTGGAGGATCGAAGTATGCGCGTCGCTTGTCTCGCCGCGATCGTGGCCACGCTCTGCATCGCCGCCCGGGTCCCCCAGGACTCCCCGGTCCCGCCGGACGAAGCCCCCAAGCGCATGACCGTGCCCGAGGGATTCAAGGTGACGCTCTTCGCGGGCGAGCCCGATGTCGTCCAACCCATGGCCTTCGCCTTCGACGATCGCGGGCGTCTTTGGGTGGTCGAGAATTTCTCCTACCCGAGGTGGCTCCCGCCCGGCCAGGAGGGCAGGGACCGGATCGTCATCTTCGACGATCCCGACGCGACCGGCCATTTCAAAACGAAGAAAGTCTTCCTGGAAAATCTCTCGAACATCTCGGCGATCGCGATCGGGTTCGGCGGCGTGTGGCTCTGCTCGCTCCCTAATTTCATCTTCATCCCCGACAAGAACCAGGACGACAAGCCCGACGGCCCCGCGCAGGTGCTCCTCGACGGATGGGACATGAAGGCGAAGCACAACGTCTTCAGCAAGCTGACGTGGGGGCCCGACGGGTGGCTCTACGCCTGCAACGGCATCCTGTCCAACTCTCGCGTCGGGAAGCCGGGCACGCCCGACGATCAGCGCGTCCCGATGAACTGCGGCGTCTGGCGCTACCATCCCCTCCGCCGCGTCTTCGAGCCGTTCGCGCACGGGACGACCAACCCGTGGGGGCTCGACTGGGACGACCTCGGCCAGGTCTTCATCACCAACTGCGTCATCAAGCACGTGTTCCACGCGATCCCGGGCGCCCACTTCGAGCGGATGTTCGGCGAGGACAAGAGCGCGCCGAACCTCTACGGCCTCATGCCCAGCTGCGCCGACCACATCCACTGGGCCGGCGGCGACTGGACGAAGTCGCGCGCGGGCGAGAATCACTCCCAGGCCGGCGGCGGCCACGCCCACGTGGGCGCGATGGTCTACCTCGGCGACAACTGGCCCGACGCCTACCGGGGCCACCTCTACACGCTCAACCTCCACGGTCACCGGATGAGCCACGACTCCCTCGAGCGCAGGGGATCGGGGTACGTCGCGCGCCACGAGAAGGACTTCCTCCTGGGCAACGACCCGTGGTTCCGCGGCCTCGACGCGCAGTACGGACCCGATGGCGGCGTCTTCGTCACCGACTGGACCGACACGGGCGAGTGCCACAACTACGACAAGGTCGACCAATCCAACGGCCGCATCTACAAGATCACCTTCGGCGACGTGAAGCCCGCCCACCCGAACCTGGCGTTCGCGGGCGACCTCGACCTCGTCGAGCTCCTCAAGCACCGGAACGCGTGGTGGGCGCGGCGTGCGCTGCGCCTCCTCCAGGAGCGCGAGGCGGAGAACGCGCTCGCCGGCGACGTGCGCGTGCTGCTCGCCCAGATGCTGCGCGGGGACCCGGACGTCGCCCGCCGCCTCCGCGCGTTGTGGGGGCTCCACGTCACGGGCGGCGTGAACGACTCGCTGACGCAGGACCTGCTCTCCGACCCCGAGCCGTGGGTCCGCGGCTGGGCGATCCAGCTCGATCTCGAGGACCGGAAGGTCTCCGACGAGACGCTCGCGAAGATGGGCGCGCTGGCGAAGTCCGACCCCTCGCCGGTCGTGCGGCTCTTCCTCGCTTCGGCACTCCAGCGCCTGGAGCCCGCGAAGCGGTGGGCGATCGCGGAGGGCCTCGTCTCCCACGCCGAGGACGCGGAGGACGCGAACCTCCCGCTCATGATCTGGTACGGCATCGAGCCGGCCGTGTCGGCGGACAAGGACCGCGCCCTCGAGCTCGTGGCGAAGACGAAGATCCCGCTCGTGAGGCAGTCCATCACCCGGCGGATCGCCGGCCAGTCGAAGTAGACCCGATGGACCCGGCGCTTCGGGAGTGCCTCGGGCGGCTGGCGGCGCGGAAGGAGCCCGCGCCGCTCGTGCCGCGGAAGACCTGGGACCCCGGGTTCGACGCCACAATCGAACGCCTGCTCTCCGACGCGGAGCCGCTCAAGAGCGCGCTCCATCTCGCAAACGACAACCTGGTCCGCGCCCACGAGATCGCGCAGGAGATCGGCACGCAGACCGGGAGCTACCTCCACGGAGTGATGCACCGCCGCGAGCCCGACTACGGGAACTCGAAGTACTGGTTCCAGAAGGTGGGCGATCACCCCAACTTCATCGCGCTCCGCAAGTCGGCCCTGGAGCTCCTCTCGAGCCGCTTCGCGGATCTCAAGGAGATCCGCGCGACGATCGAGAAATCCACGTCGTGGGACGCCTTCCGGATGGTCGATTGGTGCGAGGAAGCAGAGGAAAAGGATGACCCCTTCGCCCGCTTCCTCCGCTCCCTCCAGTCCCGCGAGATCGCCCTCCTCGTCGATGCCTGCAGCCGGCACCTCGCCTGATCAGTAGCGGATTTCGAAGGTCTTGAGCTCGTCGGCGGCGGGCTCGTCCGTTCGCTCAACCACCCTGACGTCGGCCGGGGCGGGCCCCTTGTGGCACCACTTCACGAGGGCCTCGACCTTTTCCCGCGGCCCTTGAAGGATCGCTTCGACCCTTCCGTCCGCGAGATTCTTCACCCAGCCGACCAGGCCGCCAATCCGCTTCGCCTCCTCCTCCGTGCCCGCGCGAAAGCCGACGCCCTGCACGCGGCCCGAGATGAAAAGGTGGGCCCGCACACGGACTTCCAGAAAGAAATCGACCGACCTGCTTTCGCCGGACTTGAGCTCGATCTCCTGGACGGCGGGCTGGCAGTTCTCCTGCCACGCCTCGAACGTGTACTTGCCGGGCGGGAGGCCCTTGATCTCGTACCTGCCTTGCTCGTCCGTGACGGCGAAGAACGGGTGAGGCAGGACGGCCACCCACGCCTGATCCCATTCTTTGAGACATTCGGTCTTCACTTTGATGGCCACTTCCGCCTTCGCGAACGCCGCCTTGAAGCTTGTCCCCTTCGGGAGGCCCGTAAAGAACTCCTTGTTTCCCGGGACCCGAGGAAGGGAGTGGACGGCGTGAAGGAAGTCGTCCTTGTTGGTGACGACGAGTTCCTGTCCCGCCATGATCCCCATCACCCGCGGCTTCAGCTCGAAGTTCTCGACCTCGAGGGACTTCGCTCCCGCGGGAACGGGGAAGGTTCTCCCTTCCAGCCCCCCTTTCACATAGATCATCGCAAACCGGATGTGCATCTGACGATCCACCACGACGGGTTCGTGGAAGATGCCGTCCGGAAAGGCCGCCTTCTCCGGGTCGGTCGACGGGTTGAAGCGCTTCCGTTCGGGAACGTCCCCCTTGAGCGAGACTGCGCCCTTCACCCCCGCGGACGGATCCTGCGATGGTGCACGGACCGCGAGGGCCAGCAGGAAGGCGCAGAGCATCGCCGCATCTTACGGCCGGGCCGCCCGCCGCCGCAAGGGGCTACTCGCGCGGGCCGCGGAGCAGCGCCTGGCGAAGCGGGTTGAGGCCGTCGGACGCCCGGGCCAGCAGCCGCTCCTGGCGGCTCGTGAAGACGACCGGGGCGCCTTCGGGGACGGTCGCGCGGAGGCCGAGGACCTCGAGAATCCGGCGGCGGATCTCGTCCAAGCCCGCCCCCGTCATCGCGGAGACCGGCAGCGATTCGACGGGTGGACGCTTCGATCCGGCGTCCGACTTGTTCGCGAGCGCGATCACGCGGCGGGGACCGAGCGATTTGAATAGGAGAAGTTCCTGGTCGCGCGGTCCCGCCTCCGCATCGAACAGGAACAGGACGAGGTCCGCCGCCTCCAGCGCCTTCCGGGTACGGTCGATCGCCATCCCCTCCAGTGCGTCGCGCGGATCCTCCACGCCCGCCGTGTCCACAAGCTCGATCGGCACGCCCTCGATCGCGATCCGTTCGCACACGGGATCGCGCGTGGTCCCGGGCTCGGCGGAGACAATCGCGCGGTCGGCCTCGACCAGCGCGTTGAAGAGGGTCGACTTCCCGGAGTTCGGGAGGCCCGCGAGCACCACCCTTCGCGGCGAGGCGAGCGCGATCCCCAGCGGCGCGGTCGCCCGGAGCCGCTCCGCGTCGGCGGCGGTCCGAAACCCTGCGACGGCGCGGGAGAGCGCGCCCTCCGCCTGGTCGTGAAGCACGCGGGCGGCGAACTCCGTGAGCGCGCCCGGGAGGAGGGACCACGCCTCGGCGCGGATCCGGTCGAGGTGTCCCGTCTCGACGCCGCGCTCGAGAAGCTCCGCCGCGCCGGCGCGCCGGACGCCGAGCGACGCCATCACGCGCTCCACCGTCGCGTTCCCGCCGTGGCAGGTGATCTCGACCGTCTCCTCGCCCGTAAAGCCGGCCGCCTGCCGCACCATCACCTCGTCGATCGTCTCGCCGTCGCGCCTCAGGCGGCCCACGCGGGGATGGTCGCCGATCGCCCCGCTGAACAGGGAGCCGACGAGCGACACGGCGCCGTCGCCGCAGACGTGGATCACGGCGATCGCGCCCCGGCCCGGCGGCGTCAGGAGCGCCGCCAGCATAGGTACGAGCGCGCGATCCCCTCGAGCGCGAGCCCCGGGACGAGCTCGTCGAAGAGGTCGCGGAAGAGCGGCGCGTCGCCCCCGGTGCCAAAGACGCGGCCGCGGTGCCGGGCGAGCGCCGCGCGGATCAGCCCCTCCGCCGCGAACGAGATCCCGGCCTCGATCGCCCCCCGCGTGTGGCGGCCGACCGCCAAGCGGCGGCGGACGGGGCGGACCTCGGGAAGGAGCGCGGTGTGCTCGTGGAGCGCTTTCGCCATGAGCCTGAGGCCGGGCGCGATGAGCCCCCCTTTGAAGTCGCCGCGCGCGTTCACCGCGTCGATCGTGATCGCGGTGCCCAGCGATACGACGACGCACGCCCCCTTCGCGCGGGCCCAGGCGGCCGACGCCTGCGCCAGCCGGTCGGCCCCGACGGTCACCGCGAGGTTCTTCACGAGGGGTGGGAAATCGCGTCCGAGGAGGAGGCAGCCGCGGGGCACGGCGCCTTTGCCCACGCGCGCCCCCACCCAGAGGTCGACGCGGCCCCGGACGGGACGCAGGCGGGTCCCGTCGAACATCGCGCGCTTCGTGCGGGTGTTCCCCACGTCGATGACGCCGAGTCGCATCGGGATATCTTAGAAGGGCGCGTCCCCTTTGACAAACGTGGATCGACCGCTACGATAGCACGGAATGTTTCTCCGCTGTTTCTCGTGCGGCGCGCGATTCGGGAACGAGCCCACGCTCTACACCTGCCGCTCGTGCGATTCGCCCCTCGAGGTGAACTACGAGGATCGCGAGTTCGCCCGCGCGAAGGAATTCAAGGGGGAGGGCGTCTGGCGCTACCAGCCCCTCCTCCCGGTGAAGCAACTGGTCACGCTGGGCGAGGGGGGCACCGGCCTTCACCCGTGCGACCGCGTCGGCCGGGACACCGGCATCCCCCGCCTCCTCGTCAAGAACGAGGGCGAGAATCCCACCGGCTCGTTCAAGGACCGCGGGATGACCGTGGGGATCGCGCTCGCCAAGGCGGTCGGGGCCCGGGCCGTGGGCTGCGCGTCCACGGGCAACACCTCCGCCTCGATGGCCGCCTACGCCGCGCGGGCCGGCCTCGTCGCGCTCGTCCTCCTCCCCGCGGGCAAGGTCGCGCTCGGCAAGCTTTCCCAGGCGATCGCCCACGGCGCGAAGATCGCGCAGGTCGACGGCAACTTCGACGACGCGATGCGCCTCATCGTCGAGCTCTCGCTCCAGGAGCGGAGCGTCTACCTTTTGAACTCGATCAACGCCTACCGCCTGGAAGGCCAGAAGACCCTCGCCTTCGAGGTCTGCGAGGCGCTGGGGGACGCGCCCGACGCGGTCGTCCTTCCGATGGGGAACGCCGGGAACATCAGCGCGATCTGGAAGGGCTTCAAGGAGTGGAGGCGGCTCGGCCGCATCAAGAGGCTGCCCCGGATGATCGGCGTCCAGGCCGAGAAGGCCGCGCCCATCGCCCGCGCGTGGCTCGAACGTCGCGAATTCCGGAAGATCGGGAATCCCGAGACGATCGCGACGGCGATCCGGATCGGCGCGCCGGTCAGCCATCACAAGGCGCTCGCCGCGATCGAGGAGTCGGGCGGCGAGGCGGGAATCGTGACCGACCGGGAGATCCTCGACGCCCAGCAGTATCTCGCGCGGAGCGAGGGGCTCTTCGTCGAGCCGGCCTCGGCCGTGCCGATCGCCTACCTCCGGAAAAAGAAACTCAAGGGGCTCAAGACCGTCGTCTGCGTCACGACCGGTCACGGCCTCAAGGACCCCGACGCGCTCCGCGACGCGCCGGTGAAGATGCACCGTGTGAAGCCCACCCTCGCCGCCATCCGCAGGGTGCTCGAGGGATGAGGATCCTCCTCGTCGGCTTCGGAGTCGTCGGCCGCTCCTTCGCGAAGCTCCTCGACGAACAACGCGCGTCGCTCTACTCGGGCCACGGACTCTCGCCCTCGATCGTCGGGGTCATCGACTCAAAGGGGGCCGCCATCGGCGAAACGGGCTTCGAGACCGCCGACCTCCTCGAAGCCAAGGAGAAGCACGGCACCGTGGGGGCGCTGCCCCACCACGGGGTTTTCGACGCGCGCGATACGGACCTCATCGCCGAGAGCGACGCGCAGCTCGTCGTCGAGGCGACGCCGACGACCGTCAAGACGCCCGGCCCGGCCCTGGAGAGACTGAAGGCCGCGTTCCGCACCGGGAAACACGTCGTCTGCGTCAACAAGGCGCCGCTCGCCGTCGCCTTCCCGGCGCTCCGGGAGCTCAGCCGCCACAACCGGGTCGAGTTCCGCTACTCGGGCACCGTGGGCGGCGGCACGCCCGTCCTCGCCCTCGCGCAGGAGGTCGTCCGGGGAAACGAGATCGTCGCCGTCCGCGCGATCCTGAACGGTACGACCAATTTCATCCTGACGAGGATGGACAAGGATGGATGGGACTTCGACCGGGCGCTCGCCGAGGCCCAGCGGCTGGGCTACGCGGAGGCCGATCCGTCGGCTGACATCGACGGCATCGACACCGCGACCAAGATCGTGATCCTTGCCAACGGGGTCCTCGGCCGCGCGTGCACCCTTTCGGACGTGACGATCCGGGGGATCCGCGGGCTCCCCGCCGCCCGCATCCGGGAGGCGCGGACGCGCGCGGCCGTCATCAAGCTGATCGCCCGCGTCTCAAAGGAGGGCCTCTCCGTCTCCCCCGAGGAGGTGGCGGCCGATTCGCCCCTGAACGTCGGCGGGAGCCTGAACTGTCTCAGTCTCGAGCTCAAGACGGGCGGCGAGATCGCCCTCGTCGGCCGCGGCGCGGGCGGCCCCGAGACGGCGACCGCGATCCTCCGCGACCTCATCGACATCTGGCATACGATCGGGAGCGCGCGATGAAACTCGTGATGAAGTTCGGCGGCACCTCGGTGGCCGACGCGGAGCGGATACGCCGCTGCGCGCGGATCGTCCGGGACCACGCCGCGAAGCACCGGGTCGTGGCCGTCGTCTCGGCGCTCGACGGGGTGACCGAGGAGCTCCTCGCGCTGGCCGAGGCCGCGGGCGCCGCGAACCACCCCGCGATGGCCGCGCGGATGAAGGACCTTCGGAAGAAGCACGAGGAATGCGCCCGCGCGCTCGGGGACCCGGTGCTGGCCGCGGCGCTCCTCGAGCAGCTCGACCACCTCGCGTTCGGGATCTCCGCGGTGGGCGAGCTCACGGCGCGCTCGAAGGACGCGGTCGTCGCCTTCGGCGAGAAGCTCTCGGCGGTCCTCTTCCGGAAGGCCCTCGAGCTCGAGGGGGCGTCGTCGCGCGCGTACACGGGGCAGGAGGCCGGGCTGGTCACGAACGAGCGGTTCGGGGAGGCCGAGCCGCTCATGGAGCTTTCGCTCTACCAGATCGCCGAGACGCTCAAGGCGCCGCTCGAGGCGGGCGCGGTCCCGGTGGTCACCGGCTTCATCGCCGCCACCCAGCACGGCGTGACGACGACGATCGGCCGCGGGGGGAGCGACTACACGGCGACGATCGTGGGAGCCGCGATCAAGGCGGACGAGATCTGGATCTGGAGCGACGTGGACGGCCTGATGTCGGCCGACCCGCGGATCGTGCCGCAGGCGAAGCTCCTCGAGCGCATCCGCTTCATGGAGGCGGTCGAGATGGGTCTCTTCGGGGCGAAGTCGATGCACCCGCGCGCCCTCGAGCCCGCCGCCGAGCGCTCGATCCCGGTCCGCATGAAGAACACGTTCAAGCCCGAGGCCCCCGGCACCCTGATCACCGACGAGGAGCCCCATTCGACCGACGTCGTCCGCTCGGTGCTCGCGGTCAAGGACACGGCGCTCGTCACCGTGACCGGCGCCGCGATGATGGGTCGCCCCGGGACCGCGGCCCGCATCTTCTCCCTCCTCGCCGAGAAGGGCGTCAACATCAAGGCGATCATCCTCTCGGTCTCCGAGGCGGGGATCAGCTTCGTCGTGGCGGGCCCGCAGGCGTCCATCGCCCGGGCGGCACTCGAGGCGTCGATGCTCCGGAGCGGCGAAGCGCGACGGCTCGACGTCGAGGAGAAGGTCGCGATCGTCGCGGTGATCGGCTCCAACATGAAGGGCCACCCGGGCACGGCGGCGCGGGTCTTCAACGCGGTCGGCCGGAAGGGGATCAACGTGATCGCGATCGCGCAGGGCTCGTCCGAGCTCTCGATCTCCTTCATGGTCAAGGGGGACGAGGGGCCCGCTGCCGTGCGGGCGCTGCACGAGGAGTTCGTGAAGTAGGCTACCGGGGGAGGGGCCGGTACTCGACCACGACGGGCTTGCCCGCGCGCTCGATGGTGATGCGCATGCCGGTCTGGGCGCGCATCGCGGGGCTCGTCATGAGGGTCTTGACGTCGGCCACGCTGCCCAGCGGCTGGCCGTTCACCTCCTTGATGATGTCCCCCGCGATCAGGCCGCGCGCGGCCCCGATCGAGCCCGCCTGCACGGTGTCGATCCGGATCCCCCCCGCCGCCGAGGGCGAGACCTGGAACGCCTGGTCCATGATCGCGTCCTGGTTCTGCATCGCCCACTCGATCTCGTCCGGGTCGAGCCCCCAGACGTGGCGGTTCTCCGTCTGGGAGAGCAGCTGGCTCTTGAAGTTCGTGCTCTGGTAGGCCGAGCCGATCCGGCTCGCCCGGGCGCCCGCGGCCGGGCCACCCGGGACCGCCCCCGGGGGAGCGGACGCCGTGAGGTCCAGCGTCAGCGTCTCCTGCCTCGAGCCGTTGGAGAAGGTCGCGTGGCTCTTCCCCACCTCGACCAGTTTCCAGCCACGGAACTCCTCGTACGGCTTGTCCCCCTCGCGGATCTCCTCGCCCACGTACGCCACGAGCTCGACGTTCCGGGTCTTGGACTTGATGAACGCCACGCCCGACTTCGGGTCCTTCTCGCTCGCGAGCGTTCCCTTGAGGATGGCCGGGAAGGTGTTCGATCCGGTCGGCGGCTCAATCGGTGACCGCTTTTCAAGCGGGTTGGGAAGCGACTTCATGATGCCATCGTCGCTGGCCGGAGGCGGCTTGGTGATCACCACGGCCTCGTCGTCCCACGGGTACTTCTTCAGCGAATGGGCGTCCTTCGGGAAGAGCAGGAAGAACCAGGCGAACGCGAGGATTCCCGCGCCGAGGAGCCCGTTGAGTCCCCAGAGGAGCACGTTCAGCAGCTTCACGTCGCGCATGGCCATCCTCAAGTACTTCTCTTGGAACGAACCACGCTCACGGAGGTTGGGTCGGAAAGGAGAATCTTCCCCGGGTCCCGGTGTCCGCGGGGCTTATCTCCTCGTGCCGCCGCTGCCGCTGGCGCCGAAGGACCGGTTGGCGTCCTTCGAGATGCCGCGGAGCTCGAGCTTGAGCTCGTCGGGGCTGTCGGCGGCGGCCAGCGCGTCCTCCAGCGTGATCAGGTCGCGCTCCAGCAGCGACTTGAGCGACTGGTTGAACGTCATGCAGCCGTAGTAGCTGCCGTCCTTGAGCGCCTTGTAGATCTCGCGCGTCTTGCCGTGGAGGAGGAGCTCCTGGACGGTCGGCGTCGAGCACATGAGCTCGATCGCCGGCATGCGCGCCGTGCCGTCCTTCGTGGGAAGCAGGCGCTGCGAGACCACGCCCTCGAGGAGCTGCGCGAGCTGCAGCTGCAGGAACGCGTGGAAGTGGGGCGGGAAGAAGTTGATGATGCGGTCGACGGTCTGCATCGCGTTGAGCGAGTGGAGGGTCGAGAAGACCAGGTGGCCCGTCTCGGCCGCGTTGATCGCCGCCTCCATCGTCTCGATGTCGCGCATCTCGCCGATGTAGATCACGTCGGGCGACTGCCGGACGGCGTGCTTGAGCGCCGTGACGAACGAGTCCGTGTCCTGGCCGATCTCGCGCTGGTCGATGACCGACTTCTTGTCCGTGAAGGTGAACTCGATCGGGTCCTCGACCGTGATGATGTGCCGCTCCTCGGTCTCGTTGATGTAGTTGACCATCGACGCGAGCGTCGTCGACTTGCCCGAGCCGGCGGTGCCGGTCACGAGGACGAGGCCGCGGGGCAGCATGGCGAGGCGGCGGAGCTGGTCCGCCGGGAGGTTCAGCTCCTCCATCGTCGGGACCTTCGCGTGGATGTGCCGGAAGACCATCCCGATGTAGCCGCGCTGGCGGAAGAGGTTCGCGCGGAAGCGGCCGACGCCGTAGATCTCGTAGGAGACGTCGACCTCGCCCTTCTCGGCGAACTTCTTCTTCGCGAAGTCGTCGCAGACCTCGTTGAAGACCTCGAGCATGTTCTCCTCGGTGAGCGCCTGGCCGCCCATCGAGATCACGCGACCGACGACGCGCATCGCCGGGGGGACGCCGACCTTGAGGAAGAGGTCGGAGGCCTCCTCCTTGACCATCGCGGCGAAGATTGATGCGAGTTCCATGGGGCCTCGGGTAGGTTCCTCTTATTCTACTCCATCGCCGCCGTCGAGGGCGCGGAAAAGTTCCCTCACGAGGGCGACGATCCCCGCGCCCGTGACGGCCGAGACCTCCACCACCGGGACCTTCATCTTTTTCCTGAACGCCGCGGCGCGCCGCTTCGAGCCGGTCACGTCCATCTTGGTCGCGACCACGACCTCCCGCTTCGCGGCGAGCGTGGGGCTGTAGCTCTCGAGCTCCTTGCGGATCACGCGGTACGCCTCCGCGGGCGGCTTCATCGCCTGGGGGGAGACGTCGACGAGGTGGACCACCAGGCGGGTGCGCTCGACGTGCTTGAGGAACGTGTCCCCCAGCCCCTTCCCCTCGTGGGCCCCCTCGATCAGGCCGGGGAGGTCCGCGACGACGATGTCCCGGTAGTCGTTGCCCCGGATGATCCCGAGTCTCGGCACGAGCGTGGTGAACGGGTAGTCCGCCACCCTCGGACGCGCGGCGGAGACCCGCGAGATGAGCGTCGACTTCCCCGCGTTCGGCAGGCCGACGAGGCCCACGTCGGCGATCATCTTGAGCTCGAGCTTGACCTTGCGCTCGTCCCCCGTCCCTCCGGGCACGGTCTTCCGGGGCGCCTGGTTCGTCGAGCTGGCGAAGTTCTGGTTCCCCCGCCCGCCTTTGCCGCCCTTGCAGACGATGAGGCGGTCGCCCTTCCTCGCCAGGTCCTTGAGCAGCACGTTCCGGTCGACATCGCGGACGAGCGTCCCCACGGGAACCCTCACCACCAGGTCGTGGCCGTTCTTGCCGCTGCAGTTCTTCCTTCCGCCGGGCTCGCCGCCGCGGGCGGTGTATTGGGGCCGGTGGATGAGGTGGTAAAGCGTGTTGTAATTGTCGTCCGCCTCGAGGATGACGTCTCCGCCCTTCCCTCCGTCCCCGCCGTCGGGCCCCATCCGGGGACGAAACTTCTCGCGGAGGAACGAGGCCATCCCCGCGCCGCCGTCTCCGGCTTTCATCCGCAGCACGATCTCATCGCGAAACATGGGATGTGGAGGATAGCGGCTGGGGCGGATTTTGCAAGAGCGGGATCAGGGCCGGGGCTTCCGCGCGCCCCGGAGACGGAGGATCGAGCCCACCAGGATCGCCACGAGCGCCACGACCTGCGCCTGCGCGGCCCAGAGCAGGCGCGCGCCCTTCCCCCGCGCGACGTTGAAGAAGGCGACGGCGGCCGCCGCCAGCAGCGCGGAGAGGACCGCCACCAGCGCATCCCCGGCCCGCCGGGGCTTCTTCGAGGAGAGCGGGCCCAGGAAGGCGGCGAGCCCGAACGCGAGCGCGACGAGCATGATCGCGGCCGCTCCCGCCGACGCGTCGTCCGCCGCCAACCCGGCTTCGCTCAGGTGCCGGCCGCATCCGTTCAGCGTGGGAAGGAAGAGCGTCGCGAGGAAGAGCAGCCCGCCCGCGATCCGGAGCAGCCCCCCCATGTCAGGCCCCCTGGGGAGCCGGCGACGTCGCGGCCGGCGGACGGATCCACGCGAGCGCCCCGGACGCGGCGATCAGGGTCCCCGCGAGGAGCGGGACGACGGCCCCCGCGAGCCAGCGGACCTCGGGCGATTCGAGCCAGAACAGCGCGGCGACGAGCAGGAGAAGCCCGAGGGAGCCCCGAACGATCGCCGCCGTGGCGCGGGGCTCCGAGCCGCCGATCAGGCGCGCGAGGACGACCGTGGCCAGCGCAATCGGGCCGGCGAAGAGAAGGAGGGCCGGTGAGGACGACTCGTCCGCGGAGGCTCCGCCGGTGAGCGATCCCCGCGGAAGCGTGGAGTAGATCGAGCCCAGGGTCGCCAGGACGAAGGCCCAGGCCAGGAAAAACCCCGTCTGGAACCACCGGATGAACATGGAACCGGCGGCCCCGGGCAGCACGCCCGCCAGGAGAAGGAGACACGCGAGCACGGGCGCGAGCGCGACCGCGGTCTGGTAGACGAGGGTCTCGGTGTCCACGAGCCCTGCGAGCATAAGGCAATCCAGATAGGGGCTGGAGAACCGGGGGGCCGGATCGTGAACCTCGGCCTGGGGGATGAAGAAGGAGGCGATCCCCAACACGCTCCCGGCCAGGGTCAGCCAGAAAGGTAGACGCTGCACCACGAGTGGATTATACCTGCGGCAGGGGCGCGGACGCCTATCCGCCGACGATGTCCGTGATCTTGACCAGCGTCAGGCGGGAGCGGTGACCGCGAGTGCGGTGATAGCCTTCGCGACGCCGGTACTTGAAGACGCGGACCTTGTCGCCCTTGAAGTTGCTCACGACCTCGGCCAGGACCTTGACGCCCTTGACCGTGGGCGTGCCGATCCGGGCCTTCTGCCCGTCATGGAACAGCACCACCTCGGTGAACTCCAGCGTCCCGCCTTCCTGGGCGCCCTGGCGGTCGAGCTCGAGGGTGGAGCCCTTCTCGGCCTTGTACTGCCGTCCGCCGTTCTTGAAGATCGCGTACATGGGACGCCCCTTATATCAAAGAGGGAAAACCGGGGCAAGCGATTTTTTCGGTTTGCCGGGGCTTCATCCCCGCATCCCCTCCCCTCTCCCGATCACCTGACGAAGTCGACGACCTTCTCCCCCGAGACGTTGTAACAGCTGAACTCGACGCGGTTGGACGCCATGTCCCGCGTGGGGGTCAGGTGGATCCGCTTGTTGTGCTTCTGCTCCAGCTGCTGGAGGTCCTCGAGCTTTCCCTTGAGGTACCCCGCGACGTCGGGGCTGACGCGCGCTTCGACGACCGCGATGTCGGACCGGTCCAGCTGCGACTTGAGC
Source organism: Planctomycetota bacterium (assembly GCA_041482015.1). GTDB lineage: Bacteria > Planctomycetota > MHYJ01 > MHYJ01 > JACPRB01 > JACQFK01. Next base: position 3,300 of record JBGPCZ010000135.1, on the reverse strand, counting down.
GCGCGCATGACCTCGAGCCCCATCGACTCGATGCTCTTCACGAACCCCGTTCCGCCGCAGGCGGGACACGGATCGTGGGAGACCACCTGCAGGCTCGGCCGCGTTTTCTGCCGGGCGATCTCGAGCAGGCAGAACTGGGAGAGCGGCACGATCACCATCTGGGAGCGGTCGCGGCGCGACTCCTCGCGGACGGCGTTCTCCAGCTCGCGCTTGTGCCGGTCCATCTTCATGTCGATGAAGTCGATCACGATGATGCCCCCCAGGTCGCGGAGGCGGAGCTGTCGCATGATCTCCTTCGCGGCCTCCTGGTTGGTCTTCAGCGCCAGGTCCTCCGGGTTCGCCTCGCGGACCAGCCGGCCGGAGTTCACGTCGATCGCCGTCATCCCCTCGGTCTGCTCGATCACGATCGAGCCGCCCGAGGGGAGGTTCACGGCCTTCGTGTTGAGCTGCTCGATCTGGGACTCCATGTCGTGCTTGTAGAAGAGCGGCGTGGACCCGTCGTAGTACTCCAGCCGCTCGCGGTAGCGGGGCATCACCCCCTCGAAGAACTCACACAGCCGCTGGTGGACGCCCTTCTCGTCCACGACCACCTTCGCGATGTCGGGCGTGAAGAAATCCCGCACGGTGCGGAGGACGAGCTCGGTCTCCTGGTAGAGCGTCGCCGGCGCGCGCGCCTGCCTCGCGCGCAGCTCGACGGCGTGCCAGACGCGCTGGAGGTACTCGAAGTCGGCCTTGAGATCCTGGTCGGTCGTGTCCGCCGACGACGTCCGCACGATGAAGCCCACGTTCGAGGGCGACTCCTCGGTCAGCCGGCGCATGATCGTCCGGAGCTCCGTGCGCTGCTGCGGCTGGGTGATCTTCTTGGAGACGCCGACCTTGGTCGTAAGCGGGGTGAGGACGAGGAAGCGGCCGGGGAGCGAGACCTCCATGGAGACCGACGGCCCCTTCTCGCCGAACGGATCGCGGATGACCTGCACGATCACCTCCTGCCCCGGCTGGAGCAGGTTCTGGATCAGGCGCTTCGGCCCGCGCGGGCGCTGCCCCCGCTGCGGCCGGTGGTAGGGCTCCTCGCCCTCGCCGACCACCTCCGAGACGTGGAGGAAGGCGTTCCTTTCCAGGCCGATCGCCACGAACGCCGCCTGCAGGCTGGCGTGGACGTTCTCGACGCGGCCCTTGTAGATGTTCCCCACGAGCGTCTCGTGGCTCGTCCGCTCGACGTGGAGGTCCTCGAGCCGGCCGTCGTGCACGACCGCGATCCGGGTCTCCTCCTTCTCGACCGCGTTCACCAGCATCCAGCGTTCAGAGGAGCTCATGTCCGTTTCGCGACCTCCGTGTAGGTCTTCCGGACGCGCACCGTCCCGTCGACGTTCACGCCGATCGCGCGCAGGACCTCCTCGGGCTTCGCGGTCCCCTGGTCCGTCACGCGGATCCGGAGGAAGACACGGTCGCCCTCGCAGTCGACCGCGAGGGCGTAGCGGCGGATCTCCACGGTCTTCGAGCCCTTGTCGGAAGGGCGCTCCACCGGGCACTCCTTCATCTCGAGGAACCGGCGGAGGCCCTCGGGGATCGCCGTCCCCTGCCCCGGGCAGGAGGCCTCGTACTCCACGAACTCGATGCACGAGCGGTCGCGCCGGTCGAACGCCTCCGCGGACACGACGGAGATCCCCGCGGGCAGCTGCTCCCCGAGCACCTTCTCGATCTGCCGGGGCGCGCTCCAGGAGCCCAGCTCGAACTCGAGGACTTCGTCCAGCGATTCGATGCCCAGGCCCAGCGCCGTCGGAAACGCGATCACCGGGTGCGGGTTGTAGCCCTCGGTCATGCGGAGGGGGAGGCCCGTCCGCCGGAGGGCGCGCTCGAACAGGCGCATGAGGTCGTGATGCGACAGGAAGCGGAGCCTGTCGGTCTTCGTGAACCGGACGCGATACGAGAAGATGTTCATGCCACGGCGGGGGGGGAGAGGGGGAACGGAAGCCCGGCCGGGGATCGTCCCCCCGGCCGCGAGGGGGGCCGGCGGCCCGGAGGGACCCCTCCGTGCCGCAGGCCCGAATTTTTCTGGGGCCCGGCCGCCGGGCCGTTCCGGCGTGCCTGGCCGCTCCGTTCCGCGCTCCCCGCTCGTCGGGGTCCCGTCTTCGCGCCCTCTCCGCTGCGCTCGGGCGGGGGCAGGCCACCCGAGCCTGCCGGCCGCGCCCCCGGCCTCCGCCGGGCTACTTCTTCTCCGGCTCCTTCTTCATCTTGTCCTGGATCTCCCGCATCTCCTCCTCCTCGCGCATCTTCAGCATCTTCTTGAGCCCGTCCGAAGAGCCGGTCCCCGACCGGACAATGCGGGGAGTGATGAAGATCAGGAGATGGTCCTTGTTGACCTGGTCCTCACGCTGTTTGAACAGGTAGCTGATGATGGGCAGGTCCTTGAGGACGGGAATCCCGTTGTCCTGGTAGCTGGCGCGCTCGACGACCAACCCGCCCAGCACGGCCGTCCGGCCGCTCTCCACGATCAACTTCGTCACCATCGTGGTGGACGAGATCCGGGGGAGATCGATCGTCTGGGGCTGGCCGTTCGAAACGAGCGAAAACCGCGTAAAGCCCGGAACCGCCGCGCCCGTGGACGGTCCGTTGAGGAAGTCGTTCTGGGGAATCACGGTCAGGATGACCTTGTTGGATTCCACGACGATCCGGGGGATGACGAAGAGCTGGAAGCCGATCTTGACGGGCGACTTCGACGCCTCGCCAAGCGAGAATTCCAGGCCGCCGAACTGGTTGGTGGTGGTCTTCACCTCGGCGTAGGCGATCGTCTCGCCAACGAAGATCGTCGCCTCCGTGTTGTCGGCGACCGCCAGGGTGGGCTCCTGGATCAGGCGGGAGAACCGGTCCTGCTTGAAGGCCCGGAACGTCATCGTCATGTCGTACTGGGTGAGGAAGAACGTCTTGTCGGGACTCCCCTCGGAGTGGCCCGCGCCGAAGGGCAGCTTCGAGATCTTGCCCGTCAGGGTGCTCCCGTCGGGCGCCACGAAGGTCGAGGGCCTCAGGAACGAACTGCTGAGGGTGACGCCTCCCTGGTCCCCCACGGTCCAGTTGGTCCCGAAGGTGAGGAGGTCCTGGTTCTGGGTCGAGATGAACTTCATGTCCAGGAGCACCTGCTCGGGCTCGATGTCGATGGCCGCGATCACTTGCGCCACGCGGTCGAGCACGACCTTCGTGTCCCGGACTACGAAGACATTGGACTGGGGATCAAACTCCAGCTTGCCCAGCACCTGCCCGGTCGCATTCTTGGACAGGACCGTGTCGAGCACCCGCTTCAGGACG
>JBGPCZ010000134.1:0-17474 GCA_041482015.1 Planctomycetota bacterium | reverse complement strand
CCGCCGCGACCGCGGGGCCCGGATGGAGGTCGACCGTGTCGCCCACGATCCGCCGCCCCTCGCGCGGCGCGACGGATCCATAAGGAGTCTCGATCGGCGTCTGCGCCGAGAACGCCACCATCGCCTTCACCGACACCGTCCCGGGCGCGGCGACCGCCACCTCGTCCCCCGGCTCCTTCCCCGCGACGGTGAACTCCAGCGCATGCGCGTACCCGTCTGAGACATACGATCGCCCCTTCGCGATCCCCTGGCACCACGCCGCGTAGTCGAGCTTATCGACCTTCCCGAGCTTCACGTAGACGCGGCCTTGGCCGACGCGCGTGCCGCTCATGCACGGAAAGTCGGTCTCGCCGCTCACCTTGACCGGCAGGCCGCAATTCAAAAGGTGGTACCACGCGTTCCACTCGGGCAGCCGCGCCGTGTCCATCGCGCTGATGAAGTCGCAGAGCCCCTGCGGCGCCGTGACGAAGATCTCCATCGCCCCCACGCTGTTCATCTCGGGGATCGCGAGGTTCGGAAGAGCGTCGGCCGCCCGGTCCACGCTCTTCACGAGCTCCTCGAGCGAGAGCGCGCCGTCCCGGTCCGCGTCGATCGCGCCGAACTCCTCGGGCAGCAACCCGCGCGCGGCCTCCTCCTTCGACACCTTTCCATCCTTGTCGGCGTCGAGCTGGTCCAGGAGGCGCTTCCCCGCGTTCGCGGGCGCCACCTGGAGCCCGCTCGCCGAGTGGGCGTATCCCGTGACCCCGCCCTGCTTCTTCGCCCACCGCATCACCGGCGTCGTCCACGTGGGCCAGTTCTTCGAGCCGTCCGCGCCCGGGTAGATCTGCTCCTTCAAATTCAAAAGGCAGACGTGGCCGAGCGCCTGCGAGCCGAAGCCGCTCACCTCGATGTCGTACTTGAGCAGCGTCCGGGCCTCGCTCAGCTTGTCCACCCCGGGCGAGAAGAACTGCTGCTGGAAGTCGAAGCACGGGCCCCACGTGAGGATGCAGCCGACGTTCAACGCCTCCCCTTTGACCTGCCGGAACATGTCGGGTGCAAAGACGCCCTCCGTCGGCTTCGTGTAGTGCGCGCATCCGGCCGCGTGGATGTGATGGTCGCCGCACCAGAAGCCGCGCGCCATCGGGTCAACCCAGCGTTCCAGCTGAACCTCGATCGCCGCGCCTCCCGCCCCCGTCACCGTCACCTCGCGCTCGAGGTCGCGATACTCCGGCCCGCGACCGTACCGCATCGTCAGCTTTCCCGGCGGCAGGAGCACGCTTTCCCCGTCGTGCCGGTAGATCTGCTTCTGGAAGAAGAGGTCGGGCGCGAGCCTTTTCGGCTGGGGCGGATGAACGCGACCGCCGGCATCGACGAACACGAATCGCCCCGTCGTCGGCGTCCCGTCGACGTCCCGGATCGCGAGCTTGACCGCGATCGCAGGCCGGACGTCGAACTCCACCGGGGTCCCCGCGATCTCGGCCGTCTTCCTCCCGCTCGAGGTGGAGTAGACGAGGAGGATGGCGTACTCCACGCCGAGCCCGGAGAGCGCCGGCGACATCGGCGGCGCGCCGAACATCTCGAGATCGAGAAAGCGGCCGGGATCGCCCTTCGCGTTCTCGTTCTCGCGCAGTCCCCGCTGGTCCTGCCGCTTCATGCTGAGCTCGGCGACGCCCGCGTAGACCGGTCCGGCCTGCGGGCTCGAGACCTTGAGCGACGTCGTGGCCCCGGCGGGATTGACGACCTTGACGACGAGCGGCGTGTAGCCCGCCTGCTGGATCGCCGCGGGACCCCGGCCGCGGACCGTCTTCGCGCCCGGCGTCACGACGAGGAAGACGAGCGGATCGAGCGTCTCCTGGACCCTTTTCGCGTCCTGCCCCGCTGCCTTCAGCGCCCTTTTAACTTCATCGGGCAGCGGATGGCCCAGGATCTCCAGCGCCTGTCCGAGCCGGTCGACATTGGCGGCGAGCGGCTGGCCTTCGACCTCGACGATCTCCTGCGTCAAAAGGAGCGCCAGGACCGCGGCGATCACCTAGGAACCCTCGGGAGACTCGGCCGCGATCTTCCGATACTGCTCGAGGACGCGGTCGAACGTCTTCCGGGCTTCCTCGATCTCGGATGCCGCGATCGCGGGCTTGGGACCCGTGCCGCGGACCCGCCAGAGTTGGTCGATCACCTCGATGCACCAGAGCGCGCTCTTCCGCGACCCGCGGATCGGCTTCCCTCCCACGATCACGGTCACCGCGTTCGTGTGCATCTGCGGGAAATGGCGGAGGGCCACCCAGCTGGAGCGGTCGATCTTCACGTCAAACGAGAGCGAGTGCTCCTTGTCGTCGGCCGGAACCTCCTGTGACGCGGCGACCTGGCCGTTTACGACCAGCTCGACTTTCTTCGGCCCCGGCGGGATGGGGCCGGAACCCGGAGCGCCCCCAAGCAACATCTCGGAGGCGAACGCGACCTTCGCCTTGACGGTCACCGTGCCCGGCGCGTCCAGCGCGACCTCGCCGCCGGTCACCTTCCCGTTGACCGTGAACTCCAGGGGGTGGGCGTAGCCGTCCGAGACGTACGACCGTCCCTTCGCGACGCCCTCGCACCACTTCGAATAGTCGATCGCGTCGATCTTCCCCAACTGGACGTACACGCGGCCCTCGCCCACGCGGCCGCCGTCGACGCACGGGAAGTCGGTCTCTCCGCTCACCTTGAGCGGGAAGCCGCAGTTCATCAGGTGGTACCAGCAGTTCCACTCGAAGGGGCGCGACGTGTTCATTGCGCTGATGAAGTCACAGAGACCCTGGGCCGTGGTGACGCAGATCTCCTGCGCGCCGATCCCGTCCATGTCGGGGATCGCGTAATGGAGCGTCCGGTTCTTCACGCGGGCGACGCTCGCCGCCATCTCCTCGGCGGTGATCCCTCCATCGCCGTTCGCGTCGATCCGGGCGAACTCCTCCGTCAGGAGCCCCTTCGCCGCCTCCTCCGCGCTGACTTTGCCGTCGCCGTTCGTGTCGAGCTGGGCGATCCAGCGCTTCGCGGTATTCAGGTCGTTCCGGATCTGGAGGCCGCTGCCCGAGTGGGCGTATCCCGTGAAGGCGCCCTGGGCGTGGGCCCACTTCATGAGCGGCGTCGTCCAAGTGGGCCAACCCTTCGTCTTCGTGCCATCGGAGCCCGGATACGTCTGGTCCTTCAGGTTCAGAAGGCAGACGTGGCCCATCGCCTGCGAGCCGAACCCGCTCACCTCGACGTCGTACTTGAGCACGGTGAACGGCTCGGAGAGCTTGTTCGCGCCCGGCTCGAAGAACTGGCGCTGGTAGTCGTAGCACGGGCCCCACGTCAGGTTGCAGCCGACGTTCAGCCCCTCGCCCTTGACGTGCAGGAACATGTCGGGGGCGTGGACGCCCTCGGTCGGGTTCGTGTAATGCTGGCAGCCGGCGGCGTGGATGTGGTGGTCACCGGAGTAGAACCCGTAGTCCATCGGGTTGATCCAGCGTTCGACCTTGACGTCGATCGACGCATCGCCCTTGTCGGGGATCGTGACTTTCTTCTTCAGCAGCCGATACTCGGGCCCGCGGCCGTACTCCATCGTGAACTCGCCTGGCGGAAGGAGCACCGTCCCCCCGTCGTGCCGGTAGATCTGCTTGTGGAAGAAGAAGTCGGGCGCGAGCCGCTTGGGGAGCGGCGGATAGACGTGGCCCGCCTTGTCGGTGAACGTGAACCGGCCCGTCGTCGCCTTCCCGTCGAAGTCACGGATCGAGACCTTGACGGGGATCGCCGGCCGGACTTCAAAGAGCACCGGCACCTCGGCGCGGAAGCCCAGATCCTGGGTCCCCTGCCCCACGTCGAACCCGAGCGTGGCCTCGCGCTTCCCCGGTTCGCTGCTGTACACGAGCGCCAAGTGGTACTCGACCTTCAGGCCGCTCAGGCCGGACGTCATGGGCGCCGCCACGAACATCTCGACCTGCAGGAACCGGCTCGTGTCTCCCTTTGGATTGTCCTTGCCGCCAGTCATCACCGGCCCCGACTGCGGGCTCGAGATCCGGAGCGCCGACTTCACCGGGCTATCGTTCACGACCTTCACGAGGATCGGCGTCCAGCCGCTCTGCTGGAGCCGAGCCTCGGCCGTGCCCCGCGCCGCCTTCACGCGCGACTCGGGATTGATACCGACGATGACGAGCGCGTGGCGGTCGAGCGCCTGCTGGATCTTCTTCGCGTCCTTGCCCGCCTCCTTGAGCGCCACCTGGGTTTCGGCCGGGAGCGGCGCCCCCAGGAACTCCAGCGCCTGCTGAAGCCGCTCGACGTTCGCCGCGAGCGGCTGTCCTTCGACCTCGACGGGGTCCTGGACGAGCGCGAGGAGCGCCACGAGTGCGAGCATCATCATTCTCCTACTCTCACGTGCAACCGCGCGACGGCCCGGCCCCCGTCGGCGGCGAAATTCTCGACCTTCACTAGATAATGGCCGGGCTTCGCGTACCGGTGGATCGCGTCCGCGTAGCCGTTGGGCGCGTGCTGGACCGCGTTGCCGTCGGATTTCACCGTGACCGGCGGCGTGCCGTCGCCGAAGTCCCACGTCTCGCCGGGCTCCTTTGTCCTGAAGCTCCGGACCCGGAACGTGACGGGATCGTCGGGCCGGATTCCGAAGGTCGGCGCGTAGTTCGCGTGGATCGAGGGAGGAAACTTCGTCGGATTCTCCCGGTCGAGGACGTGGACGACAGGGAAGTCGTAGTCGACGCGACCTTCGCCGTCGGTCACCTTGACGATCTCCGCAAAGACGCCGGGCTTCGGGTAGGTCCGCTCGACCTTCACCCCCGTGGCGGTTCCGCCCTCCGTGAACGTCCACTCGGCCGTGAGCCCGTGGCCGTAGGAGAGCGACGCGTCAAGCGTGACCTTCTGGCCCGCCCAGATGAGGTGGTGGGGGCGCGCGACCGCGATGAGCTTCGTCGGTCGCTCGCGCAGGTAGGATTCCCAGAGGAACGCGTACGCATCCTCGATCCCCCACTCGCCGGAGGGCTGGCGCTTCGTGACGTCGAAGTGGAGGTGCGACCAGCCGCCGCTCCCGCCCTCCTTGCCGAGGACGCCGAGCTTCTGCCCCATCTTCACCTTCGCGCCGGGGCGGACCCAGTCCTCAAAGAACTTCAGATGGCTGTAGCGGTAGTACCAGCCGCGCGAGTCCATGAGGTAGATCACGTCGTAGCGCTTGTCGACGGGCGTGTCCTTCTCGTGGCCCGCCAGCACCTCCTTGCCGGAGGAGACGACCAGGCCGTCGGTCGCCGCGACGACGTCGACCAGCCCCTCGGAGCCGCCGATGTCGAAGCCATAGTGGTAGTAGATGTCCTTCTTGGCCGGCTCGTCGCCGCCGTCCACGTAGGTCGGCTCGTTCCCCATTTGCGTGTAGGTCGCGAACCAGCGCTGCTTCGCGGGATAGACGAACGTCCCCGCGGGGATCCACGCCGATCCCGCCGGCCAGACGCGGATCCGCGCGTCCTTCTGGATCCCCCAAACGTTCTTCCGGGCCTTGGCGAGGTAGCCCTTCGTGATCGGGCAGTCGATCTGCACGCCGGCGAGCGGGACGGGGAGATGGTAGGTGCCGGAGACGAGGGTCGTGGCCTCGCCGTTCACCTCGACCTTCACTTCAGCCCGGCGGACGGCGCCGTTCACGTCGTCGACGATCTCGTTCATCCCGAGCAGCTTGACCCGGACCTTCCCGCCCTGCAGCTCGATCTCCTGGGTCTCGCCGATCGACAGATCGAGCGTGCGGTGAAGGACCAGGTCCTCGGCCGACGGGTGCGAGATGATGAAGAGAGCGAGAGCCGCGAAGCGAAGCGTGTGCACGGCCGGCCTCCCCTACTTGAGTTCGTCGAGACGCGCGGGCGCCCCGCCCTTCTCCTTGCTCACGTCCGCCGCCTGCATGAAGGCGAGGACCTCGACGCACTCCTCCGGGGAAACCGGCGACTTGCCGGTCTGGAAGAACTTGATGATCTCGACGAGGAGGTTGGCGTAGCCGTTCTTGCCCTTGACCCCGAGCGACGAGCGCTCCGCCTTCTCGCCGAAGACCGTGACGCCGTACTCCTTGCCGCCCTTCTTCATGCCGCGGAACGTCCCGATCCGGCCGTCTTTCCACTTTCCGACGACGACCATGTAGTCGGGCGTGTCCACGCGCGTTACGGTCTCGCAACCGGTTCCCATCACGCTGTAGAGGCCCTCGACGGCGTGGACCCCGTACCAGAAGAGGTCGGGGTGATGCGGCTCGGTGGAGAAGTGTCCGAACGACTCGCATCCGATGATCTTGCCCAGGTCGGGGTCTTCCTTGGTCTTCACGATCGACTCGTAGAACCGGATGGACGAGGCCGAGAAGAACGGGGTGCCGCTCTCCCTCGAAAGCCGCGCGATCTCGACTCCGTCCTTCCACGTCCCCGCAAGCGGCTTGTCGATGAAGACCCGCTTCTTCGCGGCGAAGACGGGCTTCACCTGCTCGAGGTGCGGCCGGCCGTCCACGCTCTCGAGGAGGACCGCATCGACCTTCTCGCAGAGCGCGGGGATCGAGTCGACGATCTCCACGCCCCACTTCTCCTGGAGGGTCTTCGTGAATCCGTCGAGGCGTCCGAAACTGTCCTTGATGTCATTGCTTCCACCCTTGAACGCGGCCACGACCTTCGCGCCCGGGATATGGTTCGGGTTCTTCTCGTCGTTCAGCAGCTGCGTGAACGCGACGACGTGGGACGTGTCGAGCCCGATGATCCCGATCTTCAGGACCTTGTCCTGCATCTTCGGAACCAGAAGGCACAGCAGCCAGGCGTACTTGAGCATCGGGTCACCTCCCTGCAATGGCGGTATCGATCAGCCGGGACGAATCGGGGTCCAGATAAACTACGGTCCCCGCGTGGCCCCGGAGGGCGGTGGCGGGACACGCGGTCGACACGGGGTCGTTCAGAGCCGCCTTTACGGCCCGGGCCTTCCGGGGGCCCGGCACGGTGCAGGCGATGAACGGGGCGGCGAGGAGCGCGGGGATCGTCATCGTGAGCGCGACCTTCGGGACATCCCCGGGTCGGGGAAAATTCCCCTCGGCGGACTGCTGGACGCGCGAGGCCTCGTCGATCTCCACCACCTTGACTCCTTTTGAGTCGGCAAAGTCGGCGACAGGCGGATCGTTGAACGCGAGGTGGCCGTTCTCGCCGATGCCCAGGCAGGCGATGTCGAGCGGCGCCGCCCGGAGGAGCGCGGCATACCGTTCGCACTCCGCCTCGGGATTCGCCGCCATTCCATCCATGTAGTGAATCGTCCCCGGCCTCACGCGATCGAAAAGCCGGTCGCGCAGCCAGCGTCCGAAGCTCTGCCGCGATAAGCCGTTGACGCCCAGGTATTCGTCCATGTGGAACGCGGTGACGCGGCCCCAGTCGATCCCCTTCCCGGCGGCGAGCGACTCGAGGAATTCCTTCTGGGAATCGGCCGCCGCGAACACCACGCTGAGCTCCTTCTTGTGTGAAAGCAGCTCCTTCATCTTCGTGGCCACCGCCTCCGCGACGGCCCGGCCCATCTCGGCGCGCGAGGCGTAGACCTCGACCCTCATCTTCTCCACGTTCATCGTCCGGATGGGTTGTCCCATGCTCATATGGTACGGCCGCAGAACTGGTTGATCTCATCGACCGTGATCGGCGCGGTGGCCCCTTGGGTCCGGGCGGCCATCGCCCCGAGCGCGTTGCCGAAGAACAGGCAGTCGGAGAGCGGCCGCCCTTTGAGCCAGCAATGCAGGAAAGCCGCGCTGAACGCGTCGCCCGAGCCGATCGTATCGACAACGTCCACCTTCCAGCCGGCGACCACGGACTCCTCCCGTTCCGTCACGGCGATCGCCCCCTGTTCTCCCAGGGTCACGACCACCGCGTCCAGGGACCAGCGGCGCCGAACTTCGTGGGCGATCGCGGCGGGTGTCCCCCCTCGAAATCCAAAGAAAGCCCGGAGCTGGACCGCCTCGTCGTCATTGAGCTTGAGGAGGTCGGCCCGTTCCAGCGATGCCGCGACCGTCGCCCGGGTGAAGCAGTCGCGGCGCAGGTTGATGTCGCAGAACTTGAGGGCGGACCGAAGGGAGTCCAGGAGGCGGTGGAGCGTCCGCCGGGAGACGGGCGACCGCTGGACCAGCGTCCCGAAACAGACCGCATCCGCCTTCACCCCAGCGGGCTGGATGAAGTCGTACGCCGCATCCTTCACGATCGTGAACTCCGGGACGCCCTTTGAATCGATCGTGACCGGCACCGTGCCCGTGGACTTCTCCTCGTCCCACTGGACCTGCGACGTGTCCATCCCAAGGGCCTGGAGCCGCTCGAAGGCCTTCCGGCCCAGGTCGTCCCGCCCCAGCCGCGTCACGATGATTCCGCGATCGCCGAGCGAATTCACCCGGTAGGCGAAGTTGGCGGGCGCGCCGCCCAGCACCGAGCCGGTAGGGAGGAGGTCCCAGAGCGTCTCGCCGAACGCCACCACGGTCTTCAAGCGGCGTAATTCACCACAAAGGGGTGACGAACACAAAGGAATTGGTAGGATTCCGGACATGAATTACCGCACGCTGGGACGCACAGGTCTCAAGGTCTCCGAGATCGGCTACGGCGCCTGGGGGATCGGCGCGAAACAGTGGGTCGGCGCGGCGGACGACGAGTCGGCCCGCGCGCTGAACCGCGCGATCGACCTGGGCCTGAACTTCATCGACACCGCCCTCGCGTACGGAGACGGCCACAGCGAGAAGGTCGTGGGCCAGGTCGTGCGGTCGCGGAAGGAGAAGGTCCACGTCGCGACCAAGATCCCCCCGAAAAACCGGAAGTGGCCCGCGAACGGCGCGGTCGGCGACGTCTTCCCCGGCGACCACGTGATCCAGTGCACCGAGGAAAGCCTCAAGAACCTCGGCCTCGAGACGATCGATCTCCAGCAGTTCCACGTCTGGACGGACGACTTCGTCGCGCAGGGCGACTGGCTGGCCGCCGTGGAGAAGCTGAAGAAACAAGGCAAGATCCGGCACTTCGGGATCTCGCTCGGCGAGCACACGCCCGAGAACGGGATCAGGGCCGTCGAGGCGGGCGTCGTCGACACGGTGCAGGTGATCTACAACATCTTCGACCAGGCCCCCGGGGACCGGCTCTTCCCGGCCTGCGCGAAGAACAACGTCGGCGTTCTCGCGAGGGTGCCCCTCGACGAAGGCGGCCTGACCGGCAAGGTGACGCCTGAGACGTCATTCCCGAAGGACGACTTCCGGAACAATTATTTCAAAGGGGATCGGAAGCGCGAGGTCTTCGAGCGCGTCGGCCGGATTGCGCAGGACCTGGGCATCGGGCTGGAAAAGATGGCCGAGACGGCGATCCGGTTCACGCTCAGCAACGCCGCCGTGTCGACCGTCATCCCCGGGATGCGGAGCGTCCGGAACGCCGAGGCGAATTGCGCGGCGGGCGACGGGAGGGGACTCGCGGCGCCGCAGGTCGAGGCCCTACGAAAGCACCGCTGGGGCCGTAATTACTATCAAGGCTGAGGTATACTGGGAACATGAAGATGCTCGCGCTCCTCGGAATCGTCGCCCTCGCGGCCCAGGAGGACTTCCTGCCGCTGCGGGAAGGCGCGACATGGACGTATGCCGTCGAGGAGCAGTCCGCCGACGCGGCCCAGACGTCGCACGACGTCGTGACGGAGGTCCGCGGGACGAAGTCGATCGGCGACGCCGAGTGGGTCGAGGTCGCCGACTTTCTGGGCTACAAGACCGGCTTTGTCCGCGTCACGGCTTCCGGCGTCGACCTCAAGCTCGAAACGACAGATGCCTCGCCGGTCCTCACGCTCCTCAAGCTGCCCCTCAAGGAAGGCGACCACTGGAAGGGGACGCTCGGCAAGGAGGAGGTGGCGTTCACCACGGGGCCGGAGGAACGGGTCGAGCTGGCCGACCGCGTCGTCAAGGCGGTGCGGGTGAATTTCATGGTCTCCGACGGGAAGAAGCACGAGGGTCACGCCCCGACGCACGGCGACCTCTGGTTTGCCGCGGGAACGGGGATCATCAAGGCGCAGCTGACGAAGGATCTCGACTGCCACTCCGGGACGACGACGGTCTACCGCCTGAAAAGGTAGCTCACTCCAGGCCCATCCGCGCATGATGGAAGAGAAGCAATTCTGGCAGCTAATCGACGCTTCCCGTGCAGCAGCAATCCAGGCCCAGGAACAGGGTGCTGAAGAGGACATCTTCAATCTCCACCTGGAGTCCCTGCGAGAAGGGCTGCAACCGCTGACGCCCGTTGACCTTGTCGCCTTCGCACTTCGCTTCTACGAACTCCGAAGCCGCGCCTACCGGTGGGATCTCTGGGCCGCGGCCTACTGGTCGGAGGGAGGCTGCAGCGACGACGGCTTCATGGATTTCCGATCCACGCTGATCAGTCTCGGGAAGGATTGGTACTACCGCATTCTCGCCGAACCGGACGCCCTCGTGGAGACCCTCGGACGGAAAGACTTCCCGTACATGCAGTCGGAGGGGTTCCCGTATGTCGAGAGGGAGGTCTATGAGCAGCTCACGGGGAAGGCCATGCCCGATTTGCCCGTCAAGCATCCTGGCGAGCCAGCCGGAGAACAGTTCGATTTCGACGACCCGGCTCAAATCCGGAAGCGCCTTCCCGGGCTCTTCGCGAAGTTCCCCAAGGGGGGCCCTTAGGCGCGGACGGCCGCAGAGGCGAGCGGCACCGCCTTCGCGAAGCAGGCAGCCAGGCAGGCCACGCTGTCCCTCGCCTCGCCCTCCGTGATCGTCAGCGGCGGCGCGATTCGGATGACCTTCTTCGCGAGGGGACCCATCAGGTGCACCGCGCGGCCCTGCTCGTCGCCGCGGTAGGCCGCGAGGATGCAGGCGTTCGCCACCTCGTTTGCGCTCTTCCCGCCGAAGTCGGCGATCTCGACGCCCCACACCATCCCGCCCTCCTCGCCGCGAACCTGCTTCACGAAGGGCAGCTTTTTCAGCGCGACGAGCCCGTCCTCGATGATCTTCGACGACTTCCGCGCCTCGCCCAGCACATCGCGACCCTCGAACATGTCCAACGTCGCCAGCACCGCCGCGCAGCAGAGCGGGTTGGCGCTGAACGTGTCGGAACCCTCGCCGTAGCCGAGCGCGCCGAAGACGTCCGCCCTCCCCGCCGCGGCCGCGGCCGGGACCCCGTTCCCGAGCCCCTTCCCCAGCACCACGATGTCGGGCTCGAGGCCGTACGTCTCGAAGGCGTACATCTTTCCCGTCCGGCCAAAGTTCGCCTGAATCTCGTCCAGGATGAAGACCGCGTCGTTCTTCCGGCAGAAGTCTTGGAGCGCCTGGAGATACCCTTTGGGCGGATGGTACGAGCCGCCGCCGCCCAGGTAGGGCTCGGTGATCAGGCACGCGATCCCCCGGCCTTCCCCTTTGATCTTCTCGAGCTCGGCGACGGTCTTCGACGGATCGAACGCCGCGCCACGGAGCGACACGTCCCGGCACTCCTCTTTTGGAAACGAAATGAACCGGACGCGCGGATCGCGGTTCTTGTCCGCCTCGCTCCCGGTCACCGCCTCGGCCAGGCCCTTCTTGCCGTGGAACCCGTCGCGCGTCGCGACGATCAGGTCCTTCTTCGGATCCCGCGCCAGTGATGCCCAGAGCGCCTTCTGGACCGCCTCCGAGCCCGACGCCGCCCAGAGGATCTGCTGGCACCGCTTTCCGCCCGGGTGCGCCTGGAGGTTGGCGACCAGCCGCCGGCACGCCTCGGCCTCGACGCCCGAGATCGCGTTGTAAGCGGTCAGCGGGACCGCCTCGAAGTATCCCTTTCCCGGCCTGGCGTTCCAACCCATGTACGCGAGGAACTTCTCCTGCCAGTCGGACGGGTTGTGCCCGAGGTTCGAGACCAGCACGCCCGACGTGTAGTCGTAGAGCTTCCGTCCGTCGGCCGTCCAGTGGAAGACGCCCGCGCTCTTCGAGATCGCGATCTGCGTCGGCGTAAACGTGCGGAGCGCGATCGGCTCGCGCTCGCCGATCTGGCGGCGCACCTCGTTGGACTTCGACTCGCCCGCGTGTTCGATGGCCATGGTTATCTCGAATATAGAACAATCGGATCGGGCTTCCCGGGGAGATGGAGCGCCATCCGGCCGCCGTCCTCGATCCGCACCACGCCGTCGGGCTGCCCCTTGGCGGCGTGCTCGAGGATCGCCTCCATCGCCTGCACCGCGGCCACGACCTGCCGGTCCGCCGCCAGGTCGTTGTACTTCAGCGCGCGCATCTCCTCCAGCCGGTCGCGCCGCTTTTCCGCCGCGCCGCCGTGTTCGACGTACGCGACCTCCTCCACGAACCGCCGGAGCACCTCGACGCCGTAGCCGCGCTGGCTCCGTTCGCCCCACGGCTCGACGAACGTCCCGTTGTAGTGCGTGTTCATCGTGATCTTGAAGGAGTTCGGGGTCTTCCCCTCGATTGTCAGCTCAATCCCGCGCTTCCGCGAGTGGCCGTTCCAGACGCCGTTGTCGAACCGGAACTGGACCTCCTGCTCGACGTAGCCCGGAAAGTTGTCGGGATTGACCCAGCTGGTGTGGATGTCAAAGGCGGCTTCGCGCCGGTCGTCGTACTCGTACACCAGCCGGAGCTGCGTCGAATCCCACGTCGGCCCGTCGGCCGGCCCGACGATCCCGCGCTGGCCCGCGCACGTCACCGTCTTCAGCCGCCCGCCGAACGAGAAGTCGATCAGCTTGATGTAGTGGACCGCGACGTAGGTCCCGGGATTGCGGCCCTTGATCCACTCGGCAAACTGCCCCTGCGCGATCGACTTCGGCTCGAGAAGCGAGCAGTACCCGTTGTTCACATGCTTGAGCTCGCCGTCGTGGACGAGCGTGCGGAGCTTCTTGTGGTCGGGGTCGCAGAGCTTGTGGTAGACCACCTTGGCCAGGACGTTCTTCTCGCGCGCGAGCGCCGCCAGTTCGTCCAGCTCCTGCAGGCGCAGCACGCTCGGCTTCTCGACGATCACGTGCCGACCCGCCGCGAGCGCCTTCTTCGCGACGTCGAAATGGCGGTTGTCGGGCGTGGCGACGCAGACGAAGTCGACGCCCGAGGCGATCATCTTCTCGGCCGCGTCGGCGCCCTCGAAGCTCGCGAAGTCGGCGATCCGCCCCCGGGCCTGCGCCTTGTATTCGCGCGCCCGTTTTCCCGTGCGGGTCGCCACGCCGGCGAGAGGGACGTCGACGTACCCGAAATCCTTCCGGTAGAGGCCGCCCGCATGGAGCGCCTCGAACATCGGCCGGTACGTCTCGTCGAAGATCATGCCCATCCCGGCCATGCCGGCGCGGAGGGCGCGGGACTGCAGGTTGGGCGCGTTCATCCGGGGTCAGGATATCAAAGGGGCGGCTTCGCGTGAAGCGAGCAGGTGCCGCCCTCGCACACGCGGCCGAACCAGCGGTACCGGTTCCGCGCGATCCACCCGTACACGGGCCGCGCCACGACGAGCGGGGTGATCCAGGCGACCCACGCCATCGGAAGCGGTGCGAGCCGCATGATCCGGAACCATCCGTCGGCACCTCCCGTGACCTTCCCCTCCCCGACCACGTGCATCGCCCCGTAGAGCTGTTCCTCGGTCAGGCCCGGCGCCAGCGCCTTCGCCTCGGGATCCTGGATCGCGACGAAACTCATCGATCCCGCCGTCGACCAGGACTCGAGCTTCTTCTTCGATCCCACGCAGAGCGCGCACGTCGCATCGTAAAGAATCGTGAGCGGTGCGCCGACCGCGGGCCACTCGGAGGGCATCCACCGCCGGCCCTCCCGCTTCCGGATCCCCGCCTCGATCTCGCACGCGGCGAAGAAGAGCGCCCCGGCCGCGAACGCCCAGGGCATCCAGCGTCCCGCGACAAGCAGCGCGGCGAGCGCCGCCGCCTGCCATGGATTCGAAAGATAGGGCCGGATCATTTGAAGAGCTCCGCGTACCGCGGGTCGGCGGCCAGCCCGGGATGCTCGCTCCGGAACACCGCCCCGACGTCCATGCCGGCCGATCTCGCGCGCCGGAAGTGGGCGAGCGCCTCCGGGACGTTTCCCTCGAGGGCCCACGTCTCGCCCATGGAGAAGACCGAGGGCACGTGCTTCTCATTGCACCCCGATGAGAGGGCGAACTGCTCGCGCGCCGCCGCGACCTTCTCCTGCTGCAGCAGCAGCAATCCCAGGTTGAAGTGGGAGAGGAAGTAGTACGGTGCGACGTCGATTGCGTGGCGCAAGTGCCGCTCCGCTTCGTTCTCATCGCCCTTCGAGCGGAGGATCGAAAGGGCGAGTTGATCGAGCGCGGCGACGTCGTGCGGTCTCAGGCGGACCGCCTCTCGATCCGCTTCGGCGGCTTCGCGGTGCCGCCCCATCACCGTCCGGGCGCGGCCGATCTCATGCCACGCCCTCGCCGACCCCGGGTTCCCGGTCAGCGCCTTGAGCATCCATGTCTCCCGGCTCTCCGGGTCGCTCGTGTGCATCCCCTTGTTGAACGCCCAGTCGGCATACGCGAGCGAGCCCGACCCCAGCGCTCCAAAGGCGGCCGCCAGCGACACGGCCAGTGGGAGCGCGACCCCTGACGGGACCGGCCGCCCCCCCGCCTGTCGCCCCGCAAGCTCGATCATGCCCAGGAACGCCCAGAAGAGGACCGTGTGGGAGACGTGGAGCGTGAGCGTGTTGAACAGCCCGGCCAGCAGGAAGGCGGCCGCACCGCCGCCCACCCCCGCAAGGAACGCGACCGTCCCCGGCTCGGCCGCCGTCTTTACATGGTGCCGCCACAGCCGCGCCGCCACGTAAGCGACGAGGAGGAGCGACAGGAGGCCGGGCGCACCCGTCTCGACCGCCGCCTGCGCCCAGCTCGAGTGCGCATCCTCCGCCTCGACGAATCCGGAGTCCACGTACTGGTGGGACGCGCGAAATTCCGCCTCGCTCCGGTACGGCGGATACTCGACCGCGAAATTGCCCGCACCGACACCCAGGAAGGGATGGGCGGCGATCATCCGCAGCGACCCCTTCCAGAGCTCGAGCCGGACGGTGACCCCGGACGCCCGCGACTCCGAGAGCTGGCCGCGGCCCTCGAGCGCGAGGGGCAGGACGACGAGGAGGAGGCCCGCGGCGGCCGCGATCCGCGCCCCCGGAACGCGCCGCCAGGCCAACGCGCCGATCGCGACCGCCGTCCCCCCGACCGCGCCGAACCAGCCGCCCCGCGACCGAGTGAGGAGGAGGAGGGCGAAAAGCGATGCGGCCGCGATGAAGGACAGAAGCCGCCTCTTCCCTGCCGCCGAGAACGCAACCAGCGGCGGGAAGAGCATCCCCGCCAGCGCGCCGGCGTAGTTCGTGTTGCCCTCGGTCGAGGTGACCTTCAGTCCCATCGACTCCTGGACGACGCCGATCGCGGCCAGGGAAAGCCCGACGATCGAAAGGAGGATCGGGACGGCCTCGAGCACGAACTCGCGACTCACCGTCCCGCCCCGCGCGACCGCGAAGACGGCGACACCGCAGAAGAGGACGAGGATCGGGGGCGCGGCCTCCCCCGGGGAATGGGCGACCGCGAGCGAGAGGACGTGGACGCCGAACAGGATCAGCGCCGCCCAGAGAAGTGGCGCGGGCCCGCGCCGCGACGTCCCGGTGAAGGCGCGGATCCCCAGGAGGAGCGCCGCCAGGACGAGGACGAGCGGCAGCCGCGGCCCATCGTAACCGTATCCGGGAAGCCAGAGGAGCGGAGAGAGGAGGACGAGGGCGAAGAGCACGGAGCCCGGCCGGAGACCGGGACGCGGCTCCGGGCTCACAACGGCAGCCACACCTTCAGGCGGGCGCCCTTCCCGACCTCACTCTCCATCGTGATCTCCCCGCCGTGGGCCTGGACGATTTTGCGCGCGATCGCGAGGCCCATGCCGACGCCGTGGGGCTTGGTCGTGAAGAACGGGTCGAAGACCCGCCCCAGGTTCTCGCGGGGGACGCCGCAGCCCGTGTCGGCGAACTCCACGAGCACGCCTTCGCGCGGATCGGTCTCGGAGCCGCGCGCCGGCGCGCAGCGGATCGTGAGGGAGCCGCTCCCGCCGTCCTGGGTGCATGCGTCGATCGCGTTCAGGCCCAGGTTGAGGAAGACCTGCTTGAGCTTGTCGGGCGAGCCCCGGCAGAGCATCGAGCGCGGGAACTCGCGGTGAATCTTGACTCGCGGGTCGCGCCGTGCCTCCAGGAGGAGCCCCGTTTCGCGCAGGACCTCCGCGACGTCGAACAGGCCCATGTCCATGGGCCGGTCGCTCGCATAGTCGAGGAACTCGCTGATGATCTGATCGAGGCGGTCGCTCTCGCGGATGACGACTTTGAGGAGCTGGCGGTCGTCCTCGTGGGGGAGCTTGCTGGTCTCGAGCTCCTGGGCGGCGCCGCGGATCGAGGCGAGCGGGTTGCGGATCTCGTGGGCCATGGAGGCGCTCATCTCCAGCAGGGCCTTGAAGCGGTCGGCGCGGCGAGTCATCTCCTCCATCTGGGTCCGAAGGGAGAGGTCGCTCAGGATGGCCACCGTGCCGCGGAGGGGGCCGCCCTCGCCCTCGGCCAGGCACGAGACCGCGACGCGGACGGGCGCGCCGTTGAGATGGAACTCGTCCGCGACGCGCCCCTCGCTCCGCGTGGCGCGATGAAGCAGCTGGGCGACGGGCGGAGGGAGGACGCGGTCGATCTGCCGCCCGCGGACGGTGTCGGGCTCGCCGATCCCGAGCAGCTTCGACGCCTGGGAGTTGATGAACTGGATCTCGCCGAAGCGGTCGGCCGCGAGCACCCCGCCGGCCATGTTCTGCAGGATCTCGTCGTTGAGGATGCGGACCCGGCGGACCTCGGCGGTGAGCCGGCCGGCGAGCAGCGCGACGACGTGGAGCGAGAGGGCGAAGAAGAAGAGGTACGGAAGGACGAACGCGCGGCGGGAGGCGTAGGCCTCGACGATCCCGGCGTCGACGAACGGGAGGCGGAGGCCGCCCTCGGCGGACGTGGCGAGGAAGTAGAGCGTGGAGATGGCGGCCAGGACGATCGACGCGCAGGAGGCCATCGCGACGGCCATGCGGAGGCCGACGAGCATCGCGGAGGCGATCACGGTCGCGAAGAAGAGGAAGGCGAAGAACCGGTCGATGCCGGTGAGGTAGGCCAGGACGCCGATCAGGACGACGTCGAGCACGAGCTGGACCACGGCGAGCGGCCGGAAGGGGAGGCCCGCGCGGGCGGCGAAGAGGTAGACCAGGTTGAGGAGGCAGGCCGCGAGAAGCGTGTAGTGCGGCGGGAGGCCCGTGCCCGAGAAGGGCTGGGTGAGGAGCGTGACGAAGATGCCGACGACCGCGACGGCCAGGCGGCCGAACATCAGCCACTTGAGCCGGGACTCCAGCGACCGGTCCGCGGCCCCCCCGGAAGGGAGTGCGGCGCCGGGCATCAGGTCTTGGACAGCGTCTGCTGGAGCGCGATGATCGGCATGAAGATCGCAAGCACGATGAAGCCCACGATGAGGCCCATGGTCGCGATCAGCAGGGGCTCGATCAGCGAGGTCAGTGCCTTG
>JBGPCZ010000133.1:0-17547 GCA_041482015.1 Planctomycetota bacterium | reverse complement strand
CCCGCGATCTCGAACGGCTTCACCGCCTCCCCCTCCGGGCCGTCGCCACCGCCGCATCGAGGAACATCCCCGCCACGTTCTTTTTCGTGGCCTCCTCCAGCCCCTCGAATCCCGGCGACGCGTTGACCTCGACCACGACGGGCCCGGCGGAGGACTCGAGGATGTCCACCCCCGCGAGGCCCAGCCCCACCGCCGCGGCCGCCCGGATTGCAATGCGCACGTACGAAGGCGGGAGTTTCACGGGCTCGCCCTTGCCCCCGCGGTGGATGTTCGAGCGGAACTCGCCCTCGGGCCCGATCCGCCGCATCGCCGCGCGCACCTTCCCCCCGATCACCAGCGCGCGCACGTCACGGCCCTTTGACTCCGCGATGAAGCGCTGCACGAGGATGTCCTCGCCCAGGCTCCAGATCGTCTCGAGCATCGACTCGACGGACGGCTGGCTTTCCGCGTAGATCACGCCCGTCCCCTGCGTCCCGCGCAGGAGCTTCATGATCACCGGCGGCCCCCCGAGGAGCTTCATGAGCCGGTCGAGGTCGCGCGGGTAGCGCGACATGAGCGTGTCGGGCACCGGGATCCCGCGCGCCGCCAGGCGCTGCAGGCAGTCCAGCTTGTTCTTGGCGCGCGCGATCGCCTCGTGGCCGTTCACCACGGGGATGCCCATGAGTTCGAAGTGGTGGACAACCGCGATCGAGTACTCCGTCCCCGCCGTCCCGATGCGGGGGAGGACGACATCGGGCCGTGCGAGCCGCCGGCCGCCGACGAGGATGGAGGGCTCGCCCCCGCTCATCAGGAGCACGCACTTCAGGGGATCGGCGACGTCCACGACGTGCCGCCGCCGGTGCCCCTCTTCGCGAAGCCGCCGGGTGGAATAGAGCGTTCTCTTGCGGGAGAGGACGAGGATTCTCACGGAGAAGGACGAAGGGAGAGGTGGAGAGGACCGGGAGCCGGTGAGAGGATAATTTCCTTCGTCATGGTCTCAAGCCCGCCGTTTCCGCGCAATTCCGTGGGTCTCTCCCTTTCCTATCCTCTGAATACCCTGTAGTCGAGCTCCTGGAAAATCGAGTCCTTCCACTCGCAGTCGCCGAGGAAGCCCTCGTCGATTGCGCCCGCGCGGACCATGTCCCGCAGCCGGGCGAACCGCAGGACGTGCTCCTTGAAGCGCTTGTGCGCGTACGGGGCCACGGCCCCCGTGTCCATGATGAACGCCCAGTCGCTCGACTGGAGCAGGAGCACCTCGCGCGCGGCCTGGTTGAGCGCGCGCCGCTCGAGGTCCGAGCCCGCCTCGCGCCCCGCGAGCTCCGCCATCCGCTCCTCCGCCGCTCGCTGGTGCCGGTAGATCCAGTCGTTCGTGCGGTTGAGCCAGACCTCGTAGTACCCCTTGTTGCCCCACGACGAGGCGGCCGGCTCCAAAACCTGCAGGCGCTCGCCGCGGGCGAGCACCTCGGCGGCGTGCGTTGAGGGCACGTCCGACGAGGCCAGCGCGCGGAAGAGCTCCTCGATGAAGGCGGGACCCTCGAACCACCAGTGGCCAAAGAGCTCCGCGTCGTACGGAGCCACGATCACGGGCGGCCGGCCGAGCGCCCCGAGGAGCTGGCGCGCCTGGAGCTCGCGGTTCTTCTTGAAGTGCCAGGCGTGCTCCTTCGCCTTCCCCAGCGCCGCCTCCGGCTGGTACGCCTCCTTGAGATGGAGCGGGACGTCGCCGGTGATGCGGTGGTACTTGATCCCCAGGTTGCGCCCGAGCCCGAGGTCCCAGCCGAGATCCCGGTAGAACTCGCGGTAATTCACGTCGCCCGGGTAGCCCTCCTTTGAGCTCCAGACCTGCTTGGAGGTCTCGAAGTCGCGCGCGAAGACCGCGGGGCCCGCGGGCGTGCGGACCGGCGCGTGGACGCCGTACTTCGGCACGCGCGAGCCGTTGAGGACACCGTGCGCGTCCAGGAAGAAGTACTCGAGGCCGTTCTCGGCGAGCAGGCGGTCGAGCCCCGGCGCGTAGGCGCATTCGGGAAGCCAGATCCCGCGCGGGGCGCGGCCGAAGTGCTTCCGGTAATTGGCGACGGCGGCGCGCAGCTGCGGGCGCGGGTCGCGGACGAACGGAAGGAACCCGTGCGTCGCCCCGCACGTGATGATCTCGAGGGCGCCGGTCTCCTGCACCCGCGCGAACGCCGCCGTGAGGGGGCCGCGCCCGAAGTAGTCGAGCGACCCGGAGAGGAGCCGATCGTACATGTCGAGCGACGCGTGGAATTTCGCGTCGATCCGCCCGCGCTCGCGACGCACGGTATCGAGCATCTCCCCGGCGTGGCGGCGGTACCGGTCCTGGAGGAGCGGATCCACGAGCATCTCGCAGAGCGGCGGCGACATCGTCATCGTCAGCCGGAATCGGACGCCGTCCGCGAGGAGCCGGTCCATCATCCGGAGGAGCGGGATGTAGGTCTCCGTGATCGCCTCGAAAAGCCAGTCCTCCTCCAGGAACTTCGGATGCTCCGGGTGGCGGACGAACGGCAGGTGGGCGTGGAGGACGAGGCTCAGGTGGCCCGAGGGGGAGGTGGCCATCGGGTCACCTTCTCCCTGACGAACTGGGCCACGTCCCGCCGCCCGCGCGGCGCCGGAGGACCTCGGAGTTGATCGCCTCGATCTCCTCGCGCATGAGGAGCTCGAGACTCCCCGCGAGGCGGCGCAGGAGCTCCAGCTGGTCCGGAGTCGGGATCCACTCCTCGTCCACCGCCGTCGCCGGGGCGCGGCGCGGGAGGCGGATGCGGTTCGAGACCGAGACGACCCGGCCGTCGAGAAGCAGGTCGACCTCGTACTCGTGCTCGGGCGTTCCCTCGAAGTACCAGGAGCCGATCCGGCCCACGGCCTGCTCGCGCGGCGGGCCGCCGGCCAGGTCGCGCGCGCGGATCCCCGTCCCCCCTTCCCAGAAGACGAAGAACCGCTCCGGGTCGCGGACGAGGGCGGTGATGCCGGTGAGTCCGTAGGATTCGGGGAGCGCCGGTCCCCAGTCGATGTAGGTGCCGGGTGCGGGCGGCGGCGGCACGGGACGGTCCTGGCGGCTGGAGTTCATGGGGTGGGTTATTCTACCGGCTGACGAGCGATTCGAAAAGGTGGAGATACTCGCGGGCGGAGGCGTCCCAGCTGAAATCCTTCGCCATGCCGGCCCTCATCATCCCCTCCCACCGCGGGCGGTCGCGGAAGGCCTCCAGCGCGCGGTCCACGGCCCACACGAGGCCCTCGGGGGTGGCGTGGTCAAAGCGGAAGCCCGTCACGCCGGGCTCCACCGTGTCGGCCAGCCCGCCCGTCGTCCGCACGACGGGGATCGTGCCGTACCGGAGCGCGTAGATCTGCGTCAGCCCGCACGGCTCGTACCGCGACGGGACGAGGAGCATGTCGCTGCCCGCGATGATCTGGTGCGCGAACTCGTTGTCGAACGCGACGTGGACCGACGCCTTGCCCCGCAACCTGGATCCGATCCATTGCACGCCATCCTGGTACCCCCGGTCGCCCGTGCCCAGGATCACGAGTTGAAGGTCGCGCGCGCCGAGGGCATCGGCGGCCTCGATCAGGAGGTCGACGCCCTTCTGCTCGACGAGCCGGCCGACCATTCCGAGCACGGGCACGTCCGCCCTCAGCGGCAGCCCGCACCTGCGCTGGAGCGCCTCCTTGCACTCCGCCTTGCCCCCGGGCGCGCCCGCCGAGAAGGGGGCCGCGAGATGGAGGTCCCGCTCGGGGCTCCACTCCTGGTAGTCGACGCCGTTCAGGATCCCCGACAGACTTCCGACGCGGTCCCGGAGCACCCCTTCCATCCCGTACCCGAATTCGGGGGTCTGGATCTCGCGCGCGTACGTCGGGCTCACGGTCGTGAGCGCATCGGCGTGCACGAGTCCGGCCTTCAGGAAATTGAGGTCGTCGTGGTACTCCAGCTCGCGCCACGTGAACCGGTCCCAGCCGAATCCCGTGACGGGCAGGTCGACCTTCCAGAAGCGCCCCTGGTACGCCAGGTTGTGCAGCGTCAGGACTGTTTTTGTCGCGGGGAACGCCTTCGCGTACAGGCTCTTCACGTAGAGCGGCACGAGCGCGGACTGCCAGTCGTGCGCGTGGATGATGTCGGGGGCGATCCCGCGCAGGCAGAGAAACTCCAGCGCCCCGCGGCAGAGGAAGACGAACCGCGCGACGTTGTCGGCGTAGTCGCCCTGCTCGTCGCCATAGAGCCCGGGCCGGTCGAAGAAGAGGTCGTGCTCGAGGAAGTAGAACTTCCCCGAGCGCCGGACGGCGCCCCACGAGGCGCCGTCGCCCAGCGGCACGGTGATCAGCTCCGGGCATTCCTCCAGCGCGTGCTTCCGGACCGAGCGGTGAAGCGGCGAGATGACCATGACCTCGGCCCCGAGCCGTTCGAGCGCCGCCGGCAGCGAGCCCGCGACGTCGGCAAGCCCGCCGGACTTGGAGAAGGGAACGGCCTCCGGGGCGATGAGGACGACTTTCATTTTACGCGCAACTCACTCGCGGACTTCGCGGAGGAAGGCGGCCGCCTGCTCGGGGGGCACGGTGTTGATGTAGAACCCCGAGCCCCATTCGAAGCCCGCGACGCGCGTGATCCGCGGGATGATCTCGAAGTGCCAGTGGTAGTGCTCGAGGGGCCCGACATTCAGCGGGCTGGTGTGGATCAGGTAATTGTACGGGGGATGGTCGACGGCCTGCTCGATCCGCGCGAGCGTGGATTTCAGGCAGCGCGCGAGCTCCGGGAGGAGCGCGTCGGACGTCGCCTCGTAATGGGACAGGTGCCGCTTGGGCATCACGTGCGTCTCGAAGGGGAACCGCGCGGCGAACGGCTCGAAGGCGATGAAATTCGGCGTGTCCAACACCATGCGCACCCCGCTCGACAGCTCCTGGACGATCATGTCGCAGATGAGGCAGCGGTCGCGGTACTCGAGGTACTCGCGGCACTTCCGGATCTCGGTCTCCACGCGGAGGGGGACGATCGGGGTCACGATGAGCTGCGAGTGGGTGTGTTCCAGCGACGCGCCCGCCTTGTCGCCCACGTTCTTGAAGATCAGGCCGTAGACGAGGCGCGAGTCCTTCTTGAGGTCGAGGAGCCTCTGCTTGTAAAGCCAGAGCACGTCGCGGACCTCGTCGTCCGCGAGGCCCGTGAGCGAGACCTCGTGACGCGGGGTCTCGATGATCACCTCGTGCGCGCCGATCCCGTTCATGAGGTCGTACATGCCGTCGCCCCGCTTCGAAAGCTCGCCCTCGACCATGAGCGCGGGGACCTTGTTCGGGACGACGCGCGCGCGCCACTGCCCGTTGGCGCGGACGGCGATGATCTCGGGCGGCGTCAGCGCCTCGCTCCCGGGGCAGAAGACGCAGGGCAGGGAGCGGCCGGCCCCCCCGCCCTCGAACCGGCCGAAATCGGCGGGGCGCCGCGCCCGCTCCGAGGCGATGATGACCCACCGGGCCGTGACGGGATCGCGCCTAAGTTCAGGCAAGGGCGATCCTCGGATTCGTGATTCGTGATTCGTGATTCGCCCGGATCATACCTGCCATTGTATCCTCTCGAAGTCCGCGGTGGGCACCTGGAAGGTGAGAGGCACGAGCATCGGGACGCGGACCGGCACGCCCGCGGCCCGCTCGAACTCGAGGAAGAACTCGACGTCCTCCCCCGCCTTGAGGCCCAGGTCCGCGAAGGGCACCGCGGCCTCGAGGATGTCCTGCACCACGCCGTGGACCACGGCCAGGGCCTGGCGGGGGCGCGTCACGACGACGCGCAATTCGCCGCCCGCGAGCGCGGCCCGGGGGTCGACCCCACGGCGGAAATCCAGGCGGATCAGCAGGTTCCCGGGATCGAACCCGTAGTACACGTCGCTGATGAAGGACGACTCGCCGGCCTGCGCGCTGTACTCCCGCGACATGTCGTAGTGGCCCGCGGCGATCCACTCGAAATAATCCGTGCGCCGGCTGTCGAGCTTGACGGTGAGCATCGCCCACGGCGGCCGGAAGACGATCTCGCGCCGGGTCTGCTTGATCGGGCGGTGAAGCTCGTCGGGCCACGGGCGTCCCAGCGCCCGGTAGACGTTCATCAGGTGGCGGCGGAACAGCGCGTCGAACTCGGTGTCCTGCGCGCTGGTGAAGTCCTCGCCGAACCACCAGTACCAGTCGCTTCCCTCGGCCGCGCGGAGGCACTCCCAGGCCATCGGATTCGTCGAGCCTTGCACCTCGAGGTACGCGCGGCCCAGCATCTCCCAGCCCTTCCGGTCCTCGGGGTGGCCGATCCAGACCCCGAAGTTCCGGTTGATCCACGACCCGGCCGTCAGCGCCTCGATCCGGCCGTCCGGCTCCAGCTCGCTCATCGTCACGGTGCGGATCGTCGGATGACCCGAGAGCTCGCGGAAGAGGGCGCGCAGGAACGGGACGCCGCCCCCCGGGTAGTGCTCCCACGGATTCTCGCCGTCGAGACAGACGGGCACCGGGCCCTCCATCCCCTCGAGCCGCTTCACGAAATCGCGCGCGGCCTCGACGGGTTCCATGGTCTTGTAGGTGAAGCTCACGAGATTCGAGAGCGCCGTGTCGCGGAAGGCGATCTTGAGGCCTCCCAGCATCTTCGCGCCGGGCTCGCCGATGATTCCCTGGTCGGTGGCGACCCACCGGGCGCCGCAGCGCTCGAAGAGGGCGCACGCCTCGTTGCTCACCGATCCCTCGGAGGGCCACATCCCCGCGGGACGCCGCCCGAAGAAGCGCTCGCCGGCCTCGAAGGCCCGCCGGACCTGCACCTCCGCCTCCGCCCGGAAGGA
The DNA here is from genome assembly GCA_041482015.1 of Planctomycetota bacterium. GTDB lineage: Bacteria > Planctomycetota > MHYJ01 > MHYJ01 > JACPRB01 > JACQFK01. The sequence continues at coordinate 10,774 of JBGPCZ010000133.1, read as the reverse complement.
CGGGGCGTCGGGCAGCGGCAGGCCCGGGATCGCCTCGCGCGCGCTCGCGAAGTCGCAGAGCAGCGGCACGATCGGGTGGTAGTACGGGCTGACCGAGAGCTCCACGCGGTCGCCGAGCGCCGTCCACCGGGGCACGATCGCCCCCATGGCCTCGCGCATGCGCGCCGCGAGCGACTGCTTCTCCTCCTCGGTGTAGCCCCTCCCCTTCCGCCGGAGGTCGTCCACTCCGCCGGCCAGCGGGTGGAACCACGCCAGGTTCGCGAGCACCTGGAGGTCCCGGAAATCCTGCTCGCGAAGGATCTTGTGGCCGCGATGGAGTTCGAGGAGTTCACGGAAGCGGGGATAGACGGCGATCACCGAATCGGGATGGGCCCAGAAGAACGTGGCGAGGATGACGGATTTCTGCTCGTCCGTCAGGTCGGCCGCGGGCACGAGCGAAAGGTCGAGCATCGTGTCGGTGGCGCCCTTTGAGTAGGCCTCGACCTGGTCGAGGAGGACCGGGCTGAAATTCGTGGTGCAGCGGATCTTCGGAAATTCCTCGAGGAGTTTCGCCAGCCCCGTGTAGTCCTTCAGGCCGTGCAGGCGGACCCACGGCATCAGCATCTTGCCCGAGGGGAGGTCCCGATAGCAGGGCTGGTGGAGGTGCCACAGAAAGGCGAGATCTACGGTGCCCATCGATTTGGAATCGTAGTATAGCCCTGCCCGGCTCCGCTGTCACTCATTGCAGTGAGATCGAATCCTGATTTGATTTCTAGCGCGCTAGCCGGACGGCCGCGTCACTGGAGCTGAGCTTCGACAAACGCCTCGTCCAGGTTGGAGACCGGGATGACCTTGAGATCGCCCGCGTCGCCGATCGACTTGAGGTTGTCCCTGGGGACGATGGCCCGCGTGAACCCGAGACGGCGCGCCTCCGCGGTCCGCGCGGCCGCCTGCGTCACCCCCCGGACCTCCCCCGTCAGCCCGACCTCGCCGAAGACGACCGTCCGCTCGGCCACGGGGCGGTCCACGACGCTCGACGCGAGCGCGATCGCGATCCCCAGGTCCGCGGCCGGCTCGTCGATGTAGACGCCTCCGACGGCGTTCACGAAGACGTCCTCCTTCGCGGTCCCGAACCCCATGCGGCGGGCGAGCACCGCGAGCACGAGCATCATGCGATCGCGATCGACGCCGCTCACGCGGCGGGACGCGTTCTCCGCGCTCACGCTCGGCGTCGTGAGCGCCTGGATCTCGATGAGGAGCGTCCGGGACCCGATGAAGCTCGGCGTCACGACGCAGCCCTCCCGCGCGCCGGGGTCGCGCGAGAGGAAGAGCTCGCTCGGGTTGGCCACCTCGGCCAGCCCGTTCACCACCATCTCGAAGATGCCGATCTCGTTCGTCGAGCCGTACCGGTTCTTCACGCCGCGCAGGAGGCGGAACGTCTGGAACCGGTCGCCCTCGAAGTAGAAGACCGCATCGACCACGTGCTCCAGCGTGCGCGGACCGGCGATCGAGCCGTCCTTCGTCACGTGCCCCACGATGAACAGCGAGATGCCCAGCCGCTTGGCGAGGAACGTGAGGTCGGACGCGCACTCGCGCACCTGGGAGACGGTGCCCGGCGCGCTCGGGATCTCCGGCCGGTAGATCATCTGGATCGAATCGACGACCGCGAACGCGGGACGGAGCTCCTCGAGGTACTTCCGGATCACCGTGAGGTTGGTCTCGCTCACGATGAAGAGGTTGGGCGAGTCGACCTGGAGGCGGTCGGCGCGCAGCTTGGTCTGGATCACCGACTCTTCCGACGAGACGTAGAGGACGCGCTTCCCCTGGGCCGCGATCTTCTGGCAGACCTGGAGGATGAGCGTCGACTTCCCGATCCCCGGATCGCCCCCGATCAGCGCCACCGAGCCGATCACGATCCCGCCTCCGAGGACGCGGTCGAACTCGCCGATGCCCACGACGATCCGCGGGCGGTCGACCGGCTGGACCTCGGTGATGGGGATGGGGCGCTCCTCGGAGAGGACCGGACGCCGCGCGTTTTCCTCGGGCCGCGCCATCTCCTCGACGAGCGTGTTGAACTCGCCGCACTCGTCGCACTTCCCCTGCCACCGGGGCGAGCGGGAACCGCACTGCTGGCACACGAACTCGACTTTTGTCTTCGGCATGTTCGACCCGCCTTTCACCATACATCGTGCCCGATGGACTGGCCAGAAAAGGTCACAGCAGGCGGGGAATCCGGAGATGCCGAATCTGCCCGCGGTACACGATATCCTCCGGCACCCGGGCGAGATTCGCCTCAGAGGACGGGGAAGCTGGAGCAGGCCCGGAGCCTGGGTTGGCGATCCGCGGGGACCCACGGGCGCCAAGCCCCAGCGCCGGCGCGTCGGTCGATCAGGAAGTCACGGCGATCCGGACGGTCCTGTCCAGGGCCTCCAGCTCGTCGCGATCCCAGGATTCATTCAAGATCTCCAGCCCGTCGGACGCGCGGTTGATCCGCACCCGGAGATGTTTTGTATACTCGAACCTGAAGCCGAATGTGGTGGACTCGGCCGGCGAGACGGACGGCTCGGCATGCTCATACCACACGGACATCGGCCCCACGTTCTCGACCTCGGCCCACACGTAAGCCGATGTGGCGCCGTCGTTTCGGACCGTGACCCAGAGCCACTGCTCATGCTCCCGCCCGCAACTCGGAACGACCGCCGCGGCCGCGATGAGGATGAGCCATCGAAGGGTCGTCATAGGCCGACCCTCCCTTCATCAGGAAGTGCAGCAAGCCGGGGGCCACGCGATCGAACCTCGCTTCTATCGCTCAGAAACGGCCCGTCGCAGGAATCGTCCGGGGCGACCTGAGGTTTTCTGTCCGGGGATGCGGACGGATCTCACCGGCCCCGACCGCCTCGGAGGCGCGAACCCGCTTCAACTTGAAGAGTGTCCCTCGGGACACCGGAGACTGGTTCAGGGCTGCCGTATTCCCCACTTCAATAAGAGCGCCCCGCGGCCGCTCCTGGGCTCCCCCTCCACTTTACTGGCCCGCGCCGTTACGGGCCCGGGCTCCCCTACCCGGGCGCCGCCCCCTGGGTGGCCAGATAGACCGCGTAGAGCGACTGGCTCGCCGCCATGAACAGGCGGTTGCGCTTCGGACCGCCGAAGCAGACGTTGCCGCAGACCTCCGGAAGACGGATGCGCCCGATGAGCTGGCCCTGCGGCGTCCAGACGGTCACGCCGCTGTAGCCGACGTTGCGCCCGGCGTTGCTCGAAATCCAGAGGTTCCCGTCGACATCGCAGCGGGCGCCGTCCGGCCCGCACTTCACCCCGTCGATCATGAAGTTGCTGAACAGCTTCAGGTTGGAGACCTTGTTGTCGTCTCCGACGTCGAAGGCGTACATCTCGCCCTTCCCCCCCGGTCCCGTGTCGCCCGGCCCCTTGCCCGTACTGATGACGTACAGCTTCTTGTAGTCGGGCGAGAACACCAGTCCGTTCGGATCCGGGACCTGGTCCTCGCTGACGACGAGGTCAACCTTTCCGCTCGGATCGACGCGGTACACGTTGGTGGGCAGTTCCCGCTTCATGCCGCCGATCTCCGCGGCCTGGCCGAGGCGGGGCTTGAGCCGGCCCGCCCGGTTGCCCGGCCCTCCCGCCGCGTCCGGCGCGCCTTCGTAGAGCTGCCCGCCGTAGGGCGGATCGGTGAACCAATAGCTGCCGTCGGGATGGGGGACGATGTCGTTGGGCGAATTGAGCCGCTTGCCGTTGTACGCGTCCGCGATCACCGTCACCGAGCCGTCATTCTCGTAGCGGACGACGCGCCGGGTGAGGTGCTCGCAGGAGAGCTGGCGGCCCTGGAAGTCGAACGTATTGCCGTTGCTGTTGTTCGAGGGGCTCCGGAAGACAGTCACCCGGGCGTCGTCCTCCAGCCAGCGCAGCTGCCGGTTGTTGGGAATGTCGCTCCAGACCAGGTAGCGTCCCTGGGCGGACCAGGCCGGCCCTTCCGCCCAGAGCGCGCCCGTCCAGAGGCGCAGGATCGGGGTGTTCGGCTGCAGCAGGCCGTTGAACAGCGGATCGACGGTGAGGACGTCCGGATCCGTGAAGTAGGTCGTCGGCGGCCCGCCCGGCGCGAAGTCGCGCGGCGGAGTGGTGACGGTGGTCGGCGGTGCGACGGGTCCGCCCTGAGCGGCCTGCTGCGCGGGGGTCATCCGCGGCGCCGCGACCGCGACGCCGGCCGCGGCCCCCATCACCTTGATGAGCGTGCGCCGGGACATCGTGTTGCTGGCCTCTTGCGACATGGTCCATCCTCCAATCAGAACGCCCTTATGAAACACGCCGGATCACCGCGCGAGCTTCGCCCCGCACTTTCCGCGGAACTTCCCCGAGGCCGGCGCCCGCTCGCCGCACTTGGGACAGGCGCGCGCCGCGGGGTCGACGACGAACGTCACCCGCTTCGGTTTCACCGGCGGCCTTTTCCAATGAGAAGGGTGCAGAAGAGTGCAGAAGGCTGTGGACTGCGCACCCGGGACCTCGTCAGGGCTGCCGCTTGCCCCACTTCTTGTCGAGCATGGCCTTGAAGCGGCGGTCGCGACGGACATTCTCGAGATCCGGGTCGCGAAGCAGGTGGGGATAGTCGTTGTAGCCGAGCTTGAACGCATTCTGGAGGGCGGTGAAGGCGCCGTCCAGGTCCTCGAGGTTGGAGTAGCTGCACGCCAGGTTGTAGAAGACGACGGGGTCGCGCGGGCGGAGCCGGGTGAGGCGCAAGTCCACCTCGAGCGCCTCCGGGTGGCGCAGGGCGCGCGTCAGCGCCTGGCCGAGAAGCTCCAAGGCCCGCAGGTTCTTGGGATCCGCCTCCGCGGCGGCGCGACAGAGACCGATCTCGAACTCGTCGAAGAGGGGCTTCGCCCGCGATTCGTCCACCTCGATGTGACGCCCGGGCTTTGGCTTGGACATCCGACTCATCTTACCGCTGCCAGCGCGCGAGTCAAGGGCTCGCGAAGCCGGCGGAGCGCCTCGCCGCGGTGCGAGATCGAGTTCTTCGTCCCAGCCTCCAGCTCCGCCATCGTCCTTCCGAATTGCGGCACGACGAAGAGGGGGTCGTAGCCGAACCCGCCGGCGCCGCGGCGCTCGAACCCGACCAGGCCCTCGCAAGCGCCGTCGGCCTCCGCGATCACGCGGCCGTCCGGCGAGGCGATGACGACGACCGCGCGGTAGCGCGCGGTGCGGGCGGGGGCGGGGACGTCGCGCAGCGCGGCGAGAAGCTTGTCGTTGTTGGCCTCGTCGCCCTTTCCCGACCAGCGCGCGCTGTGGATCCCGGGCGCGCCGCCGAGCGCATCCACCTCGAGGCCGGAGTCATCGGCCAGCGCCCATTTCCCCGCGTGGCGCGCGATCTCGACGGCCTTCTTCCGCGCGTTCTCGGAAAAAGTTGACCCGTCCTCGACGACCTCGGGCAGGGCGGGATCCTCGACGATGGAGAGAGGGAGGTCCGAGTAGATCTGGCGGATCTCGCGGATCTTGCCCGCATTCTTCGAGGCGATGACGATCTCGCGGGTCACAGCTTGATCGCGCCGAGGCGCTTGACCGCTTCCTTGATGCGGTCCTCCGTCACCGTGAGCGCCACGCGCATGAACCCCTCGGCCGCGGCGCCGAAGCCCGAACCGGGAAGCATGATCACGCCCGCCTCGAGCGCTTTCTCCGCGAACTGCATGGACGTCAGCCCTTTCCCCGGCACCGGGAACCAGATGTAGAGCCCGGCCTTGGGCGACGGCACGTCCCAGCCCAGCTTCCGGCAGCCGTCGGCAAAGGCGTCGCGGCGGCGGCGGTACATGTCGCGGATCGACTTCATGTCGCCGGTGCCCTCGGTGAGCACCTTCGCGACCGCTTTCTGGAATCCCATGAACTGGCCGCTGTCGCAGTTGGCCTTGAAGCCGCGGAGGATCTCGACGAGCTCGGCGTTGCCGCAGATCCAGGCGACGCGCCAGCCGGCCATCGAGAAGGTCTTGGTCATCGAATGGACCGCGATGCCGACCTCCTTCGCGCCGGGGACCTCGAGGAACGAATTCGGCGCCTCCTCGTAGTAGAGCTCGGCGTACGCCTCGTCGGAGACGACGATCGTGCCGTGCTTCTTTGCGAACGCGACGCACTTGGCGTAGAAGTCCTTCGTCGCGGTGGCGCCGGTCGGGTTGTTGGGGTAGTTCACATAGAGGATCTTCGCGCGCTTCGCCACGTCGGCGGGGATCGCGTCGAGATCGGGCAGAAAGCCGTTCTTCCGGGAGAGCGGCAGGACGTACGGCTCGGCGAGCGCGAAGATCGTCCCCGACCGGTACGGCGGGTAGCCGGGCTCCGGGCAGAGGACGACGTCGCCGGGGTTCGTGAGCGCGGTGGGGATGTGGGCGATGACCTCTTTGGACCCGACGCCCAGGCAGATCTCCTTGTTCTCGAGCGCGATCCCGTAACGCTTCTTCATGAACGAGGCGACGGCGCCGCGGAACTCCTCGGTCCCCTGGGTCGAGGAGTACTGGTGGATCCCCTCGTCGCCCAGGTGCGCGACCATCGTGTCGAGCAGGAGCTTCGGCGGCGGCTGGTCGGGGTCGCCGATGCCGAGGTTGACGATGTCCTTTCCCTGCTTCTCAAGGGCGGCGCGCTTGCGCTCGAACTCGGCGAAGAGATACGGAGGAAGCTTCTTGAGCCGGTCGCTGGGAGCGAAGGCCATGGATTCACCCCGACAGTTTCGGTCCAGGAACGACGGCCCGCGGCCTAGCGCTTGGAGTACTGGACGCCGCGGCGGGCGCCGCGGAGGCCGTACTTCTTGCGCTCCTTCATGCGCGGGTCGCGGGTCAGGAGGCCCGCCGCGCGGAGGATGGACTCGAGCGCGGGCTCGATCTTCTTGAGGGCGCGGGCGATCCCGAGCTTCATCGCCCCGGCCTGGCCCGACAGGCCTCCGCCGGAGGTGTTGACGAAGATGTCGTAGCGGCCGAACGCCTTGGTCGCGTTGAGCGGGGCCATGGCGCTCTGCTGGTCGTCGATGGTCAGGAAGTACTTCTCGAACGGGCGGTGGTTCACGGTGATGACGCCCGAGCCGCGGGAGAGGCGGACGCGCGCGACGGCGCTCTTGCGCCGGCCGGTCCCCCAGATGTATTCCTTCAACTCCGCCATCACTTGATCTCCAGCGTCTTCGGATTCTGCGCGGCGTGCGGGTGCTTGTCGCCCGAGTACACCTTGAGCTTGTTGATCTGCTGGCGCCCGAGCGTCCCGCGGGGGAGCATGGAGAGCACCGCGTGGCGGACGACCTCGTCCGCATGCTTGGCCATCTCGACCGCGAACGGGACTTCCTTCTGGCCGCCCGGGTAGCCGGAGAACCGCTTGTAGAACTTCTTCTCGGCCTTCTTTCCGGAGAGCTTGATCTGTTCGGCGTTCAGGATGACGACGAAATCCCCCGTGTCGAGGAACGGCGTGTAGGTGGGCTTGTGCTTGCCCATGAGGATCATCGCAACCCGGGTGGCCAGGCGGCCAAGGATGCGGTCCTTCGCGTCGATCACGAACCACTCGTGCGTGTGCGACTTCGCGCTGGCCACAAAGGACTTTTGCTTCGTGCCTCTCATGTGGGGCGTCACTATAGTGAGGCGCCCGGGGAGTGTCAAGGGAATTTCCCCGCGGGAGGCCTGCCCCGCCAACTTGTCCGCCGTAGCGCCTGCCCGAAGGATGCGCGTAGGGCCCTCACGCCTCCCGGAGGAGCGATCCCGCCCCGACCAGGATCGCCAGTCCCAGGAATCCGCCGCCGAAGGCAAAGGGGATCCGCTCCTGGGTCGCGATGGCCACGCCAAACCAAAGAAGCGCCACGAAGACGAGGACGAACGCGGCGAGCTGGCGTCGATGGCGGACGAGCCGCGGCTGGCGCATCCGCTGAGGAAGCGGGGCGGGTGGGGCTGCCGGCGGCGCCGGGAGCGTGGGCGGGGCCAGCGCCGAGAGCGGGATCGAGGGGTAATCTCGCGGGGGGGCGGCCGGGGGCGGCGGTTCCCCCGGCAGAGGCGCGCTCGCGCCGATCTCGGCCAGGATCCTCTGCTTGTCGATCCCCGCGTCGACTTCGTCGGCCATTGGGGGAATTATACCCCGCAGCTTATTTTTTCGGGGCCGGGACGAGTGCCTTGCCGCAGCCGGGGCGACCGCAGTGGCCGGGCGTCGTCGTCACGACCTCGGGATGATCGGGGCAGCCGTAAGAGGCCACGTCGGGCTTGCGCAGCACGAGGTCCTTTCCGCAGCCGGCGCGGCCGCACTTGGCGGGGGTGCTGGTGATGACGTCCGGATGGTCGGGGCAGAGGTAGGACACGGCCTCGGGACGGCGGATCACGAGGTCCTTCCCGCACTTGCCGCACTTCGCGGGGACCGTGGTGAGGACCTCGAGATGCTCGGGGCAGCCGTATACCGTCGGCGGCGGCTCCGCCTTGCGGCCGCTGTCCTTGGGCATCCGCTCCATCTTCTTCTTGCAGACCGGGCACTCCCCCGCCACGATCGCACTTACTTCCCGGTGCTCCAGGCAGGTGTAGAAGTGGCGCTGCTCGTCCTCGTACCAGTCGCGCCACGTCGCATAGGAGCGGTCGAAATCCTTCTCGTTGATCCGGTTCAGCGCGTCCCTCGCCTTGTCGACGACCTTCGCGTCCTCGTCGCGCAGCAGCTCGATGAGAAACGGGTTGGCCGACAGCGCGGCGGACCCGATCACGCCGAGCGTGGAGGCCGCGTTCGCCCTCACCCGCGCATCGACGTCGTGGATGGGCTTCCCAAGCAGGACCCCCACCGATTCCGCGCGCCGGAGCTTGGCGAGCAGGATCGTCGCCTCGTTCCGCACGTTGAGGTCCGGGTCGGCCACCTTCTCGTGGATCTTGCCGAGGAGCCCGCGGTCGTTCTTCTCATCCACCAGCGGGCGCAGGCCGAACAGCGCGGCGACGCGCACCCTCCACTCGCGATCGTCGAGCGCATTCCGGAAGGGTTCCGTGGGCACGCCCTCCGTGCCCAGCATCCCCAGCGAGGCAATCGCGTTCGCCCGGACCTCGATCTCGGGGTCGGACGCCGCGCCCACCAGCGGCGCGGTCGAGCCCGCCTCCCTGGAGAATCCGAGCGCGAAGGCGGCATCGGCGCGCGTCACGGCGTCGGGCGAGGCCAGCCCGGCCACGATCCGGGGGTGCTGCGCCACCACGAGCCGCCGGAGCTCCGTCGTGACCCCCTCGAGACCTCGCGGGTCCTGGTGGTCCAAGGCCGCGTTGTAGTGGACGAAGAGGAACGCGATCCGGTCGAAGAGGTCGCGCGTGACCTCCTCGCTCGAGGGGCCGGAACTGCAGCCCGCAAAGGCCAGGAGAACAAACACGGCGCGTGCGTGGGACATGGTTCGGAATCTAACGACGCGGGAGCTCATTGGTTGGCGAGATTATAGCAGCGCCCCCCCGGCCGTCGGGCAATTTCCGCTTGACGTCCCCGGAGGGCGTCAGTATAGTCCGTCGATCTAACAGGGCCGTATGATCGAGAAGATCGCCGGTGAGGGGATCACGTTCGACGACGTCCTGCTGATCCCGCGCCTCTCCAGCGTCGTCCCCACCGAGGTCGACACCTCCACCCCGCTCATCCGCGACATCCGGCTGAACATCCCGATCGTGTCCGCGGCCATGGATACGGTGACCGAAGCCAAGCTCGCCATCGCCCTGGCCCAGGAGGGGGGGATCGGGATCGTCCACCGGAACATGGCCCCCGCCGAGCAGGCGAGGGAGGTGGCGCGGGTCAAGCGCTTCGAGGCGGGGGTCATCGCGGATCCCATCTGCCTCCCGCCGGAGGAGACCGTCGGGACGGCCCGCCGCGTGATGCGCGAGCAGAACATCGGCGGGATCCCCGTGACGCGCGGGCGGAAACTCGTGGGCATCGTCACCGCCCGCGACATGCGATTCCAGACCGACGAGTCCCGCACACTTGCCGAGATCATGACCAAGGGGCCCCTCGTCACGGCCCCGCCGGGCACGTCGGTCGAGCAGGCGAAATCGCTCCTCAACGAGCGAAAGGTCGAGAAGCTCCTCATCGTCGACGCGGACTACAACCTCCGCGGGCTGGTCACGATGAAGGACATCAGCAAGACCGCGCAGAACCCGCACGCCTGCAAGGATTCCCGCGGGCGGCTCCGCGTGGGGGCGGCGCTCGGCGTGAACGACTTCGCGCGTGCCCAGGCGCTCATCGAGGCGGACGTCGACCTCTTCGTCGTCGACACCGCGCACGGCCATTCGAAGAACGTGATTGAGACGATTCGCGAGCTGAAGAAGCGCGTGGGGGACCGGCCCGTATTCGCGGGCAACATCGCCACGCGCGACGCCGCGAAGGACCTCATCGCCGCGGGAGCGGACGGCCTCAAGGTCGGCATCGGCCCGGGCTCGATCTGCACGACGCGCATCATCGCCGGCGTGGGCGTCCCGCAGATCACCGCGATCGCCGAGGTGGCCGCTGAGGCCGGCCCGGCCGGCATCCCCGTGATCGCCGACGGCGGCATCCGTCACTCGGGGGACATCCCCAAGGCGATCGCCGCCGGGGCGACGGCGGTGATGATCGGGAGCCTGTTCGCCGGCTGCGAGGAGAGCCCCGGCGAGGTCGTCATCCACAAGGGCCGCAGCTACAAGGTCTACCGCGGGATGGGCTCCGAGGGCGCCATGATCCGCGGCTCCAAGGAACGTTACGGCCAGGGCGCGATCGAGGACAAGTCCAAGCTCGTCCCCGAAGGCGTGGAAGGCATGGTCCCCTTCAAGGGCCGCCTCGGCGAATTCGTCTACCAGCTCGTGGGCGGCCT
>JBGPCZ010000132.1:0-17630 GCA_041482015.1 Planctomycetota bacterium | reverse complement strand
TGCGGTGCGCGCCTTCTGAACGGCGATGTCCAGGCTGAACCGCGTGTTGTCCGCGGGCCGGAAGACCCCCAGGATGTTTCCCGCCGTGTCCACGACGGCGATGGTCGTCTGCGCGCGGCTCCCAAGCGGCATCCGGATCCCCGCGCGGAGACGGTTCATGAGCTCCGCCGCCTGCGAGAGGATCGTCGACACGTCGCCCGCCGAAAGAGCGCCGCCGGGAACGATCGGGAAGACGAGCTGACCCGTCACGCCCCCAAGAGTGACAAGCGGGATGGCCGGCGCGGGCCCGCCGCCGGTGATCGAGCCCGGGAACAGGATGGCCAGCGTCACACGGTCCCGGAGCGATCCGGGAAGAGAGGTGAAGGAGAGACTCGCGGTCACGAACGGCGGCTGCGCCGTCACGAACGCCAGCCGGATCCCGTCGAGCAGGATCTGGTCCGCCCGGATGGCGCGCGGCGCCATGAAGCCCCGCGTCCCCGCCACCGCGCTCTTCTCGTCCTCCTCGGCGTCGACGCTGCTGACGCCGACCGCGCCGACCAGCCAGCCGCCCTTGTAGAGCGGGAGCGCGCCGGGCTTGCCCGACAACCCGTTCGGATCGGGAAGCGGCGTCGGGTTGTTGCTGATCGGCGCGCCGCCGGCGCCGACGCCGCGAATGACGTCGCTGCCGGTGTCGCTCGAATTCTGGACGCCGAAGAGCGGGCCCGCCGGCGTGTACAGAATCCCCGGCGGAAAATGAGCGTCCACGATGTATCCCGCGGTGCGCGAGGTGAACGCGTTCTGGTTGCTGCTCAGGAAGGCCGCGGTCCGCGCCTTGGCGATCGCCTCGTTGATCCCGGGCGCGCCGTCGGGCGGGGACGTCGCGGGCACGGGGAAGCTCGGCCCGAAGGGTGGCCCGCTCATCGAGAAGACCGCGAGGACGAAGCCTTCCCGGTCGACGACCGCGACGATGGCGAGCCCGTTGTCGGCCAGTTGCTGCTCGACGGCCTGCCCGATGATGGTCTTGATCTCCGCCGAGGTCAGCGGCGTGTAGGACGGGAGCGGTCCGCCCTGCCACTCTTCGACGAGGTCGATGAAGACCTCGTTCTGGTGCGTGATCTTCTTGCAGCCCGCCGACCAGGAGAACGCCAGAAGGAGGAGCGCCGCGACGCGGAACGCCGTCTTCGCCCGGGGATGTTTGTGCTTTCCCGTCCCGTGGGGTATCATCCGTCGCGGAATTCTAGCAAAAGTGACGGAGACTTTGACGATTTCCCATTTGATTCTGGAGCTCCTCGTTGCGGCCGCGTTCCAGGAGCCCAAGAAGCCCGACGCGCCCGTGCAGGACACCGTGCCGGTCCCCGACCGGTGGCGGATCCCGTTCCCCGACTACCCGGTCAACCAGCCGGGACGCCTGCTCGACCCCTACCTCCAGAACACGCTCAAGGGCGACTATCCCATCCTGGGACAGGACGTCTTCCTCCTGCTCACGGGCCGGACCGATACGACCTTCGAATCGCGCCGGCTGCCGACGCCGAGCGGCGTGAGCACCGCCCACACGAACAGCCCCGATTTTTTCGGCGGCGGCGGGCAGAACTTCATCAACCAGGACCTCGCGGCCACGGCCGAGATCTTCCGCGGCCAGACGTCGTTCCGCCCACGCGACTGGGAGCTCCGGGCCACCGGCGTCCTCAACTACAACTCCATCGAGCTGAAGGAGAACACGCGCGTCGGGCCCGACGTCCGCGACGGCGCCCGGCGCGTCGACCACGACGCGGCCCTCCAGGAGGCGCTGGTCGAGGCACACCTGCTGGACGTGAGCGACACCTACGACTTCGTCTCGTTCCGCGCGGGGATCCAGCCGTTCGTGAGCGACTTCCGCGGACTCCTGTTCAGCGACACGAACCTGGGCGCGCGGCTGTTCGGCACGCTCTTGTCCAATCGCGTACAGTGGAACGCCGCCGTTTTCGACATGCTCGAGAAGGACACGAACAGCGGGCTCAACACGTTCCACTCGCGCCACGAGCTCGTCTGGGTCGGGAACGTCTACGTGCAGGACTTCCTCTGGCCGGGCTACACCGCGCAGGCGAGCGTCCACGTCTACCGCGACGACCCGACGGTCCTCTACGACGACAACCACTTCCTCGTGCGGCCGGCGTACATCGGCACGATCCAGGAGCACCGCGTCGACGCGACATACCTCGGGTGGGCCGGCGACGGCCACATCGGCGATCTCAACCTCACCCACGCGGCCTACGCCGCGTTCGGGCGCGACCATTTCAACGAGCTGGCCGGGCAGCAGACGGACATCCTGGCCTTCCTCGCGGCGGTCGAGCTCTCCTATGACATCGACTGGATGCGCCTGCGCGCCTCGTTCCTCTGGGCGTCGGGCGACCGCAATCCCACGGACTCGCGGGCCGCGGGCTTCGACTCGATCCTCGAGTCGCCCAACTTCGCGGGCGGCCCGTTCAGCTTCTGGAACCGCCAGGCCCTCGGGCTGCAGGGGGTCAACCTCGTGAACCGCCAGAGCCAGCTTCCCGACTTGCGCACGAGCAAGACGCAGGGGCAGGCGAATTTCGTCAACCCCGGGCTCTTTCTCTACAATGCGGGGGTGGACGCCGACGTGCTGCCCGAACTCAAGGCCGTCTTCAACGCCAGCCTGATGCGGTTCCAGTACACCGAGCCGCTCCAGGTCTTCACCCAGCAGACGGGGATCCGGCGGGACCTGGGATTCGAGATGAGCCTGGGCCTCATCGTCCGGCCGCTGCTCAACAACAACGTGACGGTGACGCTCGGGGCGGCCGGATTCCTCCCCGGCAACGGGTTCGCCGACCTGTACGAGAGCCACGCCTGGCTCTATTCCGCCTTCGCCCAGCTGACCCTGATCTATTGAGAGAGGCGATGAAATCAGCCGCGGCCGTTTTCCGTCTCCTGCGGATCACCGCGCTGGTCCTCCTCGCCGCATGCGGGAGCGGGCCCGCACCGCACGCGCCGGAGGATCTCGCCCACCAGACGAAGGAAGCCGCCGCGGCCAAGAGCGCCGGCTGCCTGAGCTGCCACTCCATGGGGCCCGACAAGGCCGGTCCCGGCATGTTCGACGACCCCAACATGCACGTCGCCGACGCGCGCGTCGGCTGCACCGACTGCCACGGCGGCAACGCGGGCGTGCCGCGGCCCGAAGGGGCGCCCAACGAGCGGCCGTACCGCGCCGACTACACGAAGGCGATGAAGTCGGCCCACGTCCTGCCGCGATATCCCGACGAGTGGCCGTCGTCGGCGAATCCCGTCCGCTCGTACACGCTCCTCAACCGCGAGGACCCGGCGTTCGTCCGCTTCGTCAACCCCGGCGATCTCCGCGCGGCCCCCGCCGCGTGCGGCACGTGCCATGCCCGCGAGGTCGAGTACTCCCGCCGCAGCATGATGACCACGTCGGCGCTGCTCCCCGGCGCCGCGACCTACAACAACGGCTCGCTCCCGCTCAAACACTACGCCTTCGGCGAGAGCTACGGCCCCGACGGCGTCCCGCAGCGGCTGCAGGGCGTGGTCGAAGTCGACGCGAAGGGGAACAAGACGGTCCGCTGGCCCACCGAGCAGGAACTCGCCCGCGGCGTCCTGCCGACGCTCGACCCGCTTCCGCGCTGGAACGTCGCTCAGCCGGGGAACCTCCTCCGGGCGTTCGAGCGCGGCGGACGCGCCTCGCGGGCCGACCCGTCCGACGTCGGCCTGCCCAACCCGAACGAGGAACCCGGGCGGCCCGACATGAAGCTCGGCGACCGCGGGTTCGGCACGCAACTCCGCTTCGACCCCGTCCTTCTGAATCCGCAGAAGACGCGGCTCAACGACCCGCACCTCTCGTTCCTCGGCACGAACGACCATCCGGGCGACTATCGGTCGAGCGGCTGCTCCGCCTGTCACGTGGTCTACGCGAACGATCGGACGCCCGTTCACTCGGGGCCGTACGCGAAGAACGGCAACCGCGGCCACAGCGCGGGGCAGGACCCGACGATCCGGAAGGACGAGCCGGGCCACCCGATCGCGCACCGCTTCACCAACTCGATCCCGTCGAGCCAGTGCATGACCTGCCACCACCACCAGCCCAACGCCTTCATGAACACGTTCTTCGGCTTCCAGATGTGGGACTACGAGACCGACGCTGCGGCGATGTGGCCGGAGAAGCAGCGGGACCCGTCCGCCTCGGAGCGCGCCGCGATCCTGGCGTCGAACCCCGAAGGGGCGGCGATCCGCGGCAAGTGGTCCGACCCGGAGTTCCTCGCGAACGTGACCGACCTGAACCCCACGCTCCAGCACACGCAGTTCGCCGACTACCACGGCCACGGCTGGATCTTCCGCGCCGTCTTCAAGCGCGACCGGAAGGGGAACCTGCTCGACAAGGACGACAAGGTCGTCCCGTTCGACGATCCCGCGCGCTTCAAGAAGTCGGTCCACCTCATGGACATCCACGCCGAGCGGGGCATGCACTGCGTCGACTGCCACTTCAAGCAGGACAGCCACGGCGACGGAAAACTCTACGGCGAGTACCCCAACGCGATCGAGATCACGTGCCAGGACTGCCACGGCACGGTCCGCCGGCGCTTTGCCGAGGACCAGAAGACCACCGGCCCCGCCGCCGCCGGCACGAAGCTCACCGACCTCAAGACGCCGTGGGCCGAGCCGCGCTTCGAGTGGCGCGGCGACGAGATGGCGCCGCTCCAGCGGTCCGTCATGCAGCCCGACAAGGTCTGGGAGGTCCCGCAGGTCCAGGACATCGTCAACCCCGACCCGACGCGGACGCGCCAGGACGGGCGGCCCTGGTACAACGCGGCGGCCGCGCGCGCGAAGACGGTCCGCCGCGACGCCTCGACCTGGGGCGCCCTCCCCGCCACGGATGCCGACCTCGCGCACCGTTCCGACAAGATCGAGTGCTTCACCTGCCACACCTCGTGGACCACGAGCTGCTTCGGCTGCCACCTGCCGATGCGCGCGAACGAGCGCCGCCCGATGCTCCACAACGAGGGCGATACGAGCCGCAACTGGACCACGTACAACCCGCAGGTCGTCCGCGACGACATCTTCATGCTCGGCAAGAGCGGGCCGGCCAAGGGCGGGAAGGTCGCGCCCGTCCGGTCGAGCAGCGCGGTGATCATCAGCTCGCAGAACGCGAACCGCGAATGGATCTACTTCCAGCAGCCGCCGGTCTCCGCGCCGGGCCTGAGCTCGCAGGCCTTCAACCCGCACTTCCCCCACACGGTGCGGACGCGGGAGACGAAGCACTGCACCGACTGCCACGTCTCGTCCGCGGGCGACAACAACGCGTGGCTCGCGCAGGTCTACCTCCTCGGGACGAATTTCGTGAACTTCATGGGCCACACCTGCTGGGTCGGCGAGGGCTCGGGCCTCGACGCGGTCGCCGTCTCCGAGCGCGAGGAGCCGCAGGCGGTGATCGGCTCGGAGCTCCACCGGATGGCCTACCCGGCCGACTTCGCGTCGCACGTCGCGCGCGACCGCACGCTCGCCGAGGCGGTGCGTCACGGGGGGACGTCGATCCTCGGCCTCCAGCACCGGGGCGAGTACGTCTACGCGGCGTGCGGGAGCGACGGGTTCCGCGCGTTCGACGTCGCGAACGTCGACAACAAGGGGTTCTCCGAGAAGATCGTGACGTCGCCCGTCTCGCCGCTCGGCCAGCATACCCACGTCCCGACGAGATTCGCGACGGCCGTTGCGCTCCCCACCAACATGCCCGTCCAGGACCGGTCCGGGCTCCTGCCGGAGTCCTTCTGGAAGGAGAACCAGGAATCGAAGCTCCACCCGATCTACCGGTACGCGCTGGTCACCGACGGCGAGGAGGGGCTCATCCTCGTCGACGTGATGCCGCTCGCGGACGGCGAGCCGCGGAACAATTTCCTCAAGCGCGCCGTGACGTGGAATCCCGACGGGCTGCTCGACGGGGCGGTGAACCTCGCGGTCGCCGGCGCCCGCGCGTACGTCTGCGCCTCAAAGGGGCTGGTGACCGTCGATCTCGACGATCCGCTCCATCCGTCGGCCACGGCCCTGCTCGGCGCGCCGGACATCGTCCGGCCGCGCGCGGTGGCGGTGCAGTTCCGCTACGCGTTCGTGGTCGACGCGGAAGGCCTCAAGGTGCTGGATCTCACGTCACCCCGGAAGCCCGTCCTCAGGGCCCGCGTTCCCATGGACGCGCGCGATGTGTACATCGCTCGTACCTACGCCTACATCGCGGCGGGCTCAAAAGGGGTGGCTCTGGTGGACGTGGAGCGTCCCGAGCGGCCGGGCACGCCGAAGTACTTCGACCTGGGCGGGAAGATGAACGACACGTGGAGCGTGCGCGTGGCCTCGACCAACGCGAGCCTCTTCGCCTACGTGGCCGACGGCCGGAACGGCCTCCGCGTGCTGCAGCTCACCTCGCCGGTGGCGACGCCGGGCCACTACGGCTTCAGCCCCGAGCCCTCGCCCGTCCTGATCGCGACCTACCCGACGCGCGGCGTGGCGACGGCGCTCTCGAAGCCGCTGGACCGCGACCGCGCGGTCGACGAGACGGGCCACCAGGTGAGCGTCTTTGGCCGCCTCGGCTCGCGCCCCTTCACGCTCGAGGAACAGCGGAAGCTCTACGTGCGCGATGGGAAACTCTGGACGGTGACCGACGAGCCGACGACCAAGCCCGTCAAGTGAATCACTTCGCCGGCTTGAATTCCTTCAGCTCGTAGCCCATCGAATCGGTGCCCGAGCCGCCCACCATCTTGACCGGCCCCACCCCCGCGGCGAGGTAGATGTCGAGCGTGACCTTCGGGCCTCCCTCCTGAATCTCGAACTGCAGGTGGAGCGCGTCCTTGTAGGTCCCGGCGGGAACCTTCACCTCTTCCGTGCCCAGGTTCGTCCCTTTCGCCTTGCGCTTCTCCCCTTCCATCCACTCCCACGTGTCACCCTTCTTCGACCCGGGCTTGTAGAGCTGGATCGGATCCTTCTCCGCCCCGTCCCGGACCTCGACCCAGATCAGGAAGCCCTCCTTGATGGTCCACCGGAGCGACTGGACCCGCGGCTCGCCCTCGCTCCGCCAGGCCCGCGATTCGACGTCGGTCCGGCCCGTGCCCTCGCCCGAAACCTTGAGCTCCAGCTTCTTGAGGTCGGGTCCCTTGCCCTTCGCGACCACGTCGAAGGTCCACGTCGTTCCCGTCTTGAACTTGTAGTACGGGTCGGCCGCGGCATCCTGGAGGAGGAGCGGCGCGGCCAGCAGCAGCGCGAGGCGCATGGAGACCTCCTTCGGATCGGCGCGTCTACTTGAAGAGCTTCTTCACCGCGTCGTAGTCGGCGGCGAACTGGCCCGCGTCGAACGTCGCCTCGTTCTTCGGGGCGATCTGCTCGCACATCTTGTCGATGGCCGCCTTGGCGTCGGCCTTCTTCGAGAGCGCGCGGAACGCGAGCGCGGCCTGGCGCGCCGCGGCGAAACTCTTCGGCGCGTCCCCGAGCTTCCCGAGGACCGACTCGTCGGCCGGGGCGAGCGACTTCGCCTGCTTTTCGGCGTCGACGGGGACCTCCGTGTCGGCGAACCCGGCCACCTGCTTGAGGATCCAGCGGTGCGCGGCCGCCTGCTCGCGAGCCTCCCTCACGCCCTCCTCCGGGGCCTTCGCGGCGATCCGCTTCTCGACGTTCCGGAGCGCCTCGGCGTAGGAAACCGCCTGGCCGATCGTCCAGATCTTCGCGTCGAAGCCGGCCTGCATCGAGGGATGCTTTTCCGTCTTCCAGTGCGCGCCGGTCCGCGCGTTGTAGTCGACGATCTCGAAGTGCAGCCGCGGGTGGCCCGCCGTGACCATGTCGTGGTCGATCTGCAGGTGGCAGCTCGCGCACTTGGCGGTCCACGCGACCGGGTCGCGGAGATCATCCATCCCCGCGGCGATCGACTTCTCGTGCGACCAGGCCTTCTCCTTCGGCGTCGCGTGCGGGTCGATCCACTTCTCCGAGGGGCCGTGGCAGACCTCGCACGACACGCCGTTCTGCACGGACCACTTCTGGCCCTCCACGACGTTCGCGGGCTCGACGACCTTCGAGTGGCACGAGAGGCACTTCGCGCTCTCGTGCACCTTGGCGATGGCCATCGCCGTCCCGATCGCCTTGGAGGGCGCCTTGTAGAGGGTCGTGAACGCTTTCGAGTGGGGGTCGGCCGCCTTCCAAAGGGTGTACTCGTTCAGCGCGGGGGAGCCCTTCGCGGCGTCCGCGCCGTGGCAATCCTTCGTGTTGCAGCGCGCCATGCTCGCGTACTTCGGCCCGTCGGGGTCCCGTTCCGCGGGCGGCAACGAGGGTCTCGGGGCGGCGAGCGCCGAGACGCCCAAGCCGATGAGGAGCGCGACGACGCTGACGCGGAGCAGGGAATTCATCATGGGGCCCATTTTAGCGGCGGCGCTTCGTCCTTCAAGCAGAAAGCCGGTCCGTTTTTTCACCCGGATCCGCCCCTCTCTGCCAATCTATAGGGATGATGACGACGGCCGGACGCATTCTCCTCCTCCTTTTGCTTTCCCCCCTCCCCGTCCCGCAGGACGCCCCCGTCACCGTCGAGCAGATCATCTCGCGCGAAAATCCCGACTTCTCCGTCGAAGCGCCGATGACCCTGGGACGCGACGGCCGCGTCTACCTCGCCAGCGGCGGCAACCGCAGCTTCGTCCTCCGCTTCGAGCGCGACGGGACCGGCCGGGCCGGCGGCCCCGTCACCTATGCGTGCGCCAATGCGACCGCCAACGCGCAGGGAATCACCGCCGCGGCGAGCGGCCACTTCGCCCACAAGGTGACCCTCTACGACCGGGACTTCAAGGAGCTCGCGCACGTCGACGACTTTCTCGTCAGCGACCAGGTGGGATGGGACGCGCCCGCCCATGTCGAGGCCGGCGCCGGCGGCGACTTCTACGCCATCGACCAGCATCGCAACCGGATCGTGCGGATCAGCCCCGGGGGGAAGGTCGTGACCGCGTATGCCCTGCCCCACGAGCCCGAGGGCAGCCAGGGGCTCGTCGAGGATTTCCGCGTCTGGGAGAAGGGCGAGACTTTCTACGCCCTCAACCGGGCCGGCCAGCTCCGGGCGATCGGCTTCGATGGGAAAAAGAAGTGGGGCGCCAACGTCGGGGCGGGACATCGGAGCGGCGGTTTCGACGTCGACGAGGCCGGAACGCTGTACGCGCTCAACCGCGATTCGGACACGATCCGCACGTTCTCCCCTGACGGCAAGCCCGCGGCCAGCCTCAAGCTCATGATGGCCGGCCGCAAGCCCGGCCCCGGAGAGCACGGTTTCACCGAGCTGCGGATCCACGGCGGCGAGGCCGTGCTCAAGCGCCGCCACGCGACGGAGCTCTTCGAGCGGTACGAGCTGGCGACAGGCGCATTCAAGAATGTCATGGTCATGGATCACGAGCGGCTCGCGATCTCATTTCCGAGGAACGTCTGGACCGCCGGCGAACCGGTGCCCTTCACCCTTTCATTCTCCGCGGGGAGCCGGAGCGTCAAGCCTGCGTGGAAGGTCTGGGCCCGGCCGCTTCACGGCGTCGACTATCGCGAGCTGGAATTGAAAGAGGGCGCGCTTCGCGTGCCCGCTGATCTTGCAGGGCTCGTCCAGATCAAGGTGACGCCCGAGCTCCAGCCAGTCCAGAAGGGTCGCGCATCGGAGTATCTCGTCCAAGCGGTCGTCGAGGTCCGCCGCGCCGGCGCGAAGGGCACGGTCGCGGTCGTCACCGCCGACAATCGCACCCACTACGCACGCGGCGAGGAGATCCCATTCACCCTCATCGGCCCGGAGAGCGCGACCGATCTCCGCCTCATGGAGGGCGACCGCATCGTGGCGACCGTGAAAGCGGAGGCGGGAAGCGTGTCAAAGGAGCTGACCGCCACGCTCCGCCCGGGGCCGTACACGCTCACCGTCGCGGCGCCCGATCGCACGGTCATTGCCGCGCCGATCGTGATCGGCCCGGGCCGCGAGCCGACGGCCTTCACGACGATCCAGTACGGCGACTACGGCCCGATCTATCCGCACGCCGACACGTGGAGCGCACCCGACATCGTCTCCGCCCACGTCGCGCGCACCGCGAAGATGGGCGTCAACTTCGCCGTCGACCGCATCGGCTCCAACACCCAGGTGGGCGATCTCGCCTGGAGCGGACGCTCCGCCGCCGATCTCAACGAACTTGCAAAGCGCTTCCCCGAACTTTCGCCCTCGGCGCGCGGATCGTCGCCGCTCCTCCGCACCCTCGCGGGCTACTCGGCCGAGGGGATCCAGGAGATGGCGATCCTGATGTACATGGACGCGGGGCTCCCCCTCGGAGCGCCCGGCTTCGACAACCGCAAGCCCGACGAGCTCGTGAAGACGATCGAGCGCGTCACGAACGCGCTCAAGCCCTACGCCGCGTTCCGCGGCTGGAGCTGGGCCTCCAACTGGTGGGTCTTCGAGGGGCGTGGCTCGAAGGCGGCGCGCACGCCGGAGCAGAAGGCGGCGTACGAGGCGGCGCTCAAAAGGGCAAAGGAGACCGGCGCGTGGGACCCGGTGATCGACGAGGTCGCCGACCGCCGGCTTCACTGGGCCGTCGAGGCGCAGGACCTCTTCAACCGCACGATCAAGCCGATCGCGCCCCGACTCGTCACCGCGGTCTGCGGCCCCTATCGGAACGTCGAGGCCTATCCGCCGTTCACGTTCGGCAACGTCGACGAGGTCGACCTCCAGGCGCAGTGGGAGCAGATCGCCCTCCCCTACCACGCGCCCCACTCGGTCGACTTCTACCGCCGCCCGGGCAAGCGGGCGTGGGTCCATCCCGAGGCGTGGAACGATTCGGGGACGGGCGACCAGCTCCTTCCCACGCTCCTCTCCGCGCTCCAGAGGGGCGCCGACGGCATCGGCGTCTCGGGGCCGATGTCGCCGTGGATGACCGCGTCGGACGGGCTGCCCCACGATCCCCGGAGCGCGCACTACGGAACCGTCTCGGTCTACCGCGCGCTCAACGACCTTTTGGGCCGGTACGGTCCGTGGTGGAACTCCCTCGAGGCGCGCGATCCCGTCGCGATCGTCGCCGATGGCCGGATGCTCAAGATCGACGACTGGCTGGGCCAGGGGGTCACGGGCAAGTACTTCGCGCGGGTCTACGAGGCGTGGGCAGCGTGCCTCCACGCGCATCTGCCCGCGACCCATGTCTTCGCCGAGGACGTCACGCCCGAGTCGCTACGGCGCTTCAAGGCCGTGCTCCTCGTGGGCCAGCAGGTCGAGCTGGAGCCGAAGCTCCTCGAGGCCCTCAAGTCCGCGGGCATTCCGGTGCTGTACGACGGAACCTGTCGCGCCGAAGTCGTGAGGGATTTCACGCCGCTCGGAGCGTCGTTCGATCACGTCGAAAGGGACACCCACCCCGCGTCGGATGACTCGGCCTACTGGCGCTTTCCCGAGTACTGCCGCGCGACCGTGCCCGCGCTCCGGGAGGCGATCGCACCGCCGGCCGTCACGATCGAGAACGACGAGATCTTCCTGGCCGAGCGCCGCTCCGAGGACGGTCGCTACGTCTTCCTCGTCAACAACACGACGCCGGCGATCGAACCGGGGCAACTCTGGAGGCAGACGCTCTGCGTCGCGACGCGCGTGCCGGTCGTCGCGAAGGTGGGGATCGGAAAGGGGCACGTCTACGACGCTTTCGCGCTCAGGAAGGTCGACGGGCCCGAGGTGCGCGCCGACCTGCGCGATCTTCCCGCCCGCATCTTCGCGGTGCTACCCGAGGCGATCGCGCGCGTCGATCTCCAGGCTTCCCCGATCAAGCCCGGGGAGCGCGCGACGTGGAGCGTGCGCGTCCTCGACGGCTCGGGGAAGCCGATCCGCGCCGCGATCCCGATCTGCGTGAAGCTCACCGACCGCGCCGGCACGATTGAATCGTGGCACGGCGCCGCCGGCTCTGGGAGCGCGCAAGGATCGTTCCTCGTCCCGGTCAATGCCACGGAGCCCGCGCTCGCCGCAGTCGAGCTTCTGAGCGGCAGGACCGCGGGCACGGCCCCGCCCGCCGCGTCGATCGATTCCCGCTTCGGCCCGCATCTCCGCGACGTGATGCTCACGGGCTCGCTCGCGGTGATGAACGCGATGAACTGGGACCACAATCTCTACGCGGTCGACATCGAGACGGGCAAGCTCCGCTGGAGGCAGCGCGTGGGGCACGAGTTCGCGTTCGCCCCGATCGCCCTCCGAAACGGGTTCGCGGTGCAGGCCTTCCACTTCGATGCCGCGGAAGGCTACCAGCTCCACGTCGCCGGGATGGACGGCGCGACCGAGCGGCGGTTCGGACTCTACGGACTGCCGGGGCGCCTGCCCCACCGGTTCGTCCCGGGAATCCAAAGAGACCGGATCAATCACTTCGCGGTGCCGGAGGACGGAGACTGGATCGCCAGCGCGGGCGATCTCGGAGTCGCCGCGTGGTCGCGCGACGGAAAGCTCCTCTGGACGCTGGATTGGTGGAAGACCCAGCGGCGCAGCGGGCCAATAGCGGCCCTCGACGCGTCGACGCTCCTTGTCCTCGACGGGATGACGGCCCGCGCCCACGAGGCCTCGAGCGGCCGCGTCCTCTGGGAAATCCCGCTCGCCCCGACCGGTGAGGCGGTCGAGATCAAGGCGAGCCGCGACGGGAAGACCTGCGCGATCCTCGCGACGACCGAGGGCGGGCGCGTCTTCGTCCTCCGCGGCGGCAAACTCGCCGCCACCCACATCACCGGCGGCGGGAACGCGATCGACCTGTCGGCCGACGGCTCGCTCGTCGCGCTCGTCACGGGAAACCTGCTCAAGCTCTACTCCGTCGCCGACGGCCTTCGCTGGACGACCTCGGGCGACGACTGGATGCGGTTCCCGAGGATCTCGGCCGACGGCGGGCGCATCGCGGCCACGAGCGATCTCGGAACGCTCACGGTCGCCGACGCGTCGGGTTCGATCCTCCTCGAGCGCGACCTGGGCGCGGTCGCGGTGCCCGCCTGGCTCCCGGGGGGCGACCTTCTCCTCGCAACGTGGATGGGGACGGTGAGCCGGCTCGACGGCCGCTACGTCGAGCGGTGGCGCACGCTCCTCCGCCCCGAGGCAGAAGACATGCGAGGCCGGCTCATCACGGCCGACGCGACGCCGCTCGTCCGCGTGACGTCGTGGAGCAACGCGGAGCCGACGCCCCTGCCGCTCACGCCCAACCTCCTCTCCGAGAAGGAGGTCCTCATCAAGTTCGCGGCGCAGCAGAACCACATCCAGTTCGTCCGCCCCTTCGCGGCGCTGGTCGACGGCAAGCCCGACGCGCCGGCCGAGCCGTGGCTCAAATGGGGCGACGTCAGCAGCTTCGCCGAGACGTCGCCGTTCAACACGGTCCTCATCGACACGTTCCGCACGCGCCTCCGCGTCGCGGCGGTCACCTTCGCGGAGGATCCGGCCCACCCCGAATCCTGGCTCCGCGACCTCCGGTTCGAGGCGTGGGACCCGGTGAAGGAGCAGTGGACGTTCGTCCAGGAGCTCCGCTCGGATGCGGCGGTCCACACGCACAGGCTGGCGAAGCCGGTCGAGGCGTCGCGGTTCCGGCTCGTCCTGCCGTGGGGGGTGTGTGGCAACATCCGTCTCGCCGAGATCGTGCTGCATGGAGAAAAGCTGGGGGCCTCTCATCCCGACGTGATCGCGAAGAAGCCGGTCGCAGTGCTCTTCGACGAAGGGGACGACCTCAAGGATTGCCTGGTGACGGGGCCGCTCACGTTCCGGTTCGAGGGCGCCTGCTCGGGCGGCCGGTGCCTCGCGCTCGCGGCGAACGGAAAGTCGGCCGCGCCGTTCCAGCCGCCCTTTGGGCACGTCATCCCGAACTGGGACTTCGAGGTCGTCGAGAAGCCGCAGCCCGGCCAGTACCGCTGGCTCCAGTTCTCGTGGCGCGCGCTCTCGAAGGACGCGAAGGCGATCACGCTCGCCCTCTGGGGCGCGAACTACGGGGAGAAGGCGCTCTTCCACGCGGGCGATCCGGCGAAGGAGGAGGGTTCGATCCCGCGGAGGATCGCCGACGCGCCGCCCGCGGAGTGGGAGACGGTGCGCGTCGACCTCTGGGAGCTCTACAAGAAGCCGGTCCGGATCCGCTCGATGTCGGTCGCATGCACGGGCGGCCCGGTCGCCTTCGACCGCATCCTCCTCGCCCGGGACGAGAAGGACCTTCCCCCGGGCAAGTGACGCTCATTCCGCGACAGCCGCCGGGCAACTTGGTATAAAAGGCGCCATGATCATCGGGCTCACCGGGCGGAACGCGGGTGGCAAGGGCGCGGCCGCGGAATTCCTGAAGAGCCGCGGGTTCGTCTATCACTCCCTCTCCGACGTCATCCGCGAGGAGGTCCGGAGCCGGGGCCTCGAGCTGACCCGCGACGCCCTGATCGCCACCGGCCGCGAGCTCCGCGCGAAGAACGGCACGGGCTACCTCGCCGAGCGCGTCCTCGAGCGCCTCGAGCCCGGGGCCAACTACGTGGTCGACTCCTTCCGCCACGAGGACGAGGTCGCCGTCTTCCGGAAGGTATCCGGCTTTCACCTCCTCGCCGTCGACGCAAAGCCCGAGATCCGGTTCGAGCGGATCAAGAAGCGCGCCCGCGAAAGCGACCCGCGCACGTTCGAGGACTTCCAGAAGCTGGAGCAGGCCGAGTCGACCAGCCTGCAGGCCGAGGGGCAGAACCTGACCGCCACCGAGGCGCTCGCCGACCAGGCGATCGAGAACAACGGGACGCCCGAGGAGCTCCAGGCGCGGCTCGCCGAGCTCATCCCGAAGCTCATGGCCAAGATGAAGCGGCCGGGCTGGGACGAGTACTTCATGAAGATGGCCCAGGTGGCCGCGCTCCGGTCGAACTGCGCGAAGCGGAAAGTCGCGGCCATCATCATCCGCGACAAGCGCGTCATCTCGACGGGCTACAATGGCACGCCGCGCGGGACGAAGAACTGCTACGAAGGCGGCTGCCCGCGCTGCAACCAGCTGGCCGCGAGCGGCACCAAGCTCGACGAGTGCCTCTGCTCGCACGGCGAGGAGAACGCGATCGTCCAGGCGGCCTACCACGGCGTCTCGATCGCGCGAGGCACGATCTACACCACGTTCGCGCCCTGCCTCATGTGCACGAAGATGATCATCAACTCCGGTCTGCACGAGGTGGTCTACAACATGGACTACCCGCTCAACGAGGTGACCTTCAAGCTCTTCAAGGATGCGGGCGTCGTCTGCCGGAAGCTGAAGGTCGAATAAGTGTTGAGTTACAGATCGGATTCGTCACTCAACAGTTGATGCACTATTTCTTGTCGAGCTTGAGGATCTTCGCGATCCGCTTGTCGTGCCGCCCGCCCTCGAAGCGCGTCTCGAGCCAGACCTTGAGGCAGTTCTCGATCTCGCCCGCGGGGAGCACCCAGGTGCCCGCGCAGAAGATGTTCGCGTTCGTGTGCTTGCGGCTCATCTCGGACGTCACGCGGTCGTGGACCGTCGCTGCAAGCGCGCCAGGGATCCGGTTCGCGGTCATCGCCATCCCGATCCCCGTGCCGTCGAGAAGGACGCCGCGGTCCCCCTCGCCCGCCGCCACCGCGCGCGCCACCGTCTCCGCGATGTCGGGGTAGTCGCACGACGCCTCGCTGTCGGTGCCCTTGTCGATCACCTTGTGGCCAAGGCCGGTGAGGACCAGCTTGAGCTGCTCCTTGACCTTGAACGCGGCGTGGTCGGATCCAAGGATGATCTTCATGGCGCGCCCCCCATTGTCTATACGGCTGCCACAAGGCGCCAATGTTTTGCTATTTCACCGCCGGGGCCGCCAGCCGCCGCTTCGCCTCCTCCAGGATCTCCGCCGTCTTGCTCGCCCCGCAGCGCGTGACCCCGATCGCCCGCACCTCGAGGAGCTTGTCGAGGTCGCGCACGCCGCCCGCCGCCTTCACCTGCACGTGCGGCGGCGAGTGCTTCCGCATCAGCTTCAGGTCCTCGATCGTCGCGCCGGACACCCCGTAGCCCGTCGACGTCTTCACCCAGTCGACCCGGAGGTCGCCGCAGATCTGGCAAAGCCGGACCTTCTGCTCGTCGTTCAGGTGGCAGTTCTCGAAGATCCATTTGATCTTCTGCCCCGCCAGGTGGGTGAGCTCCGTGAGGGTCTGGATCTCGGCCGCGACGTAGTCCCACCGGCCGCTCCGCACCAGGCTGATGTTGACGACCGCGTCGAGTTCCTGGCCCCCGTCATTGAGCGCCTGGGTCGCCTCCGCGACCTTGACCGCCGTCGTGTGCCCGCCGTGCGGGAATCCGATCGTCGTGCTCGCCTTCACCGTGCTCCCCTTGAGGATCTCCGCGCACCGCTTGAGCGCGTAGGGCATGATGCAGACGCTCGCCACGTCGTACGCCCGGGCGAGGGCGCAGCCCTCCTCGAGCTCCTTGACCGTGAGCGCCGGGTTGAGCAGCGAGTGGTCGATCATCTTGGCCACGTCCTTCAGCGTCCAGTCCATAAGGGTCTCCTCAGAAGAAAGTTAACCACAGAGGCACGGAGTATTCGTTCTTTGCCGCCCCCCCGAGGGGGGCGGGGGGGGGAATCCATAAAGGGTCTTTCTTCTCCGTGTCTCTGTGCCTCTGTGGTTTTCTTCTCTTCATACCTTTCCACCGCGCTCCGCCAAGGCGAGAGCGCCCATGATCCCCGCCCGGTCGCCCAGCGCCGAGCGCTCGATCCTCACCGTCTCGGGCGGCAGCATCCCCACGCGCCTTTTGACTTCCGCCCGGAGCGGGTCCATCAGGGCCGCCCCCATCCCCGAGACGCCCCCGCCGATCACGACCAAGTCCGGGTGGAGCGTCACGATCACGTTCGCGACGCCAATCGCCAGCCACCCGGCCACGCGCGCGATCGCCTCGATCACCGCGGGATCGCCCGACGCCGCCATCGCCTCGGGCGTCACGCGGGAGGAATCCCCGCCCGCGAGCGCGTTGAGCTTCGGTGCGAGGCCGCTCAGCAGGAGCCTCACCCCTTCGGCCGCGACCGCCGGCCCGCTCGCGAGTGTCTCCAGGCACCCGCGGTTCCCGCACCCGCACCGCGCGCCGTCGGGGAGAATCGTCTGGTGGCCGAGCTCGCCCGCCGCGCCGAGGGGCCCGAGCCGGAGCTTGCCATCGATGGCCACGCCGCCACCCACTCCGGTCCCGAGCGAGAAGAAGGCCATCGTCCGCGCCTCGCGACCGAGCCCGTAGGCGAGCTCGCCCAGCGTCGCCGTCCGCACGTCGTTCAGCAGGTAAACGTCGCACCCGAGTGCCGACGAAAGCATCTTCCGCACCGGGACATCACGCCATTGAGTGGGGAGATTCGGGAGGAACTTCGTGACTCCTGCGTCGAGGTCGACCAACCCCGGCACGCCCATCCCGAGCGCGCGCGGCGGCGCCCCCATCGACCCCACCGTCTCCGCGATCCGGCGGAGGACGGCCTCGGGCCCCTCGTGCCCGTTCGTCGGGATCCTCCGCTCGGCCCCGCCGAGCGCCACCGTGATGTTCGTTCCCCCGAGGTCGACTCCCGCGTAAAGGTCCATCACGCTCCTCCCATCGTGAGGAGAGCGCCGATCGCGGGCCGCGCCGAGCGGAGGCCGCCGATGCGGTTCTGGAACTCGTACGCATCGCCGCGATAGAGGGTCCGCTCGAACCAGAGCGGCTCGCCGCCCTCGA
>JBGPCZ010000131.1:0-17736 GCA_041482015.1 Planctomycetota bacterium | reverse complement strand
CTCCTCGACGCCGGCATCCGCAGCATCAGCTTCCGCAAGGGCGTCTCGATGGAGGAACTCCTCACCTTCCTCGACGCCCTCACCCGCAAGTTCTGGGAGGTCCGCGAGGGGAAGGAGATCAACCGCCTCCTCCGCGAGCAGCGCGTCGTCTCCATCGCCGTCGACGAGATCGAGTACGTCGCGCTCACCGAGGGCGACCTCGTCATCAAGGATGCCGCCCGGAAACTCGAGAGCGGCGGCGCGCTCTTGGGCGACTTCCTCCAGTCCCTCGAGCGACTGACCGACGCCGCGGTCGACCCCCAGGCCGGCGCCGAGGTCCGGCTCCAGATCATGCGCACGCTGGTCGAGCAGGATCCCACCCTGCTCCAGAAGGCGCAGAACGAAACCTACGAGGCGCTGGGCGACCGCAAGCCGGGCTTCATCCCCCTCGAGAAGGCCCGCCAGGCGGTCGGCACGCTCTCACGCCTCCTCCCCCGCTGCGGATCGAACGAGACCCGAGAGCTCCTCCGCGGCGTCGGCCACGTCCTCGCCGACGCCTTCGCCCACGATCCCCGCGAATCGGCCATGATGCGGGGCCTCCTCGGGATCAACGTCGCCGAGATCGAGAAGGCCGCGGAGCGCCGGGACCCGGCCGAGCCCGCGCCGGTCACCCGCGCGCGGGCGCTCCTCGAGGGCGAGCCCGACGCGCAGGCGGACGCGATCTTCAAGGAGACCGACCCGCTCGTCAAGGAGCTGGCCGCGCTCGGCCGGCACGATTTCGCGGCGAAGCTCCTGGCGCGGCTCACCGGGCACCTGGTGGACCGCCAGGCGACCCGGCGCCTCGCCGCCGCCGAGGCGCTCCTGGGCATGACGCCCGCCTGGGACGGCCCGCCCTTCTCGATCGCGCGCGAGGGCTTCGAGTCGCTCGTCCGCTCGGCGCTCGACAGCGAGCAGGAGCCGCGCGTCTACTCGAAGC
Source organism: Planctomycetota bacterium (assembly GCA_041482015.1). Classification (GTDB taxonomy): domain Bacteria; phylum Planctomycetota; class MHYJ01; order MHYJ01; family JACPRB01; genus JACQFK01. The sequence continues at coordinate 16,781 of JBGPCZ010000131.1, read as the reverse complement.
TCGCCGATCTCGCCGTGCTGCACGCGGACCTCCGCCTCCGGCGGGGCGAATACGAGCAGGCGCTCGAGACCCTCACGCTTTTCAGGAAGCACCACGTCGTAAAGGACGCCCTCTCGCCCCACCGGCCCGAGCAGTCGTACCATGCGCTCGAAAGAATCGCCGCGGGCCAGGGCTTCCCCGGCGTGGCCGCAAAGCTGCGCGGCGGCGACCCGGTCGCGATCCGCATTGTCGAGGCGCTCGACGAGGCGGCGACGCGGTTCCTGGTCTCGGAGATCCGCAAGGCCGAGGGCGCGTCGCAGCGGCTCCAGATGGCGGAGATCATCGCACGCATCGGGCCGGGCGCCGGCGCGGTGCTCGCCGAGGAGTTGCAGAAGGCCGGGGCGCCCTCCGACATCCTGCGGCTCCTCGAGGTCCTCCCGGTGGCGGTGCCCGAGAGCGTCGCGGTGGTCGCGCTCGGCAGCCTGCTCCATCATCCCGCGATCGCGGTCCGCCGGCGCGCGGCGGCCATCCTCGCGGAGCGGGCCTACGGTCGGGCGGGGGACCTCGTGCTGGACGCGCTGGGCGAGGAGAAGGACGCCTCGATCCGGGCGGGATTCCTCGAGTCCCTGGGCCGCCTCCGCCACGCGGGGGCCCGCGCGGTGGCGATGCAGATCGCCGACGCGCGGCAGGAGCCCGACGAGGTGCGGGCCGCCGCCTGCGGCGCGCTCGGCCGGATCGGCAACATCGAAGCGATCCCCGTCCTGGCCGGGCTTACGGCGAAGTCGCCCCGCGGCATCACCGGCATCCTCCGCGCGACCCCCGCGGCGGTGCGGGTGGCGGCGGTCCGCGCGCTCAGCGTCTTCCGCGCCCACCCCGCGGCCCGCGAGGCGCTCAAGCGGGCGACCGAGGACTCCGACGGCGCGCTCCAGGCGGCGGCGCGCGAGCTCCTCTACGCGCCGATCGAGAAGGCGGTCGCCGAGGCGCAGCAGGCGGCCGCGGCCCAGGAGACGAAGGCGGCGGGCACGAAGCTTTCCGGGTCCCTTGCGGAGATCCCGATCGACCAGGTCTGCCAGCTCATCTCGGGCGCCGAGAAGACGGGCCTCCTCACCATCACGTTCGACGGCCCCGTCGGGCGCGTGTGGTTCGAGGACGGCATGGTGACCGCCGCGGAGTTCCAGAACCGGACCGACCAGGAGGCGTTCAACGCCTTCATCGCCCGCAAGAAGGGGCAGTTCGTCTTCCAGCCCGGCGAGATCGCCCCGAAGCGCCGCGTGCGGATCCCCGTCAACATGGTGCTGCTCGAGGCGTTCCGCGTCGCCGACGAATTCCGGAAGCGTTAGACCAGCTCGACGTCCTGCCCCAGCCCGCGCTTCCGCGCCTCGTCGTAGACCAGCCGCGCGAGCGCGAGGTCCTGGATCGCGAGACCCGTCGAGTCGAAGACGGTGATCTCCGTCCCCACGCGGCCCTTCTTCTTCCCCGCCACGATCTCGCCCAGCGTCCCGTGGATCTGCTCGCGGCGGTACTGCCCCTGGTGGATCGGCACGTTCACCTCGCCGCTCTCGGTGGCCTGGGCCAGGTCGTCCAGGACCACCGTCGCCTCCTGGAGGATCGCGGGGTCGAGCTCCTGCTTGCCCGGCGCGTCGGCGCCCATCGCGTTGATGTGGATCGAGATCCCGATGTAGGAGCGAAAGACCACCGGCGCGCGGGACGGCGTCGACGTGCAGACGATGTCGCAGCTCGCCACCTGGTCCGGCGCCGCGACGAAGCCGCCCTTCTCCTTCGCGAACTCCTCCGCCGCCCCGGGGGCGGCGTCGTACATGAGCGCGCGGAAGTCGCCATAGAGCGTCTTGTGCGCCTTGAGGAGAGAGCGTGCCTGCACCCCGCAGCCGAAGAAGCCGATCGTCGAAGGCGACTTGATCGCAAGGTACTTCGACGCGACCGCGGCCGCGGCGCCGGTGCGGAACGAGGTCAGAAGGGTGCCGTCCATGACCGCGAGCGGGAGGGCGGTCTCCGGGTCGCTCAGGACGTAGACGCCGATCACCGCGGGCAGCCCGTGTCGCACGGGGTTCTGCGGGTGCATGTTGACCCACTTCACGCCCGCCGATCCGTCCATGTACGACGGCATGGCGCGGAAGTCGCCGTGGTGCTTCTCGAGCGGCAGGTAGAGCTTGGGCGGCATGATCGTCTCGCCCCGCCCGTGGGCGGCGAACGCCGCCTCGACGGCGGGGATCGCCGCCTCCATGGTGAGGATCGCGCGCACGTCCTCCCGGGTCAGGATGAGCGTTTTCATGATCGGTGATGTATTATCGTCGGCGCGATGAGATTTCTTTTCGTTTCCCGGTGGGCGCTCATCCACGACCTCGCTGGCGAGGTCGCGAAGGAGGGCCACGAGGTCAAGTACGCCATCCTCTCCAAGAATGATAAGGACGTCGCCGACGGGTTCGTTGAAAAGATCGAGGACTGGAAGCCGCACGCCGAGTGGGCCGACGTGGTCGTCTTCGACGATTGCGGCTTCGGCGAGGAGGCGGAGCGGCTCCGGAAGGCCGGCAAAGCCGTCGTGGGCGGCACGCGGTCGAGCGACCGGCTCGAGGAGGACCGCGACTTCGGGCAGGAGGAGATGAAGGCGGCGGGCCTCCTCACGCTCCCCAACTGGGACTTCGACTCGTTCGACGCGGCGATCGAGTTCGTGAAGAAGACGCCCGACCGCTACGTCGTCAAGCCCAACGGGAAGGCGCAGAACGAGAAGGTCCTCTCGTTCGTCGGGCAGGAGGAGGACGGCCGCGACATCGTGACGATGCTGGAGCACTACAAGCGGGGCTGGGGCTCGAAGATCCGCAGCTTCCAGCTCCAGAAGTTCGCCTCGGGGGTCGAGGTCGCGATCGGCGCCTTCTTCAACGGGAAGGACTTCGTCCTGCCCGCGCTCATCAACTTCGAGCACAAGCGGATGTTCAACGACGAGATCGGCCCGTCGACCGGCGAGATGGGGACCGCGAGCTTCTGGGCGGGCGAGAACCCCCTGTTCAAAAGGACGCTCGGGCGGATGAAGGGCCGGATCCAGGGATACGTCGGCTACATCGACATCAACTGCATCGTGAACGCGCACGGCATCTACCCGCTGGAGTTCACCACGCGGTTCGGCTACCCGACGATCAACCTGCAGATCGAGGGCGTGCTCTCGAAGTGGGGCGAGTTCCTGGCCGCGCTCGCGAAGGGCGAGCCGTTCGAACTCCGGACGAAGCGCGGGTTCCAGATTGCGGTCGTGGTGGCGGTCCCGCCCTTCCCCTTCGTGGATCCCGACGCGTTCCGAAAATTCTCGGAGGACGCGGTCGTCCTCTTCAAAAGAGAGTTGAAGGAAGGGTTCCACCCCTGCGACCTCAAGCTCGTGGACGGCGACTGGCGGCTGGCGGGGACCTCGGGGTACGCGCTCGTGATGACGGGCTCGGGCTCGACGATGGAGGAGGCGCGCCGCGAGGCCTACAACCGCGTGAAGAGCGTCCTCATCCCCAACATGTTCTACCGGACCGACATCGGCACCCGCTGGTCGCGCGACGGCGACCTCCTGCAGACGTGGGGGTACCTGGCGTAGCCCCGTCGCCGTATCGTATACGAGACCCGGAAGGAGACCCATCATGCGCACCCTCGCCCTCGCGGCGCTCCTCTTCGCCTCCCAGGACACGCCGCCGCGCGTCCTCCCCGCGGGAAAGCTTCCCGCCGACGCGCGGCTCGCGCCGCTGAAGGACCTCGACGGATACTTCCCCTTCGAGGTCCCCGCCACCCGCGAGGCGTGGGAAAGGCGCGCGGAAGATCTTCGGAGACAGGTTCGCGTGGCGACGGGGCTCTGGCCGATGCCGGAGCGGACGCCGCTCAACACCCGGGTGTGGGGCCGCGTCGACCGCCCGGGCTTCACCGTCGAGAAGGTCGCGTTCGAAGGTTTCCCCGGCCAGTTCGTCACCGGGCTTCTCTTCCGCCTCAAGGGGAAGACCGGCCGGCTCCCGGGCATCCTCAGCCCGCACGGCCACGAGGGTCGGCTGTGGGATTACAGCGACGCCGGCGTCCGCCGCATGATCGTCGAGGGCCAGGAGCGGTTCGAGAAGTCCGGCCGCTTCCCGCAGCTGGCGCGCTGCGCGACGCTCGCGCGCATGGGGTGCGTCTCGTTCATCTGGGACATGCTGGGCTACGCCGACAACGTCCAGATCCCCGCCGCCGTGGCCCACAAGTTTTCGAAGGCGCGGCCCGGGCTCGACACGCGCGACCGCTGGGGCTTCTTCAGCACGCAGGCCGACCTCCGGATGCAGAGCATCCTGGGCATCCAGGCGTGGAACGGGCTCCGCGCGCTCGATTTCCTGGCCGCGCTCCCCGACGTCGACCCCGCGAGGATCGGCGTCACGGGATCGAGCGGCGGCGGGACGCAGACGATCCTCATTTGCGCGCTCGACCCGCGTCCCGCGGTCGCGTTCCCGCAGGGAATGGTCTCGACGTCGATGCAGGGCGGCTGCACGTGCGAAAACGAGTGTGGCCTGCGGATCGGGACGGGAAACGTGGAGCTCACGGCGCTCTTCGCCCCCAAGCCCCAGGGCATGACGGCCGCCAACGACTGGACGAAGGAGATGATGACGAAGGGCTTCCCGGAGCTCGAGAAGCTGTACGGGATGCTCGGCGCCAAGGGGAACGTGATCTGCAAATCGCAGGTTCACTTCCCCCACAACTACAACTATGTCACCCGGTGCATGATGTACTCCTGGTTCAACAAGCACCTGAAGCTCGGGCTCGAGGATCCGGTGGTCGAGGAGGACTTCGAGCCGCTCACGCCCGCCGAGTTCACCGTGTGGGATGCGGACCATCCGAAGCCCGCGTCGGGGGAGGACGTCGAGGCCGCGTTCCTGAAGGCGATGGCCGACGCGTCGGACCGCCAGATGGCGGCGCTCGCGCCGGAGAAGCGGCGCGAGGTCGGCGCGGGGGCGCTGGACGCGATGGTCGGCCGCCGCGTGCCGCCCGCCGGCGCCGTGACGCGCGAGAAGATCGACAAGAAGGATCGCGGCGACTCCTGGCAGTTCGCCGACCTCCTCCGCGTGCCCGCGCACGGCGAGGAACTTCCGCTCGTCTCGTTCCATCCCAAGCGCAAGGAGTGGAACGGAAAGGTCGTGATCTGGGTGGACGGCGCGGGCAAGGCGGGAATGTTCTCGGGCGCCGAGCCGCGCGCGGAAGTCAAAAGGCTGCTCGACGCGGGCTTCGCGGTGCTGGGCGCGGATCTTCTGTACCAGGGGGAGTTCCTGGCGGACGGCAAGCCGCTGGCGGAGCAGCCGAAGGTGAGGAACAACCGCGAGTTCGCGGGATTCACCTACGGATACAACGCGCCCCTCTTCTCCAGGAGAGTCCACGACATCCTGACGCTAGTCTCGTTCGTCGTGCACGACGAGCACGCGCCGCGCGAGGTGGCGCTGGTCGGCGTGAACGGCGCCGGCCCGCTCGTCGCGGCCGCCCGCGCGCAGGCGGGAGGCGCGGTCACGCGGGCGTTTGTCGACACGCGCGGGTTCCGGTTCGCGGCGCTCGGATCCTTCCGCGATCCGGATTTTCTCCCGGGCGCGCTGAAGTACGGCGATCTTCCGGGGATGCTCTCGCTCTCCGCGCCGAACGAACTCTGGCTGGCGGGTGAAGGGGGGAAGGTTCCGGATCCCGTGACGGCGGCGTATGCGGCCGCGGGAAAGCCGGGGGCGGTCCGCGCGATCGCCGATCTCTCCGCGGCGATCGACGCGCTCGTCACCCCGTAAGACGCGAGGCCCAGGGGGCCGCCGCGATCGGCGCCAGGACGACCGCGATACAGAGAATCGTGCCGATTCTCCACGCTTCCAGGGAGGCGATGCCGAGAATCACGGTCGCCAGAACCCCTGCCATCCAGGTGAGGCCCAGGAAACAGCGGTTGAGCAAACTTGCGCTGCCCCCCAGAAGATCCCGACCCGGTAGCAGGAGATCGCCCCCAGCGGCGCGTCCCGCCGACGCGGGTCGCGTTCGTGCTCGAACGGAACTCCCATGGCTACTTCTTGCGCGACTCCGCCCGGGCCTTCAGCTTCTCCGCGTCCATCTCGAGTCGCACCACGAACTCGACCCGGCGGTTGTAGCCGCGCGAGCGGCCGTCGGCGTTGTCCGAGACCGGCTCGTGCGCCCCGCGCCCCGCGGCCAGCAGGAATTCCGCGTCGAGCGGGTGGAGGCAGTCCTTCGCGATGACGTGCCGGTACGCCTCGCGGGCGCGCGCCAGGGAGAGGCGGAGCGCCGAGCCCGCCTCCCGGTCCGCGTCGTCCGCCGCGGTGTGGCCCACGATCTCGAGCGTCTTCACGCGGCGCTCGTACGGCTTGAGGATCAGCGCCGCGAGGTCGAGGATGCGCAGGCCCTGCCGGCTCGGCTGCCCCGAGCCCTCCTCGAACATCTCGTAGAAGAGCAGGAGCTTGAACCCGTCGGCGGTGGGCACGATCCGGATCTTGCCCCCCTCGGGGTAGCGGCTGAGGACGACCTGCATGTCCCGGAGCACGGCGGGGAGCTTTTCCGTCGTGAGCGGGAGCGAGGCTTCGCGGGCGGACTCGGACATCGCGTTGACGGGCTGCAGCCCCATCTCCTCGCGCCACGACTGGGCGATGGAGGAGATCTTGCCCGGGTCGGTCGCCGAGACCGAGTAGAGGAGGATGAAGAGGCAGACAAGTTGCATCATGAAGTCCGAGTACGAGATGAGCCAGCGCACCTCGCTCTCGTCCTTCGCCGGCGCCGGGGGGCCGTCCAGGCCGTGTCCGTGCCGGCGGACGTTGCCGTGCTTCGGATTTTTCTCGCCTCCGCCGTGCGCCATCACTTCACCTGGACGAAGATCTCCACGCGCCCCGCTTCCGCCGCGGACGTGGCCTTTCCCGCCGCCTGGAGGAACCGCGGGTCGAACACTTCCTCCCGCGTCAGCCGGGCCGCGACCGTCTCCGCGCGCTCCAGCGCTAGCTTCATCGGATCGTCGTCCGTCGCGTCGACGGGCCCGGGCGCGGCCATGGCCGTGACGAACGCGGTCCCCGCGTAGGCACGGAACCGCTCCGCGATCGAATCGAACTGGACGGCGAACCCGGGCGCGAGCACGGCCGATCCCGGCGCGAAGACCGGCTTGTCGAAGCGCACCATCCAGCCGCCCGGCACCGGGTCGACCTTGTACTGCATCCCCGGCGGGAGGTCCGCGCGCCCGGTCCGCCCGCCGACCAGCGGCCGGTCGCCCACCGCCAGGTTCTTCCCCTTGCTGGGCGGCTCGTGGACGGGCGGCTCGCCCAGCCCGACCGACGCGCGGTAGTACGCGACCACGAGCGCCATCTTGTCCTTGTCGAAGGACGAAACGGAGTACAGGAGGATGAAGAGGCAAACCAGTTGCATCATGAAGTCCGAGTACGAGATGAGCCAGCGCACCTCGCTCTCGTCCTTATCGACGGCGCGGCCGCCACCGATCAAAAGCTTCCTGGGCCTAGCCACGCTTCTCCCGGAGGAAGGCTCGCAGCTTCGCCTCGATGCTGCGGGGCGAGTCGCCCGTCTGAAGCCAGACGATGCCCTTCACGATCATCGTCTTGTAGAGGTACTCGTGCTTGTGCTTGCGCTCCAGCTTCTTGGCGATGGGGGTGAAGACCGAGTAGCACGCGAACACGCCGTAGAACGTGGAGAGCAGCGCCACCGCCATCTTGGGGCCGATCTTGCTCGGATCGTCCAGCGACTTGAGCACGAGCACGAGGCCCATGATCGTCCCGATCATGCCGAAGGCCGGCGAGAACGTCGCCATCGTGTCGAAGGTCCCGCGGCCGCGCGTGTGGCGCTCCTCCATCGTCGAGAGCTCCACCGCGAGGCGCTCCTCCACGAGGTCGGGCTCCACCCCGTCGATCGCCAGCTGGATCGCGCGGCTCAGGAACGGGTCGGTGATGCTGTTGATCACCTTCTCGAGGCCCAGGAGGCCGTCCTTCCGGCTGATCCCCGCGTAGTTCACGAAGTCGGTGATCAGCTTCTCGTAGTCGTAGACGCGGACGAGGAAGGCCACCTTGAGGCAACCGATTGCATCCTTCAGCTCCTGGATGGAGAGCCCGGCCATCGTGCCGATCACGGCGCCGCCGAACGCCATGATGAAGCCCTCGCCCGACCAGATCTCCTGCGGCGTGCCGTGGGAGAGCGTCAGGCCGATGAACATGACCGAGAGCATCCCCACGTAGCCCACGACCAGCATGATGTCGAGCTTCACGTGCTATTTCCCCCCCTGTTCATGTCCCCGGATGTTCGTGATGTCCTTGTTGATGTTATCGTCATTTTTCGCCGCCAGCCCGCGCCCGCGCTCGCGGATCTGCGCCCCCGTCGAGGGACCCACCCGCTTGTTCGCGTCCGCCGCCGCGGAGGGCGAGAGTTCCCCCATGAAGAGGGAATCCTCGGCGCGGGGACGCCAGCCCGGCGGGAGAAGAAGTTCCCCCAGGACGCGCGCGAGCGCGTAGGGGTACCGCCCCGAGCCGTCGACCATCTCCCACGCCACGAGGGCCGCGCCCGAGAGCGGCGCGGCGAAGACGCCGCCGGGATAGATCTTGTAGCGGGAGCTCTCCACGGCATCCGAGCGGAGCGTGCCGACGAGGAAGAGGTCGAGGCTCTCCGGCGCGCCCTCGCGCAGCCCGAGAAGCACGGCGAGTTCCTCCAGGCTCAGGAGCGTCGGGTCGGTCGTGACCTCGCACCCGTCGGAGGCGACCCCCGGGAGCAGCGTCACGCCCTGGGCGATGTCCTGCCCCTCCCGGAGCGGCTCCAGCACGACCGGGAGCCCGTCGCGCCGGCGGACGCGCAAGACCACCGCCTCGCGGTCGCTCGGGACCAGCTTCTCGAAGACGTCGACCGCGTACGCCGGGTCGATCCGCGAGACGAACGCGCGGGCCGCCGCGGCGGGCGTCGTCCCCCCCGCCTCGCCCGACCACGGGGTCGGCGCCGCAACCTCCCGCCCGTCGATCCGCGCCCCGGCGCGCGAGGGGCGGCCGTGCGCGTCGACGCCGGCGCAGCGCCCGCGGACGAGGACCAGGTTGCGCGGCGACGACTCGATCCTCAGCGACGCGCGGGAGAAGCGGCGGCCGTAGGGCTCCCAGACCGCCCCGGCCTCCGCCAGCCGGCGGTCGATGATCTTCTCCAGTTCCTCCTTCGGCGGGAACCCCGTCCCCACCGCGACGAAGCGCACGGGGATCTCGTGGACGATCATGGGGCCCACGCCCGCGACGGGTCCGGACTCCCCCCGGTACGTGACCACGATCCGGGCCCGCGGCCGGGCGTGGAGCGTCGGGTCCTCGGGCTCGTCGTCGGCCTTCCCCCCCACGGCGACCGCGTCGTCGACGCGATCCCCCAGGAGCGCAAGCGGGCGGGTCTGGCGGGCGATCCCCGACGTGGAAAGCGCATACGTCACGGGCGGGTTGAGCGGCCCGCCATCCGCCCCGAGCACCGCGACGGAGAGCGAGCCGGGCGGGTCGGGCGTCGGATCCTCCACCACCACGCGGAAGCGTTCCGCGCACGCCGCCAGCCACGCCTCGGACGGGACGGCGTTCTTCTCCAGGAGCGCCAGCCGGGCTTCCGGGAGCGGGCGTCCGTCGGGCCCCGCGATCGTCACGCGGCAGGCCACCAGGTCCACCGGCGGCGAGACGTTGCCCGCGGCGCGGACCTGCAGGCGGTAGCGCCCCGCGGCGGGGAATGGGATCGCGGCGGACGTCTCCTTTGAGACGATGACCTCGCTCCTCCCCGCCGCGTCGGTCCGCGTCCACTCGTAGGGCGTCCCCTCCTCGAGCGGCGGGTCGGAGTCCGCGACCGTCGCGACGGGCGGGCCGCTCCTCACGCGGCCTCCCGGCAGGGGTCGGATCGTAAGGGACGAAGAGAGGTAGACGGCCTCCTTGCGGGGCCGGAGCGGGGGCAGCCCGGCGATCCCGACGACGGGACGCAGCCGGTAAAGGCCGTGGACGCCGGGCGCGAGGCCGAGCCGCGGGCCGTCGAGCCGGGTGGCGCGGCCGTTCGCATCGAGCCTTTCCCACGTCACGTTCGCGCGGAGGGGCGGAGAGAACTCGACCGAGGCGTCGAGGTGATGGGGCCGGCCTCCCTCCTCCACCACCTTCACCCGGACGTCCGAGGCGATCACGTCGAAGAACAGCGCCTGGTTTCCCGAGACGGCGACGTGCGATCCGGGCTGGCGGGGCGCGAAGCGGCCCTTCTGAACGACGCGCTCGGCCGACTGCCGCTGGCCGTTCACGGCCACCGACACGGTCCACGTCGCGCCCTCGTCGGGGAGGGGCGGAAGGAGGATCGATTCCTCCATCCAGAGGAGCGGCTCTTCCGTCTCGACCCGCGTGGCCGCGAGGCTCTTCCCCGCCGGCTTCAAGGCGGGTCGCGCGGCGGGAGGAGACCACGGGAGCACCACCTCGCCGGTCGCGCCGCAGGCATCGCACGCGGAGAAACCGGCGCAGGCCGTGCAGGCGCCCGATCCGCCGCACCCGAAGCACGGGGCCGCGCCGCGCTGGCCTTTCCCGCCGCAGAACCGGCAGAGGCCCGAGGTCTCAAACGCGGCGCAGGAGGCGCACGCCTTCGTGCCGCGGCAGAACCCGCACACGGCGCGGACGGGGTGCCGGAGAAGCGTCCCGCAGGCGCGGCCTTCGCGGGGGTTCGCGCACGCGGACGCGATGCGGGGAACGGGCGCGTGACAGGCGGGACAGAGTTCCACGACCTCGCGCGTGTCGGCCGCGAAGGCGCCGGGAGAGGGACGGCCCGAGAACCGGAACTCGACCTCCCGGCCCTGCGGCGCGCATCCGGCGAGCGCCAGCAATGCGGCGAACAGGTGACTACGCAGCATGAGGACCCATTCCGCTCCTTGCGATTCAGGGAGAGTTTATCATGAATTGGGGCATTGCGGATGGGGATCGCGGAGAGGAAGAAAACCGGGGGCCCTGTTAGTTGAAGTCGTCGAGGCTGAGCTCTTCGTCCAATCCCCGCTTCTGGGGCGGCTCCGCCTGGCCGACGATGCGGGGGGCGACGGAGGTGACCGACGTCTGGGGATCGCGCTTCTCATCCAGCCGCATCACGGCGCCGCAGGCGGGACATTGGGCCTGCTTGCCGAGGTGCTCCGGCGCGACGCGCAGGGACTCGCCACAGGTGCAGAGGATGTCCTGCGTGTGCCCCTTCACGGGCGCCTTGACCGCGTCCCCGCGGCGCGCCTTCGGGTCGACCCGCCGGATCCGCGTCTCCAGCGTCTGGGGGTCCTTGTACCGTTCCAGCTTCATCCACGCGCCGCACACGGGGCATTGAACCTTCTTCCCCACCTGGTGGGCCTTGGCGAGCAGGTGCTGGCCGCACGGACAGACGAGTTCCTGCGCGCCGGCGGGAATCCTGAAGACGCTCCTGGAGTCGGACGGGTCCAGGGTGACCGGAACCTTTCTTTTCGTCCTGGGGTCGAGGCCCCAGACGACCTTGTAGGTCCCGCTGCAGGTCTTGCAGCGGATGGGGCGGCCGAAGGTCCCGACCTCGATGGCGGTCTCCGCGCCGCAAGCGCATCGCACCTTGAAAACCGCGTCGACCTTCACCGTCCCGGCCATGGACCCCTCGCGTAACCCATTAGTTATACACTACCTCCCGGGCCCATGGGGAGAAAATCTTCTGCTACTGCTTCCGCGTCCCCCACTGCTGGGGCCTCGGGTAGTGCTTGAGCAGCTCCTTGCGAAGGTGCTCGAACGCCTCCTTGGGGCTGTCGCACAACCGGAAGAGGCCGATGTCCTGGGGGCTGATCACCCCCCACCGGACGAGCGCGTCGAAGTCCAGGAAGTCGTGCCAGAATTTCTTGCCGTAGAGGACGATCGAGAGCGGGCGCTCGATTTTCCGGGTCTGCACGAGCGTCAGGATCTCGAAGAGCTCGTCCATCGTCCCGAAGCCGCCCGGGAAGACGACCAGCGCGCACGCGAGGTAGGCGAACCAGAGCTTGCGCATGTAGAAATAGTGGAACTCGAAGAGGAGCTCCGGGGTGATGAAGGGGTTCGGGCGCTCCTCGCTCGGCAGGCTGATCGCGAGCCCCACGGTCGGCCCGCCCGCCCGCTCCGAGGCGCCGCGGTTCGCCGCCTCCATGATCCCGGGTCCGCCGCCCGAGCAGATCACGAACCGGCTCCCCTGGCCGAGCGTCTTCGCCCACTGCGTCAGGAGCGCCGAGAGCTCCGCCGCCTCCTCGTAGTAGATCGAGAGCCTCATCTGGCCCTCGAGCCGGTTCAGGCGCTGACGAAGGTCCTTCGGCAGCTGCTTCCCGCCGAACTTCTTCTTATCTTCCAGCGCCGCCTCGTACTCCGTCTTCACCGCGACGGGCGGGCGCGCCCGCGCCGAGCCGAAGAAGACGATCGTCTCCCGGATGTCCAGCCGCTGGAACCGCTGGAGCGGCTCGAGGTACTCGCACATCATCCGGATGACCCGCGCGTCCCTCGAGTTGAGGAACTTCGGGTTCATGTACGCCTTCTGGGCGCGCGAGGGGTTCACGTCGTCAGGCATCGAGTTTCTCCAGGTCCGCGAGGGCCAGCGCGATGAGCGGGCCGATCGTCTTCTCGCTGAAATCGAACTTGAGCCGCGCCGCCGAGAAGAGCTCCGGGAGCGGCCGCGTCCAGCCCAGCCCCTCGGCCTTCCGGTAGTCCGCGATCGCCTTCCGCCGGTCCTTCTTCGAATTCTTCCACACCTGCAGCGCCCCGGTCTGCGCGATCCCGTACTCGATGTAGTAGAACGGCACCGTGAAGAGGTGCGACTGGCGGTGCCAGTTGTACCCGCGCGCCTCCTCGAGCCCCGTCCAGTCCTCCGCGCCGCCCAGCCGGTTCCGGAGGTCGATCCACGCGGCCTTCCGGTCCCCGCGCGTGTGCCCCGGGTTCGTGTAGGCCCAGTGCTGGAAGGCGTCGATCGTCGCGACCCACGGGTACGTGTTCAGGAGGCCCTCGAGGTGCTGCGCCCTCGCGCGGTCGGCCCCGGCCTTCGGGTAGAACTCCTCCAGGTACGGCTGGCCCAGGAGCTCCATCCCCATCGACGCGACCTCGGCAAACTCCGTGGGATAGCCACGATTGAACTGCGGCTCGAGGTCGCGGCACTCCAGCGAGTGGAACGAGTGGCCGCCCTCGTGGAGCAGCGTCTCGACATCTCCGTGGACGCCCGCCGCGTTCGTGAAGATGAACGGCATGCGCTCGACGGTGAAGACCGTCTGGTAGCCACCGGGCGCCTTCCCCTTCCGGCTGTCGAGGTCGAGGTAGCCGCGCTTCCGGATCAGAGCGAACATTTTTCCGAAGTCGGGGTGGACGCGGCGGAAGATCCGCGCGCATCCGTCGACCAACTCCTTCACCGTCTTGAACGGCCGGAGCGGCGGCCGCCCCTCGGGATCGACGGCGAGGTCCCAGGGGCGGAGCACGTCCACGCCGAGGAGCTTCTTCCGCCGCGCGTGGCGCTTCCGGAGCGCGGGGACGACGGACTTCTCGTTGGCGCGGTGGAAGTCGAAGCAGTGCTCCGGGGTGTAGTCGAACCGGCCCTTGGCGCGGAAGACGTAGTCGCGGTAGTCCTTGAAGCCGGCGTTCCGGGCGATGGTCGTGCGCAGCGTCACCATCTCGTCGTAGAGCGCCTCGAGCGGCTCGCGGTCCTTGAGCCGCCGCCCGGAGATCAGCCGCCACGCCTCCTCGCGCCGCTTCCGGTCGGTCTCCTCGAGGACCTTCCCCGCCTGCTGGAGCGTCAGCTCGCGGCCGTCGAGGGTCACCGTCATCGCGCCCATGACCTTCTGGTACTGCTGCGCGAGCTCCGAGTCCTTCGCCTCGAGCGCCACGTTCTCGTCGCGGTAGAGGTCGAACTCGTTCTGGAGGAACTTGTCCATGACTCCGTAGACGCCCCGGGGCAGGCGCTTGCGTTTCGGATGCCCGAGGTAGAGTTTCTTGAGCTGCTGCCACCGCGGCTTGGCGAGCGGCGTGATGACGGTCTCGAAGTGAAGGTACTTCTTCTCCTTCGCCGGGTCGGCGGTGTCGCAGGTCATCGCCACGTAGCGGCGACTCCCTTCCTCGTAGAAGGCGCTCTCCAGTTCGCTCCAGTCCTGGAGCCACGCCCGGAGGTCCTTCGTGGAGGCGCTCTTTTCGACGCTGGCGAAGAGCGGTTCGACCTTCGCCCAGTCGTCCCAGTCGAGGTTGGCCGGCACCCACTCCAGGGGGAACTTCCGGTCGAGCTTCATCGGGCGAGCACCGAATGGTTGTGTTCCCGGAACGTAGAAGGGAGTATATCACGGTCGTGAGGACTCTCCCATGAATGCGTTCGTGGCGCTCCTGCTGCTGGTCCAGGCGACGCCGCCAGCCATCCAGGCCGAGGGCGTGCCGCCGGTTCCGAAGGATCTCTCGGAGCGGCTCGCGCAGTACCAGGCGGCGCGCGCGGCCGCGTTCGAGGATTTCGGCCCGGACGGGTCGATCCTGATCTCGACCCGTTTCGCCGAGACCGCGCAGCTTCACCTCGTCCCCTTCCCCGGCGGGCGGCGCGAGCAGGTGACGTTCACCGAGGAGCCGGTGACGAGCGGTGTTTTCATCCCGGGGTCGAGCGACCTCGTGTACTCGATGGGCCGCGGCGGCGACGAGAACTGGCAGATCTACAAGCTCGACCGGAAGACCGGCCGCTCCACGCTCCTCACCGACGGCACGTCGCGGAACGGGATGGGCCCGATCAGCCGGAAGGGCGACCGGATGGTGATCTCCTCGACGCGGCGGAATTCAAAGGACACCGACCTCTACCTCCTGGACTTGAAGAGCGGCGCGACGGAGATGCTGCTCGAGACGAAGGCAGAGTTCTGGGTCGCGACCGACTGGTCGCCCGACGACTCGAAGCTCCTGCTTCTGCGCGTCGTCTCGGTGAACGAAAACTACATCTCCCTCCTGGACCTCCAGACCCGCGAGCGGAAGGCCATGCCGATCCCCGGGGACATGAAGGCCGCCCATGGTTCGCCGCGATTCGGGCCCGCGGGCGACAGGATCCTCTTCTCCAGCGACGCCCGGGGAGAATTCAAGGAGGTAGCGGGGATCGTCCTGGGATCGACGGAATGCCACTGGGCCCCGCAGAAATGGGATGTCACCGATATCGAGATCTCGAAAGAGGGGGCGGCCATCGTCACCAACGAGGATGGCCTGTCGAAGATCGTGATCGGCCGGAATGGCCCCGACCTCCACCCGGACCTGCCCGCCGGCGTCGTTTCGGGGATGAAGTTTTCGCCCGACGCAAAGCGACTCGGCTTCACCCTGAGTTGCCCCGACGCGCCCGGCGACGTCTACACCTACGAGATCGCCGAAAAGAAACTCGTCCGGTGGACCTACAGTGAGACCGGCGGGCTCGATCCGTCGACCTTCGTCGTACCCAAAAGGATCGCCTACAAGTCGTTCGATGACCGCGAGATCCCCGCTTACGTGTATCTTCCGAAACACGCCAGGAAAGCCCCGGTCGTCATCACGATCCATGGCGGCCCCGAGTCGCAGACGCGGCCGACCTTCTCGCCGATCACGCAGTACTGGGTGAACGAACTCGGGATCGCGGTGATCGCACCGAATGTGCGCGGGTCGACCGGCTATGGCAAGACCTACGTCGCGCTCGACAACGGGGTGAAGCGCGAGGACTCGGTCAAGGACATCGGCGCCCTCCTGGACTGGATCGCGAAGCAGCCCGAGCTCGACGTCTCGCGCGTCGCCGTCCACGGCGGGAGCTACGGCGGCTACATGGTGCTCGCGTCGCTCGTCCACTTCGGCGACCGGATCAAGGCGGGCGTGGACATCGTGGGGATCGCGAACTGGATCAGCTTCTTCGAAAAAACGAGCCCCTACCGCGCGGACCTCCGGCGTGTCGAGTACGGCGACGAGCGCGACCCGAAGATGCGCGAGTTCCTGCAGTCGATCTCGCCCGCGAACCATGCCGACAAGATCCGCTCGGCGCTCCTCGTGGCGCACGGCCGGAAAGATCCCCGCGTCCCCTTTGCCGAGGCGGAGCTGATCGTCTCCAAGGTGAAGGCGCAGGGACGCCCCGCCTGGACGGTCTACGCCGACAACGAGGGCCACGGCTTCGCGCGCAAGGAGAACCGCGACTACCTCAATGCCGCCACGACGCTCTTCTTCCAGGAACACCTTCTGAAATAAGGAGCCCCATGAAAGCACTCGCCGCCGCCCTGCTCCTTTGTGTTTCGTCGCTTTCAGCGCAGGACTTTCCGAAGCCCGGGAAGAACCACGACCTCCTCAGGCAGTTCGAGGGGACGTGGGATGCCACGGCGAAGTTCTTCATGGAGGAGGGCAAACCGCCGCAGGAATCCAAAGGCGAGGAGACGGGGAAGATGACCTGCAACGGCCTCTGGCTCGTCTTCTCCTACAAGGGGAAGATGTTCGACCGGGACTTCGAGGGCCACGGCCAGATGGGCTACGACGAGAAGAAGGGCAAGTTCGTCGGCTGCTGGGTGGACTCGATGGTCACGAACCTGGACGTGTCCGAGGGGACCGTCGACGGGACGGGGAAGATCTTCACGATGATCTCGGAGGCCCCCGGCCCCGACGGCAAACCCGTGAAGATGAAGCAGGTGAGCGAGATCAAGGACAAGGACACCAAGACTCTGCACCTCAGCATGGCGGGCCCGGACGGGAAGGAGATCCCGATGGGGACGATCGACTACAAGCGCAGGAAATGATCGCGGCTACTCGTCCCTGAACTCCTGGACCTTCTTCGAGAGGTCGCGCTCGCGCTGGGCCCGGTCGAGCGCCTTCGTCTTAAGGTCCTCGCGGATCTTCTCCTGCCGCGTG
>JBGPCZ010000130.1:0-17803 GCA_041482015.1 Planctomycetota bacterium | reverse complement strand
TATCTCCTCTCATCACCCTATCTCCTTTGGGGGTTGATCGCCGATGGATCCCAAGACCTTCCGCACGAAACTGGGTGGCGTGATCGCGTTCCCGGTCACGCCCTTCAAGGCCGATCTCTCGCTCGACATTCCCGGCCTGCGCCGGAACCTGCAGGGCCTGGTGAAACACAAGCTCTGCGCGATCGTCGCCGCGGGAGGCACCGGCGAGCTCTACTCGCTCACGCCGGCGGAGCACCTCGAGATCGTGAAGGCGACGGTCGAGGAGTCCAAGGGGAAGATCCCGGTCATCGCGGGCGTCGGCTTCAACCGCGCGATCGGGATCGAGATGGCGAAGCACTCGAGGAAGGCTGGGGCGGACGCGATCCTCGCGCTGCCGCCGTACTATCCGGGCGCGGACGACGACGCGCTCTTGGAGTATTACAAGGGGATCGGCGAGGCGACGCCGCTCGGGTTCCTGGTCTACAGCCGCGACTGGGTGAACCCGTCGCCGGCGTGGGTGGAGCGCCTGGCGAAGTCGGTTCCGAACATGGTGGCCTGGAAAGAGGGGCAGGGCGACATCCGGAAGTACCAGCAGATCATGCAGCGCCTGGGCGACCGGCTGTACTGGATCGGCGGGGCCGGCGACGACTGCGTGCCCGGCTACTATGCGATCGGCTGCCGGACCTACACGTCGAGCATCGCGACGGTGGCGCCGCGGCTCTCGATCGAGCTCCACGAGGTCGCGTCGCGCGGCGATTCGGCGGCGCTCAGGAAGCTGATGGAGCAGTGCGTCGTTCCACTTTATGGTCTAAGAACGCGTCGGAAGGGCTATGAAGTCTCAGTGATGAAGGAGCTCATGAACATGCTCGGGATGGCGGCGGGGCCGGTGCGTCCGCCGCTGGCGGGAGTCCGACCGGAGGACGCCGCCGAGCTCAAGGCGATCCTTATGAGCTGGAAGGCGTGGCTCTGACGGAGGAATGAGATGAAGTCGCTGCTCGCGCTGTTCGCGGTCCTGCTCGCCGCCCCGAAGGACGATCCGTGGGTCGTGTACGAGGGCGGCGACGGTTCCGGCAAGGGGAAACACGTGGTCCTGATCAGCGGCGACGAGGAGTACCGGTCGGAGGAGGCACTTCCGCAGCTCGGGAAGATCCTGGCGAAGCACCACGGGTTCAAGTGCACGGTGCTCTTTGCGATCAACAGGGGAACCGGCGAGATCGACCCGAACGCGGGCGACAACATCCCGGGCACGGAGGCGCTCAAGACCGCGGATCTCCTGATCGTGGCGCTCCGGTTCCGCCACCTGCCGGCCGACCAGATGAAGCCGATCGACGAGTACATCCAGTCGGGGAAGCCGATCATCGGGATGAGGACGGCGACGCACTCCTTCGACAACAAGGGCGACGACCCCTATGCCAAGTACGGCTGGACGTCGAAGGTCCCGGGCTGGGAGAAGGGATTCGGCAGGCAGGTGCTGGGCGAGACGTGGGTGAACCACCACGGGTCGCACGGCAAGGAGAGCACGCGGGGCATCGTCGCGCCCGGCCAGGAAAAGAACCCGATCGTGAAGGGGTGCGAGGATATCTGGGGGCCGACCGACGTGTACACGGTGAACCTGCCGCTGCCGGGCGATTCGACCCCGGTCATCCTGGGCCAGGTGCTCAAGGGGATGAAGCCCGAGGACCTGCCGGTCGAGGGCAAGAAGAACGACCCGTTGATGCCGGTGGCCTGGACGAAGAGCTGGTCGCCGGCCGAAGGGAAGAAGGCGCGGATCTTCACGACGACGATGGGCTCCTCGACCGATCTGTCGAGCGAGGGGTTGCGGCGCCTGCTCGTCAACGCCTCCTACTGGTGCCTGGGGATGGAGGACAAGATCGCCGACAAGGCCAAGGTCGACATCGTCGGCGAGTTCGCCCCGACCCCCTTTGGATTCGGCAAGGCGAAGAAGGGCGTCAAGCCCGCCGACCACAAGATGTAACGAAAGCGCCCTTCACTGTCGTTCGTCGCAACTGTTACCGAAATCGAGGCGCACTTTCGGTGACAGTGTGACGCTACTCCCTGGCCCACCGCTCTCTCGCGAGCAGTTGACGCACGCGACGGGCGATGTCGTCCCGGATTTCGCGGACCCGCTCGACGGGCTTGCCCTTCGGATCCTCGAGCGGCCAGTCCTCGACGCGCAGGCCGGGCACGACCGGGCACGCTTCGCCGCAGCCCATGGTGATGAGGAGGGCCGCCGTCCCCGCGAGTTCCGGAGTCAGCTTCTGCGGCTTCAGGCCGGACAGGTCGACGCCCAGCTCCTTCATCGACTCCAGCACCTCGGGGTGGATGCGCGGACCGGGCTCGGTGCCGGCCGAGATCGCGCGGGCCTTCGAGGGGTCGGCCAGCCGGTTGAAGAGCGCGGCCGACATTTGCGAGCGGCCCGCGTTGTGGACGCAGGCGAAGAGCACCGTCTTCATGCGGGTTTCCTCCGGAGCCAGCTGAAGAAGCCCGCTGCGGCGGCCGCCCCGGCCAGCTGGGCCGCGATGAATCCTGGGATGTCGACCGGGCGGATGCCGGCGAACGTGTCGCTCGCCATCCGGGCGAGCGTGACCGCGGGGTTGGCGAAGCAGGTCGAGGACGTGAACCAGTACGCGGCGGTGATGTAGGCCGCGACGGCGAAGGGCCGCTGGCGCGTCGCGCCGAGGACCACCAGGAGCAGGCCGAACGTCGCGACCGCTTCGGCGAGCAGCTGGCCCGAGCCGGGGCGCGCGTGGCTCGACGGGAAGAAGACCGGCAGACCGAACATCGCGTTCGCCGCGGCGACGCCGGCGAAGGCGCCCGCGACCTGGACCAGGAGATACGACGGGACCTCCCTCCAGGCCGTCTCCCGCCGGACGGCCGAGATCAGCGTGACCAGCGGGTTGAGATGGACGTCCTCGAAGCTCAGGAGCAGCGCCACGAGCGCCCCCCCGGTGGCCAGCGAATTGGCGAGAAGGGCGAGCCCGGCGTTGCCGCCGGAGAGGCGCTCGCCCATGATCCCGGAGCCGACGATGGCCGCGAGGAGGAGCGCCGAGCCGACCGCCTCGGCCGCCAGGCGGCGCGAAAGGCTCACCGCGGGCAGCATCCGGTCAGCCCTTTCAGCTTCGCCGGCACCGGGAGGGTTCGGACGCACTCCAGGATCTTCCGGTGGACCGCGTCCCGCGGCCGGGCGAGCGAGTAGTAGCTCCAGAGGCCGTCCTTCCGGGATGTCACGAGCCCCGCTTTCTTCAGGTAGCCGAGGTGGCGCGACGTTTTCGCCTGGGGGATCCGGAGGACCCCCATGAGGTCGCACACGCACAACTCCCCCCCGGTCAGCAGCTGGAGGAGGCGCAGGCGGGTGGGATCGGACAGGGCCCGGAACCGGCGCGCGACGAGGTGGTCCATATATTCGCCTAGGCGAATATAGCAGGAGGGCCCGGGTTTGTCGAGGCCGGCGGGCGCCTGGCGGCTACTTGCCCTCGACCGGCACGAGCCAGATGTTCCGGTAGCGGGCCGGGTTGCCGTGGTCCTGGAAGCTGAGCCCGCCCTTCTTGGCGTCGAACTTGAGCTCCGCCTTGTCGTGGATCTTGATCCCGTTGTGGAGCACGGTGATCCGCGGCTTCCCGGTGGGCTTCCCGTCCGCCTTCTCGACGCGGTACTCGATGTCGTAGGTCTGCCACTCGAGGGGCGGGAGCGACGCAAGCGAGAAGACGTCGAACACGTCGGGGTCCTTGTAGTTGTAGAGGCCACCGCAGCCGCCGCCCTTGTAGGTGTCCATGCCGAACGAGTCGAGCACCTGGACCTCGTCGCCGTTGGCCTGGTAGCAGCCGCTGTTCCCGCGTCCCTGGCCGCGGGCGGCGGGCATGAGCGGGCACAGGAACTCGACGTGGAGGTCGTAGCTGCCGTCGAACTGCTGCTTCGAGTTCATCCCGCCCTTGGGGATCTGGATCGAGCCGTCGTCGGCTGGCTTCCAGTCATCCTCCTTGCTCGACTTGGTGAGCTGGGAGAAGTCCTTCCCGTCGAGGATCACGATCGCGCCCGTGGGGGGCTGCTTGCCCATCGACGGCGGCTTCCGCTGGACGCGCTTGGCCTCGAGCGCGGCGCCCCCGGGGCCGGTCCCCTTGAGCGCGCCCGACGCGTACGATGCCGACCAGTCGCCGTCCTTGCTCTTGAAGGCAACCGCGTCGCCCTCGATCTTCCCCTCGAGTTCCGCCTTGGCGACCTTCCCGTCGGCCAGCGCCTGGCGGACGTAGACCTTGAACGCCTCCTTGCCCTGGGCGACCACCCGGATCTCGAGCTTGGCGTCCTTGAGCGTGCCCTCGTAGAGCCCCTGGACTTCCGCCTCGGGCGGTCCGGCGGGGGCGAAGGCGGCGAGCAAGCAGGCGGTGAGAAGAGCGGTGAGGTGGCGCATGAATTCCTCCGAAGTTCCAATCCTATATAGCCTTGGATTGGCGCTTCGTCTCAGCGGCGCGCCGCAACTATTTCAGGTAATCCGGGAGCCAGGCCTTCGCGCCCTGCGGCATCACCTTGTCGGCCTCGTCCTGGCCGGAGGCGATGCGCCAGGAGAGGGCGAGCGTGAATTGATCCTTCGGGGCCGCGACGCCCGTGCAACCGCTGTGTCCCCAGGCCGGCCCGCGCGCCACGAGATCGAAGCGCGTGACCTTCCCTTCCTTCGACTCGACGACGCCGCGGAAGTCCGCCTTGTAGCCGCGGTCGCCCGCCTTGCCCTCGACGTGCGCGGTCCCGGTGATCACGCCGTCCTTGAGCGTGAGCTCGATCTTCCGCACTTCCGCGGGCTCCCAGAAGGCGGGCTCGCCGCGCGTGAAGTCCATAAGGTTGAACCGGCCGATCCGGCCCTTCAGGCTTTCGGGGAACTCGCCGCGCGACAGCGCCGCGTGCTCGTCCTTGCGGATCCAGAGGATGTCCCGGCCGAGCGAGTTCTGGAACGAGCAGATCTCAGCGTCGCCCGACGGGGTGTAGCCCTTGATGACCTTCGCCGTCACGTTCACGACCAGCCCGCCCTCGGGCGGACGGGCGACGTAGTTCGCGTCGGGCCTCGGGTTCGTGAGCGGCGCCGCCTCCGCGGGCTTGAAGTCCGCAAGCGCCTTCTTGAGGATCTCCTTCACGCGCCCGGGCGAGCGGTTGTTGGTGAAGCCGAGGAGCGCGCCGTCGGGTGCGGCGACGAAGAGCCCCTGCGTCGTCACGTTGAAATTGTTCTGCGGGCTCTGGCCGGCGATCTTGCGGTAGAAATCGCCCTCGGCGTCCTTCTGGCGCCGGTGGTACCACTGGTCGATCGCCACGGGGACGCACTTCGAGGCGATCGTCGCGATGATCTCGGGGTCGCTGAAGGTCGACGCACGGTCGATGATGACGTTGTTTCAGCCGCAGCCCAGCGGGTTGCCGTCCATCGACCAGATGAAAAGCGGCTTCTTCTCGCGCGCGGCGATGTTCTGCGCCTCGACCAGCGAGACCTTCCACGGGATCTTGCGCCACGTCTCGTCGACCGGCGCCTTGAGCCGATCGTGCAGCGCGCGGAATTCCTCGGCGGTGACCCCGCCGGCCTGCGAGAGGAGGATGCTGAGAATCGCGGTGACCATGGGTCGCCTCCTTTGGATCCGGGACCGCCGCGTATAATAACGGTGGCTCCCGACCCTTGTAGCCCGTCGGGCCCCGAAACTTCCGGAAAAAGATGAAGGCAGGCGATACGACCCTGGGCGGCGGGGGCGAGAAGTCCTTTCCGGAGACCACGCTCGGCTTTGCCGGGAACGCGGACGCCGGGACTCTCTGTCGCCGTTACTGGAAGCCCGTCTACTCCTGGCTCCGGATCGCCCGGGCGCGCACGAACGACGACGCGAAGGACCTGACGCAGGAATTCTTCCTCTGGATGGTGGAGGGAAATCTTCTCGCGCAGTACCGCCGCGAGCGGGGCGGGTTTCGCGCGTGGCTGAAGACGCTCCTCCGGCGGTTCGCGGCGCACGAGGAACGCGACGGCCGGCGGCTCAAGCGGGGCGGGGGCGCGCGGGTGCTTCCGCTCGACGGCGAGGCGCCGGAGGTCGGCCCCGGTGCCGATCCCGAGAAGGCGTTCGAGCGCGCGTGGTTCGAGGAGCTGGTGGGCCAGGCGGTGGCGCGAGTCCGCAGTCGCGAGCCGGCGCGGTTCCGGGTCTACGAATCGTATGCACTCACGGGCGAGCCGCCCTCTTATGCGGAGCTCGCGGCGAGCCTGGGCATCACGGTCGGCGACGTCGAGAAGTCGCTCTACCTCGTGCGCGAGGAGATCCGGCAGGAGATCCGCTCCGCGCTCGCGGGGGCGGACGGGGAGCTCGAGGATGAATGGAAGCAGCTTCTCGGGGAGTGACGGCCTCGCCGACCGCGTGCTGCGGGACCTTTCCCAGCACGAGAAGACGCGAACCCCCTCCGTGTCGCGGTTCGAGGTTGTCTCGACGCTGGGGCAGGGCGCGACGGCCATCGTCTACCGGGCGCGGGACCGCGTGCTCAACCGCACGGTCGCGGTCAAGGCGCTCCGCGAGGGGACGGGGCTGAGCGACATCGCGCGCGAGCGCTTCCGCCGCGAGGCGCGGGCCGCGGCCGGACTCGCCCACCCGAACGTCGTCACGGTCTTCGACGCGGGCGAGGAGGACGGCAAGCCGTTCCTCGTCATGGAGCTCATCGAGGGCCGGCCGTTCGGCGAACTCATCAGGGAGCCGAACGCGGATCGGACGACGCTGCTCGCGCTTCTCGAGAAGGCGGCGCGAGGGGTTGCGGCGGCGCACGAGAAGGGCATCGTCCATCGCGACCTGAAACCCGCGAACATCCTGGTCGCTGCCGGCGGCGAGCCGAAGGTCGGCGACTTCGGCCTCGCGCACGTGCTCGACACGAAGTCGGAGCTGACGCGGACCGGGACGGCGCTCGGGACGCCGCTCTACATGGCGCCCGAGCAGGTCGAGGGCCGGCCCGACGAGATCACCGCGCGGACCGACGTCTACGCGCTGGGGGCGATCCTCTACGAAATCCTCGCCGGTCACACGCCGCACGCGGGCGAAACGCTCGCCGAGCTCTACCGGCGCATCGTGCGCGACGATCCGGCTCCGCCTGGCGGTCCGCGCGATGCGGAGGTGATCGCGATGAAGGCGCTCGAGAAGGAGCCCGCGCGGCGGTACGCGGACGCCAAAGAGTTCGCCGACGACCTGAAGCGCCACCTGTCGGGGGAGCCGATCCTCGCGCGGCCGGTCGGCGCGTGGGGCCGGTGGGCGCGGCGGATCCGGCGGAATCCGCTGGGCTACGGTCTTGGCGCGGCGGCGGCGGCGGGACTCCTGGCGGCGATCCTGCTCAGCGTGCAGGTCGCTCGCCTCTCGTCGGCGCTCCCCGATCCGCGTCCCTGGCGGCCAGTCTTCGACGGGACGTCGACGGCGTGCTTCATGACCGGGACCCCGAAGGGATGGCGGCTGGAGAAGCGGGAGCTCGTGAGCGGCGCAGAGCACCCCGACTCCGTCCAGACCAGTCGTCTCTTTGAGGATGGCGAAGTGCGGGTGCGCTTCGTCTGCGAGAAGATGAACTATCTCGGCTTCAACATCCGCCTTGGGACCGAGGCGGGCTACGGCGTGGAGTGGGACCGCCGGGGCGTTGAGTCGATGGGGGGCGCCGAGCGCTCGCTCATCTTCACGCTCCGGGGGGACGAGGTGACGGCGGCGCTGGACGGCGCGCCGCTCCCGATCGTGGTCCACACCCGCAACCGGCGGGGGACGTTGCACTTCGGGGGCGTGGGCGGGACGCTGCGGATCCGCTCGATCGACTGGCGAGAGCCACGGCCATGATTTATGGCGTCTTCGCGGCCGCGATGAGCTGGGTGTTCGTGGCGATGTAGAGAGTGCCGTTCGCCGCCGTGACGGTCGCGGCGATCGGGCTCTTGAGGTCGATCTCGGCCAGCACCTTCTTCTCGCGACCCTCGGCGAGCACCCAGAGGCGCCCCTTCCGGGTCCCGAGATAAATCTTCCCGTCCGCCACCAGCGGCGACGCCCAGACTTCGCCCGCGACGTCATGCGTCCAGACCGCTTCCCCTGTCGCGGCGTCGACGCAGTGAAGCGTCTTTCCGCTGTCGGCCACGTAGACGAGACCGTCCTTGATCGCGGGGGTCGAGAGCGCGTGCTCCTTGAGCGGATAGGTCCAGAGGACGCCCGACTGCGTGACGTCGCCGCTCTTCGACGCGTCGATGCATTTCATCCACGCCTTTGACTTCCCCCACCAGAGGTCGCCGCCGTAGGTCACGTAGACGCGGCCGTCGACGAAGACCGGCATGCTCTTGATCGTGCTCGATCCCTCCTTGCGGTTCCGGTCGGCCGCGGTGAAGGTCCCTTTGACCGCGTCGGGGTCGCAATCGCATTTCCAGGCGAGCTTGAACGGGACGGGAGCACCGGCCGGGATTTCCTTGAGCGCCTCGAACGCGTAGCAAACGCCGTCCCCGCCGCCGAAGGCGACGAGCCGGCGGCCACCCGCCTCCCCGAGCGACGGCGACGACCACGTACAGTGGAACGTCCCCTTGCCGATCCCCTCCTGCTCGCGCGCGACGATGCGCCCCGTCGCCTTGTCGATCGCGACGAGGCTGGGCGCGTCGGGCTTCTCGACGGCGGAGTGCTTGTCGTTCAGGCCGTTCGAGGTGTTGACGTAAAGAAAGGGGCCGTCGACGAGGATCGACGCGTGGGCCGCGTCGTGCTGACGGACGCCCGCGTCGCGCGTGAGGTCGGTGATCCAGAGGATGTCCGCGTCGGTCGCCGCAAGCTCCGTGACCCCGAAGAGCGTCTTCTCGTCGGTGAACGGGCCGTCGTTGCCGTTCGCCTGGCCGTTCACGTCGAGGCAGACCACCTCGCCGCGGTTGGTGACGGTGTAGACGCGGTCGCCCTCGACCGTGCCGGCGGAGCAGTGGCCGCTCTTGGGCCAGTCCCAGTAGTTCGTCGGGCCGCGCTTCGCGAGGGCGAGCTCCCAGAGGAGATGGCCGTCCTTCTCGTCGAGGCAGAAAAAGACGCCGCGGTCGTCGGCCAGGCGCGGGTCGCGCGGCGCTTCGTTGTTGGTGCCGATGAAGACGCGCCCCCCGGCGGCGACGGGCGTGCAGTACGTCTCCGCGCCGAGGCGCGCGGTCCAGCGGACGTTCCGGCCCGACTCGAGGTCAAAAGATTCCGGGAGGCCCTTCTCGGCGGAGACCATGTTCCGCGAATGGCGCTCGCCCCACTGGGGGCGGTCGTCCGCGAGGGCGGTCGCGGCCAGCAGGACGAAGGCGAGCCGCTTCACGTGGGATACTGCCAAGGCGCGCGGTACGGGCGGCGGAGGAGTTCCGAGGCCTCCTTGTCGCCGACGATCTCCTCCTTTGCGCCGTCCCACTGGATGCTGCGGCCGAGCCGCCACGACGCCATCCCGAGCAGCGGCAGGCAGGACGACCGGTGGGCGCGCTCGATGTTGGCGACGGGCGCGCGGTTCTTGTCGATCGAATCGATGAAGTCGGCCCAGAGGAGCTTGATGTTATGGCCGTCGGGCTCCTGGAGCTGCGAGTCCTCGTGCAGCGTCTTCTCCTTTGAGTTCGACGGGTGGAACGTCCAGCCGTCGCGCCAGCCGATGTGGAGCGTGCCCTTCGTGCCGTAGAAGTAGGCGCCGATCGAGTGCTTCTCCGCCTCGTTGCCCGCGAACGTGCGGTGCTCCCACGTGCAGGTGAAGGACTCGAACTCGTAGACGGCGACCTGGTGGTCGGGCGCGTCGGTCGTCTGCTCCTGGTCGTTCAGCACCGGCGTGCCCTTGATGTTCCGGCCGCCTGTGCTGTAGACGCGCTTCGGCCAGGGCTCGTCGGTCCACGCGAGGACCTGGTCGAGCCAGTGGACGCCCCAGTCGCCGAGCTGGCCGTTGCCGAAGTCGAGGAACTGGCGCCAGCCGCCCGGGTGGATGCGGCGGTTGAATGGCCGGAGCGGCGCGGGGCCGCAGTAGAAATCCCAGTTGAGCCCCTCGGGGGGCGCGGCGTTCGGCGACGCCTTCTCCGCGCCGCCCCCGTAGTGGGCGAAGAGGCGGACCATGCCGACGGTTCCGGCGCCGCCGTCCTTCAGGAACTTCTGCGCGCTCACGTGGTGCGGGCCGATGCGGCGGTGGAGTCCGACTTGGACGACGCGTCCGGCCTCGCGCGCGGTCTTGAGCATCGCGCGGCTTTCGCCGACGGTGTGGCCGGTCGGCTTCTCGACGAAGACGTGGGCGCCCGCCTTGAGCGCGGCGATCGAGGTCAGCGAGTGCCAGTGGTCGGGCGTGGCGATGATGACGATCTCGGGCTTTTCCTTGTCGAGGAGTTCGCGGTAATCGCCGTAGGTCTTGGGCGCGGAACCCGTCTGGTCCTTCACCAGTTCGGCGGCGTTCTCGAGAACGGTGCGGTCGACGTCGCAGAGGGCGACGATCTTCGACCGCTTGGCCTCGATCGCCTCCTTGAGGATGTTCTTTCCCCACCAGCCCGAGCCGATGAGCGCGGTGCGCCACGTCCGGTCCTGGGGCGCCGCGTGGACGAAGGGCGCGGCGGCGAGCGCGGCCCCGGTCGCGATGAAGTCCCGGCGATTGAGAATCATCCGTCTTCTCCTTATGGCTTCCGTACGTCCACGCAGACGACGCGACCCTCGGCATTGCGCGCGCAGATCCGGCCGTTCGCGAGCACGGGGACCGTCCAGCATTTTCCGTCGAGGATCCGGGCGCGGGCGGTCGGCTTGAATCCGTCGGGCGACGCGGGCGCGACGATGAGCTCCCCGTCGCCGGCGAGGACGATCAGCTTTCCGTCGGCCGCCGTGACCGAGCCCCCGGCCTTGATGGGCTCCGCCCACTTCTCCGCGCCGGTCGCGAGCTCGACGCACTTGAACGACGTTGGCTCGCGGTCGTTCCCGTCCACGCCGTAGACGTGGCCGTCGATGAGGACGGAGGGGTTCATCTGGTTCCGCATGACCTTGCCCTGCCAGGCGATCCCGGGCTCGCCCGCTCCCAGCGTGAGGAGCGCCGCGCCTTTTCCATAGCCGCTCGAGATGAAGACGCGGTCGCCGTCGACCAGGGGGTCGGCGGCATTGGCGCCGTACGACGTGTTCCAGCGGACGCTCCAGGACTCGCGGCCCGTGCGGGGATCGACGGCGAGGTAGGACTTCGCGGAACCCAGGAGGACAAGCCATCCGTCGCCGCGCTTGAGCGGGAAGGGGGTCGAGTAGCCGGGCTCGCGCGGGGCGGACTTCCAGGCGATCTTCCCGGTCGCCTTCTCGAGGGCGAGCCCGGCTTCGCCGACGTTCAGGAGGAGCAGGTCCTCGTGGACGAGGGGCGAGCCGCTGAATCCCCACTGGGGAATCGGGAGGCGAGTCTCCTTCTGGACATTCTTCGACCAGGCGATCTTGCCGGTGGAGACCTCGAAGCAGAAGAGGTCGCCGCGGCGGCCCAGCGTGTAGACGCGGTCGCCGTCGACGGTCGGCGTGGCGGTCGGCCCGCCCTCGAAGAGGTTGGGATCGATCTCCGCGGCGTAGCCGTGAGTCCAGAGGGTGCGGCCGGTGTCGGCGTCGAGGCAGGTGACGGTGTCGGTGTCGTTGGCATTGCCCATCGTGAAGACGCGGCCCTTCGCGACGGCGAACGAGGAGAAGCCGGTGCCGACGTCGGCTTTCCACAAAATCTTCGGGCCCTCGGCGGGCCAGCGGTCGAGCCAGGCGGATTCAGAGGAGATGCCGTCGTGTCTCGGTCCGCGCCACTGCGGCCAGTCATCGGCGGCGGCGGGGACGGCGACCGCTAGGGTCGACAGGGCGAGGAGAGTGCGCATCATGGAAAGGACATGATACCGACTTTGAACTCCAAGGGCTATTTCTCGGGCTTGGGCGGGATCCCCTTGGGGCCGAACGGATCGACCGGGTCGGGGTTGGGGACGGGCATCTGGGCGCCGACGGCCTGACGCCAGTCGGCCAGCTTCTTCCGCATTGCCGCCGCGCGCTCGGGATCGGACGCGGCGAGGTCCTTCTGTTCCCCGGGGTCGGCCTCGAGGTCGTAGATCTCGACGCGGTCGTCCTCGAAGAACTCCAGCAGCTTGAACTTTCCCTCTCGGACCGCGCCGCCGGGACGGCCGCCCTGGTTGCTGTAGTGCGGGTAGTGCCAGAAGAGCGCGCGCCCGGCAATCGGGCCCTTGCGGTCGAGGAGCGGCACGATACTGAGCGCGTCCACGAGCTGGCCCTTGGGCAACGCGACCCCGGCGAGATCGAGGAGCGTCGGGTAGAGGTCGTTGCTGATGACCGGGACGTCGCACGTGGAGCCCGCGGCGACGCGACCGGGAACGCGGACGATGAGCGGTTCGCGGAGGCCGCCCTCGTAGTTCCAGCCCTTGCCCGCGCGCAGCGGCAGGTTCGACGTCGGCGATCCCTCCGCGGTGCTCAACCCGCCGTTGTCGGAGAAGAAGACGACGACGGTGCGAGAAGCGAGCTTGAGGTCGTCGAGCTTCCTGAGCACCCGGTCGACCGCCTCGTCCATCTCCTGGACCATGCCCGCATAGACCGCGTGGTCCTGCACGGCCCGGGCCTTGAAGCCGGGCCCGGCCGGGACCTCGCGCGGAGCGTCGAAGGCCGGGAGCTTCGCGGCCTTCGCGCGGTATTTCTCCGTGAGCTCGGGCCTCGTCTTGAGCGGGACGTGGGTGGAGTGCAGGGGGAGGTAGAGGAAGAAGGGCTTCTCCTTTGAGTCCTCGATGAACTTCGCGGCGTCGGTCGAGAGCATCGTCGCGAAATGCGGATCGTCGGGCGGGCCGCCGGCGGGCTTCGTCGCGGGGCCGATCACGACGTCGAACCCGTGGTCGGAGGGGAGCGAGCCCTTGCCGCCCAGGTGCCACTTGCCGGCGATCGCGGTGCGATAGCCCGCATCGTGGAACGCCCCCGCGAGCGTGATCTCCCCGGCGGGCAGCGACTGCCGGTACTCCGGTGGGAGGAGCGGGCCGCGCCGGTTGCCGCCGAAGAAGTTGGTCGTGTGGAGGCGCGCGGGATATTTGCCGGTCATGATGCTCGCGCGCGTGGGGGAGCAGACGTTGCACGCGGCGTACGCCTGCGTGAAGCGCATGCCCTGCGCGGCGAGCCGGTCGATCGCGGGCGTCTCGTAGAACGTGCTCCCCGTGCAGCCGAGGTCGCGCCAGCCGAGGTCGTCGGCCAGGATGAGCACGACGTTCCAGCGCGCGGAGTCCTGGGACGCCGCGGGCGCGGCGAGAAGAAGGAGCGCGAGCAGGATTCTCACCGTCCCTCTAAACGATCGGCTGCGGCGGCCGGTTGCGGCGAAACACCTTCGTGAGGCGGCTCAAGAGGAGGTACAGGGTCGGCGTCGCGACGAGCGAGAGGAGGACGGAGATGCCGAGCGCGCCGATCACCGAGATGGCCAGGGGCTTGAGCATGTCCGCACCCGAGCCGATGCCGTAGGCGAGCGGAAGCATCCCGAGCGCCGCGGCCATCGAGGTCATGAGCACCGGCCGGAGGCGCCGGCGCCCCGAGAGCACCAGGGCCTCCTCGAGCGTGAATCCCCCCGCCACGAGGTGCTCCACGAAGTCGAGCATCAGGATCCCGTTCTTCGCAACGATGCCGATCCCGATGATCGCGCCCAGGCGCGAGATGATGTTGAGCGACGTCCCCGTGAGCCAGAGGGCGAGGATCGTGCCGAAGAGGGAGAGCACCGCCCCGAAGACGATCGAGACGGGCCCGACGAACGAACCGAATTCGAAGAGAAGCACCGTGAAGACGAGGATGACCGCCGCGATCAGCACGATCGTGAGATTCCGTGTGGACTCCTGTTCCTGCTGGTAGAGGCCGCCGTACTCCACCATCCCCGGGGGGAGGGACGGATCCTTCGACAGCTTCTGCCGGATTTCCGCGATCCCGCTCCCGAGGTCGCGACCCTCGAGCCGTGCCGTCACCGCGACGTACTGCCGCAGATCTTCTCGCTTGAGCTCCAGCTGGCCCGGGTCCTCCGTGATGTCGGCGATTTGCGAGAGGAGGACCCAGGTCCCCCCGGGGGAGCGCAGGGGAAGGTTCGCGAGCGACGCGATGCGGTCGACGCTCGAGGGCTCCACCCGCACCCGGATGTCGATCACCCGGTCGGCCTGGAGGACCGACGAGGCCGTCTGGCCGAGGAGCGCCGTGTTCAGGGCCTGCGCCACGTCGTCGGCATCCATGCCGAACCGCTGCGCGTCGGCCGACCTCACCCGGACGCTGAGAGACGGGCCGGCGACGACAATCCCGCTCTTGGGATCCACCACCCACTTGAACTCGCTGATCGCCGCCTCGATTTCCGGGGCTTTCCTCTTAAGGAATTCGATATCGGTCGAGAAGATCTTGATCTCCACCGGCTCGGGCGACCAGGTGAGATCGCCGATCAGGTCGCTCAGGATCCCGGGGAACTCCCACTGGATGTGGGGCTGGCTCTCCTTGAGCTTCTCCCGGAGGAACTTGATCACCTCGTCGGTCTTCCTGTCCCGAACGATCACGTCGCCGATTTTCCGGTCCCGGCGGCGCCGGATCTTCACCAGGAAGTCGCCGGTGTTCGGCTCGACGATGTGGAACCCGAGGGCCGCCCCGGTGCGGCGCGAGTAGCTCTCGATCTCGGGGGTCTTCCGGAGGATCTTCTCGACCTCCAGGAGCGCGCGGTCCGTCTCCGCGAGGCTCGTGCCGGAGGGAGCGACGTAATCGATCACGAACCCGCCCTCGTCCATCTCCGGCAGGAAGTCGCTCTTCAGCTTCATGTAGAACGCGATCCCGCCGAAGATCACGAGTCCCGACAGGCCCAGCGTGAGGAGCGGGAACCGGAACGCCAGGCGCGCCGACCATTCATAGACCCGGATGATGCGCCGGAGCAGGAAGCCCCCTTCCCCGACCTTCTCCGGCGGCTCCCCGATCTCCCCCTTTCCCACCCGGAGGAGCCACGCGGCGAGGGTTGGCGTGAGCGTGACCGCGAGGACGAGCGAGGCCAAGAGGGAGACGACCATCGTGACGGCGAGCGCGCGGAAGAAGACGCCCGGGACGCCGTCGAGGAATGCGAGCGGGATGAAGACGACGACGGGCGTCAGCGTCGAGCCGACGAGGGGCCTGAGGATCTCGCCCACCGCCTCCTTCACCGCCACGTTCCGCGGCCGCCCCATCATGATCTTCGTGTGGATCGCCTCGACCACGACGATCGCGTCGTCGATGATGAGCCCGACCGCCGCCGCGATGCCGCCGAGCGTCATGAGGTTGAAGCTCATCCCGGCGATCTTCATGACGACCAGCGTCACGAGCACCGCCGCGGGGATCACGGCGATCGCGACGAGCGTCGTCGAAATCCTCTTGAGGAAGAGGAAGAGGATGACCACGGAGAGGAGGAGGCCGAAGCCGATCGCCTCCCACACGCTTCGGACCGACGCCCGGACGAGGAGCGACTGGTCGTAGAAGAACGCGAGCTTGAGGTCGGACGGCAGTTCCTTCCGAAGCGCCTTCAGGTCCTCTTTCAGAACGTCGGCGATCGCGAGCGTGCTCCCGTCGGGCTGGCTCCGGACGTTGAGGAGGACCGAGTTGATCCCCTCCGCGGTCACCACGTTGAAGACAGGCTCCTGGCCGGGCACGACTCGCGCGACGTCCCGGATGCGGACCACCCTCGTCCCGTCGGAGGCGATCGCGAGGTCCTCGATCTCCTCGAGGGTGAAGACACGGCCGTCGACGACGGCGAGGTAGAGCGTGTGGTTCTCCTCGTGCATCCCCGCCGGGGCGACCAAGTTGCTCTTCGTCAGCGCCGCCGTCACGTCGGAGAGCGAAAGGTTGAGCGCCCTCATGCGCACGGGATCGACGATCACGTGGTACTCGGGGGTCCGGCCACCGACGAGGCTGACGCTCGCCACCCCGGGCACCCGCAGGAACCGCGGCTTGATCTGGTAGCGGGCGATCTCCCAGAGGTCCCGCACCGTCCGGGTTTTCGAGGTCAGGCTGATGCCGATGATGGGGAAGGCCGAGAAGGTGAGCCGGTACGCGGTGAACGTGGCCGTGGACGGCAGCACGTTCTTGATCTGCGAGAGGCGGTTCAGGACGTAGAGCTCCGACTGCACCATGTCCGCCTTCCACGTGAAGAAGACGTTGACGTCCGCGGAGCCGCGGCCGGTCGTCGTGCGGACCGTGACCGCGCCGGGGACGTCCTTCATCGCCTCCTCGATCGGCCGCGTGACCCGCGCCATCATCTCGTCCGCGGGCATGACGCCGTTGTCGACGAGGATCACGACGCGCGGGAAGTCCGTCTGGGGAAAGACGGACGAGGGCATGGCGAGGGCCGCGGCGACGCCCCAGAGGCAGAGCGCGACCACCACGAAGAGGATGGCCTTCGCGTGGCGCTGGGTTAGATCTCCGAGGCTCATTTCTTATCGATGTCCCGGGTCTTGGCCTCGCCGGGCATCCCGTAGGCGCCCTCGATGACGATCTTGTTGCCCTCGTCGATATCCTCGCCCTCGATCTCGACGAGCTCGCCCTCCTTGAGGCCCACCTTGACCTCCTTCATGATGGCTTTCTCGCCGAGGAAGCCGACGATGACGCTCTTGCCCTCCGCGTTGGTCACCACGCTCTGGCGGGGGACCACCAGGTGATCCTTGTGCTCCTCGACGACGATCCTGAGGCGCACGAACTGGCCC
Organism: Planctomycetota bacterium; assembly: GCA_041482015.1. Classification (GTDB taxonomy): domain Bacteria; phylum Planctomycetota; class MHYJ01; order MHYJ01; family JACPRB01; genus JACQFK01. The sequence goes on along the minus strand of JBGPCZ010000130.1, from coordinate 1,188 downwards.
ACGGGCAGGCCCGCCTTCGCGGGGAGCGAGACGCGGACGAACCCAGCGTCGGTCTTCCGGTCGATGTCGAGCCCCACGAACTCAACCTTCCCGCGCACGGCGCCGAGATCGACCTCCATGCCCGCGACGACGGAGCGGACCTGCGCGGAGGGGACCGTTCCCTCCACGCAGAGGCGGTCGAGATCGACGATTTCCGCGAGGATCGCGGCGGGATCGACCGCCTCGCCGGGATTGACCTTGACGCGCAGGAGCGTGCCGGCGAGGGGAGCCTGGATCTTGAGGAGCGACCGCTGGGTCCGGGCGCCCGCGAGGGCCTTCTCCGCCTCGACGACCTTTCCCTGGGCCTCCGCGATCTCTTCCGGCGTGGGAGAGGACTTCAGAAGGGCGAGCTGCTTGTCCGCGATCGCCAGGTCGTTCTGCGCGGAGATCAATTCGAGCTCCGCTTCCTGGAGGGTCTTCTCGGACGCCAGCTGGTCGGCGACCAGCTTCACGAGCCGTTCGTTCTTCTTCTTGGAATACTCGACGGCGCGCTTCGTGCGATCGACCTGCATCTCCGCGACCTTGAGCTGGTCGGGGCGCGGGAAGGACTTGAGCCGGGCGAGCGACGCCTTGGCGGAGTCGACCGCGGCCTGCGCCTTCTCCTCCTCGGCCTTCGTGGACCGTTCGTCCAGCTGGAAGAGAAGGGCGCCCTTCTCGACCTTCTGGCCCTGCATGCAGTGCGCCTCGGCGAGGACCCCCGCGACCGGCGAGGCCACGCGGGCACTCGCGGGTGGCCGGCCGGCCTGGGCGGGCTGGGCCTCGACGGTGCCGAAGCCATCGACGTACCGGTGGACGGTCGCGCGCGTGACCTTGCCCAGCTTGACGGGGACTTCCGCCGGCACCTCCGCCGCGTCCTCGTCGTCGTCCGCCGCCCCTTTCAGCCACTCGGGGTGGCGGACCAGGATCCATCCGCCGGTGCCGAGCGCGGCGAGGATCAGGAGTCCCAGGGCGAACCGGAGTTGCTTCATGCCAGCGGCTCCATAAGAATAAGATTCACCACAGGGACACAGAGTTCACGGAGAAGAAATTCTCTGGGGGTTTCCCTCCCCCCGGGGGGAAGGGGGGAATCCATAAGAGTCTTTCTCTGTGCTCTCCGTGTCTCTGTGGTGAATGTCATTTGGTCTCCGGAGGGGCGCTGCGGCCGCCGAG